>CAMBDT010000026.1 GCA_945865395.1 Acidimicrobium ferrooxidans DSM 10331 | reverse complement strand
TCAAGTTTGCAACAAGCGGATCAAACATCACGGCGACGTATACGGCCGATGCAGGCAGCAAGGGCAATGGTTGCGTGTATGCGTTGATCGGCACCGAACAAGCCATTAAATAGTCTCGGCGAAGGATTGCCGACTGAGTTACGGCGCGGCAGTTGTCGGCGTCACGGTTGTCGCGGGCAAAGTTGTAGTCGGCGGCACCGTTGTTACGGGAACAGTCGCGGGCAAAGTTGTAGTCGGCGGTACGGTCGAAGTCGTAGTGGTTGTCGTCGGCGTAGTGGCGATGATGTGGCGGTCGAATAGTTCGCGCGCTAGTCGGCGATGCAGTTTGGCGCGAGCCTGATAACCCGACGGTGTCAGGTGGATTTTGTCGAACGCCATCCATTTTGTGCGTTTAGCAATAACTGAATACCAATCTTCAAGAACTAAATTTGGATATTCGGGGGCGATTCGCGCGAGTACCTGATTAAACACCACGCTGCGTTTGGCGATTTCTGGCGTGTCGCGACGATTGACGGTCAGCCAGGTGACTGGAACATTGCCGATGGTCGTAAGCAGATCGCGGATAATTAGTTCGTAGACAGCCTCTTTGGTTTCAATCGCGACATCGTTGCTGCCGAGCGCGACGATCACAGCATCGGCTTTTAGGCCACTGGCGCTGAGTTTTTTAAAAGTTTTGACACCCGAAAATTTTGTGGATGCATTGGGTGTCGGAAACGCGACTCGGCGCGAATATTGACCGTCGATGACGACGTTTGTCCATTGTGCGTCGGCGGCGATCAACTTTTGCGACTTGGCGAAATATTCGGTACCCCAAGTGATGCTGTCACCGAGAATCAAAATTGATGGCCCCGTGTTAGGTGTGAACGGCGTCGAGATGCCCGCGGCGACAGTGAGGCAAACTGCGACTATGAGAATCAGGGCCCGACGAGCGCGAGAGAAGTTATTTTTCATATGAAAAATTTGACAACGAAATTAACTGCCCCAAACACGAAATATGACTGAGTCTTTTTCGAGTTGCAAAACTTCATGTTGTCGTAAAACACAGGCCTGGCCCTGTTGCAATGCGCCCGAATGACCTTGCACGCATAAATATAGTTCTACCTCGTGATCGGCTTGAATCGTCATGGCGCTATTCACATTGATTTTTTGCACACTAAAGGGCGCGTTTTTGATCTCGTAATCAACCGTGTTGTTTGACGAATTTCGTTGCGTGACCTGTGTCGGCGACTGCGAATCGATATTTGCCGTGGCGAAAAACTCTTGAAGGTCGACGTGTTTGGTGGTGAATGCGGCGCGCATCACATTGTCGCTGCTCGACATCACTTCGACGGCCAGACCACTTAAGTATGAATGCACATTGCCGGGCTCTAAGAACATCGCTTCGCCAGATTTGAGCGTGATGTGGTTCATTAACAATGCGACATAGACGCCGCCGGTGTTGGCGTAAAGTTCGCCGGCGATGCGAAGATGGTTTGGCAAATTCATCGGCGTCTTGTGGCTTTTTTCTTCGAGTGCCCATCGAACAGTTTTTGCCAAGCCGGTGAGTTTCAAATGTCTAGCGAGTTCGAGCCAGCCGTTTTTTTCGGCGAGCGCGAGTGATTGTTCGATTGGCGCGAACCCACACAACATTTCGAAGTCGCTGAGTGCGCAGAGTAACTCTGGTTTTGAATTTGTGTCGCGATAGACGCGATTGAACGCCGCGCGATCGATGCCGAGGTTGTTCTCGCGTGCAAAGCCAGTTTGTGCTTGCGCAACTGTTGGATGCGTCTGAATGGAAAGTGGTTTGGCAACCGCGATGAGCTTGACCAAGAACGAAAGTTCGCCGATGATCGATGAAAGTTGGCTTGTGCCGTTGCCGGTTTGCACAGTGGCTTGACCGTCGGGATGTGTGCCGAACCAAAGTTCTGCCCAAGGCTTGGCGTCTCTTGGTTGACCCGTGAAATCTGGCAGGGCAATGATGTCGCCCCAGTCGTAATTTTTTAGTGCGGGCGAGAGTCGTGTTGGCATTTGTTGTTGCAAATGTTTAGGTTGCTGGCATTTTGGCGACGAATTCGGCGGCGTCAACGAGGGCGACCTCGCTTGCAGTGCCAGCGCGGCGATTGCGAACTTCGACAACACCTGTTGCGACGCCACGACCGGCGATGATGATGCGGGGTGTGCCGATTAGTTCGGCATCTTTGAACCGCACGCCAGGTGAGACGCCTTTGCGATCGTCAAGAATGACGGTCATATGTTTGGCGCTGAGTTCTTCGGCGAGTTGAGTGCCAGCGCCTGCCGTTTCGTCACCAGGTTTGCCAGCGATAACGATGTGTACGTCAGCGGGCGAAACAGCAGTCGGCCATTTGAGGCCGAGTTCGTCGTGATTTGCTTCGGCGATTGCAGCAACCGCGCGCGAAACACCGATGCCATACGAGCCCATAGTGACGACTTGTGTCTTGCCATTTTGGTCGAGCACTGTGAGCCCGAGTGCTTCGGCATATTTTCGACCGAGTTGAAACACATGACCGATTTCGATGCCGCGACGAATGTGAAGTTTCGAACTGCATTTCGGGCAAGCGTCGCCGTCGCGCACATCGGCAGCGTCGACAATGCCGTCGCATGAAAAATCGCGGCCGTATACGAGACCGGCAACGTGTCTACCCGGCGCATTGGCGCCGGTTATCCACGCGCTGCCGATGGCGATGCTGCGATCGAGCAAATATCGAATTGCGCTTGCATTCTTTTCGCCAAGTGCCGTCGGCCCGATGTAACCCTTGACGAGATTTTTGTTTTTGGCAAAGTCTTCTTCGGTGAAGTCGACGATTTCGGCAGGCGCGACTTGTGCTTCGAGACGCTTTAAGTCGACGTCGCGATCGCCGGGCACGCCAACCGCAAGCGGTTCGATGCGACCATCGGGATGACGCAAATTGACGACAACATTTTTCAGCGTGTCGGCGGCAGTCCATGCACGATCGCCCCGCTTTAGATCGGCACGAGTGTTGAACAAGTCGACAAGCGTGGCGATTGTTGGCGTCGCTGGTGTGTCGTGCACGACGGCAGCCGCGAAACCAGTGAAGTCGATCTTGGCTGGCTCGCCGACGCGAACTGCTTCGGTGTTGGCCGCATAATCGCACTTGGTGCAACTGACGAAAGTGTCTTCACCCGACTCGCACGGAAACAAAAATTCTTCTGACGCTGAGCCACCCATTGCACCAGACATCGCTGAGACGACTGCATATGGCAAGCCCAACCGATCGAAGGTTCGCAAATATGCGGCGCGGTGTGCGTCGTAACTGCGCTGCAGACCGTCTTGGTCAATATCGAAACTGTAAGAATCTTTCATCAAAAATTCGCGACCGCGCAACAAACCTGCACGCGGGCGGGCCTCGTCGCGAAACTTGGTTTGAATTTGATAAAGCCAGAGCGGTAAATCTTTGTAACTGCTGTAGAGATCTTTGACTAATAGCGTGAACATTTCTTCGTGCGTCGGGCCGAGCAGATAATCGACGCCGCGACGATCTTGCAAGCGAAACAAATTCGGACCGTAATCTGTCCAGCGACCTGTCGTCTCATAAGGCTCGCGAGGCAACATCGCCGGAAAGTGCACTTCTTGCGCGCCGATTGCATCCATTTCTTCGCGGATAATCGTTTCGACTCGGTTCAACGTGCGCAAACCGAGAGGCAACCATGTATAACCGCCTGGCGCAGCGCGACGAATGTATGAAGCGCGAACTAAAAGCCGATGACTTGGCACTTCGGCATCGACAGGATCATCGCGTAATGTCCGCAAAAACATAGTTGACATACGCAAAATCACAGGGCCTCACCTCGTAGCGCGTTGAATAGCGCCTCACGAAAACTTTACTAAAACCCCTATACTTGAGATGACCTTTAAAGTTCTAAGAACCGAAGGCGTGGGTTTAGGCCCACGCCTTTTGTTCTCTATCGGGTGTTGTTTTGGTTCGCCAAAACGGCTATTTGATGGTGATTTGGTAGCTATTTAGTCGCGATATTACGAGAAAGGAGAGATATCTAATGACGCAGAATACAACCGAGAGCGCAGTGCTTGTGCGCATCAGCGAAATTGTCACGCCAATCGTTAGCGATCTCGGCCTTGATCTCTATGACCTCGAATTTGTCAGCGGCATCGTGCGAATTGTTGTCGACACGAAGCCTGGTTTGTTTGGCGAAAATGGCAAGCCTGCCGGCGTCGATCTTGAGCAGATCGGATTATTGACGCGGTTGGTTTCACGCGAGTTCGACCACACCGAGCCCGTGCCTGGTCGATACACACTTGAAGTGACTAGCCCAGGTCTTGAGCGCAACTTGCGATTGCCGCGACACTTTGAGCGCGAAATCA
This sequence comes from Acidimicrobium ferrooxidans DSM 10331, assembly GCA_945865395.1. Taxonomy (GTDB): domain Bacteria; phylum Actinomycetota; class Acidimicrobiia; order Acidimicrobiales; family Ilumatobacteraceae; genus BACL27. Next base: position 8,844 of record CAMBDT010000026.1, on the reverse strand, counting down.
ACAAAGTTGTCAGCGTGCGATTGACCGCACCGCTAGAGACGACCGGTGAGCGACGAGTGCATGGTGTGCTCGTGGGTGCCGACGAAAAACAAATCGTCGTGCGCAAAGAAGATGGTGTCGAAGTTGAGATCAAACATGTGGCGATTGATCGCGCGAAAACGGTTTTTGAATTAGCGACGACATCGAAAGAAGATGCTCGTCATTCAAAGAAAAAGAATTCGAAACAAAAGTTTGAAAACACAACGGAGGCGAAAGCATCATGAGCAACATGGACATGTCAGAAGCGCTGCGCATGCTCGCAGCAGACCGTGGACTAACGATGGATGCACTGTTGCAGGTGCTCGTCGAAGCATTGGCGACTGCATACAAAAAGCGTCCTGGTGCGGCCGACGAAGTAATCGTTGGTGTCAACCCAGACAACATGGACATCACCTTCACGGCATACGACGTCAATGACGACGGTGACTGGATCAACGAGCGTGATGACACGCCGAAGAAAGACGAATTGGGTCGCATCGCTGCGGTGACATTCCGTCAAGTTATGAGCCAGCGAATTCGCGAAGTAGAGCGCGAGCGCAAGTTCGAAGAATATGCCAACCGCGAGGGTGACATTGTTTCGGGCACCGTGCAAAAGACAGACACTCGTTACACGCTGCTTGACTTGGGTCGAGTTGAAGCGTTGTTGCCACAAGCAGAGCAAGTGCTTGGCGAAACTCGCGAGCCGAATGCTCGCTTGAAGGCATACATCGTTGAAGTGCGTCGCACGCCGAAGGGCCCGCAAATTGTGGTCAGTCGCACGCACCCTGGCTTGATCATGCGCTTGTTTGAAATGGAAGTGCCTGAGATTGCAGACCGCATCGTTGAAATTAAATCGTGTGCTCGCGAACCGGGACAGCGAACAAAAATTGCCGTCTGGTCGAACGATAAAGCGATTGACCCTGTTGGCGCCTGTGTTGGTGCTCGCGGTGGACGAGTGCGAATGGTCGTCAACGAATTGCGCGGCGAGAAAGTCGACATTATTCCGTTTAGCGAAGACAAGCGCGACTTCATCGCCAAGGCGATGTCGCCAGCGAAAGTCAGCGAAGTTCGACTGAGCCCAGACGAGACGCAAGCCGACGTAATCGTGCCTGATTTTCAGTTGTCGTTGGCGATTGGCAAGATGGGCGTGAACGCAACGCTTGCCGCTCGTCTTACTGGCGTGCGCATCGACATTAAGAGCGAGTCAGAGGTTGCCGCTGAGGGCAATGCCGTCACGCGTCGACCTGCTGCGGTTGCAACACCTGACACGATGTACGCCGAAGGCGAATGGAAGACAAATGTCGAGACCGGTGCAATGGAATGGCACGCTGCCGACGGTTCGATTCTTAGTCAAGAACAAGTTGCTGCTCAATCTGGCGGCGCCGCAGAAGATTCGAGAGGCTAAACACTTTGCCAAAAGCCAAACGCGTTCACGAGATCGCTAAAGAACTCGGAATGACAAACGCCGAGGTCATTGACCTCAGCGGCAAACTTGGCATTGGTGTAAAGGGCCCCTCGTCGACGGTGATTGATGCCCAGGCAGATCGCATTCGTGCGCGTGCCGAGCGCGAAGGTCTGATGCGTGATGTGCAGCCAGAAGAAGTTTCTGACAAGCCGGCTAAAAAAACTGCGGCGAAAAAAGTTGCCGGCGTGAAGAAGGTCGCTGGCGCGAAGAAAGTTGCTGGCGCGAAGAAAGTTGCTGGCGCGAAGAAAGTTGCGGCGAAAAAAATCGGCGCGGACGACGATGTTGAAGTTGTAGAGGCGGGTGAAGTTGCGACTCCGACTGTTGAAACGCCCTCAATGTCTGCGACGCAAGAACAAAAAACTGAGCAAGTGGCGCCGCGCGAGACTGATGGTGGTGCGGGCCGCGTAGTTTCATCCGCTCAGCCAAATAGGCCTGGCATTGTTACGAATGTTGCGCCAGTCGTGCGACCTGCACCTGCGCGACCGATTCAACCGCTGCAACCACAACCAGTTCGACCTGCTGCGCAACCGCAAGCACCGGCGGCAAGTACTCCGACACAACAACCAACACGTCCGACACAACAACCAGCACCGCCGGGTGCGCGACCAGCGACGCCAGGTTCGCGGCCGATACCGCCACCGCCGGGTTCGTCGCGACCGATACCGCCACCGCCAGTTGCGCGTCGACCAGAAGGTGGTGTGACGCGTCCGCCGTTTAATCGTGGGCCGCAACGCACTGGCACAACATCAACGAATGCACGCACGGGTCGAATTCCGGCGTCGCAACTTGGTCGTGGTCCGGCTGGTTCGGGTGGTCGCACAACGCCAGATCGCGGTGCGCCGAGTCGAGGCCCAGGTGCGGGTCGTCCGGGTGCGCCGACTGGTGGTCGTGGTACCGCGCTTGGTCGCAGCAGTCCGTCAGGGCCGGGAGGTCGCCCTGGTGGTGGTCGTGGACCAGGTGGCGGTCAGCGTCGTGGTCCGCGCAAAAAAACTCGCGGTGAGCGTCGTCGTGAATTTGACGAGCAGTTGCCACAAGCGCCGACAAGTTATACAGCTAGCGCAACACCGCCGCCAGAAGGCATTGTTGTAATTGAACGCGGTTGTTCGTCGCAAGAATTCGCACCAAAATTAAATCGCACACCAGCCGATGTTGTTCGCTTTTTGCTCGAGCACGGCGAGATGGTGACAGCGACGATGACACTTGTGGATGAACAAATGGAGTTGTTCGCGCTTGAAATTGGTGCCGAGATTTTGCTCGTTGACCCGGGTCAGCAAGAAGAGCTCGAGTTGCAAGCGATGTTTGATGACTCTGATGACGATACGCCAGAGTTGCAAGAAGTGCGACCGCCGATTATTACGATTATGGGTCACGTTGACCACGGCAAGACGACGCTGCTCGACAAGATTCGCAATGCAAATGTTGTTTCGGGTGAAGCAGGTGGCATTACTCAGCACATCGGTGCATATCAAATCGAACGCGGTGGCAAGAAAATAACTTTCATTGACACCCCTGGTCACGCCGCATTTACAAAGATGCGTGCGCGTGGTGCGGGCGTTACCGACATCGTGGTGCTTGTTGTGGCGGCTGACGACGGCGTGATGCCGCAAACTGTTGAAGCGATCAACCATGCTCGCGTCGCTGATGTGCCGATCGTTGTCGCACTAAACAAGATCGACAAACAAAATGCCGATGTACAGCGAGTGTTGGCAGGTTTGGCAGAGCAGCAGTTGACGCCAGAAGCATGGGGTGGCGACACGATTGTGGTCGAGATGTCGGCACAGAGTGGTCTTGGCATCGACGACTTGCTCGAGCAGTTAAACGTTGTCGCTGAACTCGAAGAACTCAAGGCAAACCCGACTGGTCGCGCAAAGGGCGTTGTACTTGAAGCGCAACTTGACGTCGGTCGCGGGCCTGTCGCGACAATTTTGGTCGATAAGGGCACCCTCAAAGTTGGTGACCCAATTGTTGCCGGTGCAGCGTGGGGCAAAGTGCGAGCTCTTATAAACGATCGTGGCGAGCAAGTTAAAGAAGTGGGGCCTTCGGCGCCGGTGCAAGTTTTGGGTTTGTCGGCTGTGCCTGGTGCAGGCGAAGAATTTAGATCAGCACCTGACGAGCGCACGGCTCGAACTGTTGCCGGCGCGCGCGAACAACGATTTAGGGCGATGAACCAACGCGGTGATGCACGAGTGCAACGCGGCGTGAAGCTCGAAGATATTTTCACTCAGATTCAGGCGGGCGAAATTGCGACGCTGAACGTGATTGTCAAGGCCGATGTGCATGGTTCGCTTGAAGCGGTAACCGAAAGTTTGCGCAAACTTGAGCGTGACGACGTGCGTGCGGCGTTTGTGCATCGTGGTGTTGGCACGATCACCGAGAATGACATTTCGTTGGCCGCTGCGACCAATGCGACCTTGATCGGTTTCAATGTGCGACCAGATCGCAAGATTCGCGAACTTGCCGAAAAAGAAAATGTCGAGATTCGCACCTACGAAATTATTTACAAACTGCTCGAAGATATCGAGAAGGCGATGAAGGGTATGCTCGCCCCAGAGTTCGTCGAAGTTGTCACGGGCGAAGCCGAAGTGCGCGAGATCTTCAAAGCGCCAAAGGTTGGTGCGGTTGCGGGTTGCTCGGTGGTTTCTGGTGTGATCACTCGTGGTTCGCGCGTGCGATTCTTGCGCGAAGGCACCATTATTTGGAAGGGCAATATCAACACGCTGCGCCGCTTCAAAGACGACGTCAAAGAAGTGCGCGAGGGTTTCGAATGTGGTCTCAGCCTCACGGACTTCCAAGATTTGAAGCCGGGCGATGTAATCGAAACCTATGACCTTAAAGAGGTTGAGCGCGTCTGAAGCGCCTAATCTGTCTTTGTGGCAGATTTAGAATTTTTTTTCGATCCGGGTTGTCCGTGGGCTTGGGTTACTTCGCGTTGGGTGACAGAAGTCAGCAAGTTGCGCGATTATGCAGTTTCTTGGAAGTTCGTTTCGTTGTCGATGATCAACACCGACAAGGGCTACAACCCGGGCGATGATTATCACAAGATGATGCATCTTTTCGGACTCAAAGCGCTGCGTGTTGCGAGTGCCGCGCGGGCAAGTGCGGGCAACGATGCTGTTGCGAAGTTTTATACGGCAATCGGCACGACGATTCATGTTGAGAAGAATCGTGAAGGTATCGACACCGATGCGCACAAGTATTTGACGGACGTCTTGCAGCGCCACTCGTTGCCAACTGAATGGGCGAACTCGTTTGAAGACGAGACGCACACGGCTGTGATTCGCTACGAGACTGACCTCGCACTTTCGCGAACGGGCAAAAATGTCGGCACGCCAATTTTGACTTTTAAACCTGGTCAGCCAACCGAAGGAAGTTTCTTCGGACCCGTGATCTCGAAATCACCGCGTGGCGACGAGGCATTGAAACTTTGGGATGCTGTCGAGACGATTGCGACAACTTCTGGCGTCGCCGAATTGAAGCGGTCACTGCGCGCGCCACTAGATTTCAGTTAGAAAATTCGTCGAAATAGTTCGAAGAGAAACGGGGTTGTGTGAAAGTTGTATATTCGCCGTCGCACTTGTTGCATAATCCAGAAGTTGAAATTGAGAGATCTTCGGCGCACTCGCCGTTCGAGCACACGGGGCGGGCCGAAAAAATACGCGAAACTTTGGCCGCCGATAAAGCATTTGACTTTGTTTCGCCAACTGAGTGGGGCACCGAGCCGATCACGAAGATTCACAACCCTGGTCTGTTGAAGTTTTTGTCTACGGCGTGGGCTGATTATCAGCGCGATGTCAAAGAAGTGCGTGAAGTAGTGCCAGATATGTTCTTCAAGTCAAATTTGCGCGAAAATATGGGCGACCGGGTCGAGCCAGAGTCGATTAACGGAAAATTGGGTTGGTGGTGCTTCGAGACTACGACGCCGTTGACGATGGGTACTTACGAGGCGGCGCGCGGCGCGGTTGATGTGGCGATGAGCGCGACGAAAATTGTTTTGGACGGTGCAAAAAATAGTTATGGTTTGTGCCGACCACCAGGGCATCATGCGACGACAGATCTTTATGGCGGATATTGCTTTTTCAACAATGCGGCGATCGCAGCCCATCATGTGGCGAGCACGACTGGCACCAAAGTGACGGTGCTTGATGTCGACTATCACCATGGCAATGGCACACAGCAAATTTTTTATGAGCGTGACGATGTGCAGTTTGTTTCGTTGCATGGCGATCCGGCGCGTGCGTATCCATATTTCACCGGCTATGAAGACGAAGTTGGTTCGGGCAAAGGTCGAGGTTCGACGCTGAATGTGCCGCTTGCGGCGCGCACCGATGATGACCTATATATGAAGGCGCTCGAGCGGGCGTGCGAGAGCATCAAGAAGTTTGGTCCGTCGATGGTGATTGTGTCGTTGGGTCTCGACACATTTATTACCGACCCGATCAGCGACTTGGCGTTGACGACACCTGGTTATGACCGATGCGGTGCGCTTGTTGGTGCGCTGGGATTGCCAACAGTTGTGTTGCAAGAAGGCGGCTATGACGTCAACGCGTTGGGCGCAAATGTTCAGTCTTGGTTGCACGGCTTAGCCCGCGCAAATAATTAGCGGTCGCGCAGGTATTTTTCGAATTCGGCGGCGATCTCGTCGCCGCTCGGTATCGGCGCACCGAAGTTAATTTCTGTCGTGCCGTTGGCGATTTGCTCGTCAAATGTCTGTTCGAGTTGCGTCAGCATTTGAGAGTGATCATTGTTGCCGGCGATCAACTGATCGAGTCGGTCGCGCTGCGACTTTGCTTGTTCGCGCATCGACGAAACATCAAGCGAGATGCCACCTGTGTCGCAAAGTGCGGCAAGCAGCGCAGCCGAAGCAGCAGGGTAAGGCATCGAAGCGACATAGTGCGGCACGCGGGCCCACAAACCGAGCGCTTGAATCTTGCGCCCGTGCAACGAGTGTTCGATTGCAGCGGCCATGCCGGCAGGCACATCCACTGAACTTTTAAGATAAGGCAAACTTGCGACCAAATCTTTGTCGGGTGAAGTGCAAGAGACATAAACGGCGCGCGTGTGTGGTGTTGCAAACGGGTAAGCGCCGATGCCGATCATGCGTCGCACGCCGAATTGTACGCTGATGTCGGCGATCGTTTCGGCGAAGAGGTTCCAGTGAGTGTCGGGTTCTGGGCCGGTGAGCAACAAAACATCTTTGTCGTTGATGTCGCGACCGAGCGCGATCTCGGGTGTCGACCAAACGAGTTTTGTGTTGACGCCATCGCGAAGCTCCATGATCGGGCGACGGGCGCGAAAATCTACGAAGGTGTCAATGTCGAAATCGATGATCTTGACGGCGCTTGTTTCTTTGGCGACGAGTTCGATTGCTGCGGCCGCGGCTGAACTTGTGTCGATCCAGCCGGTCATCATCACGACCAAGAGCGGATCTTTGATTTGCGGCAGAGTGCCAATAATTTTGTATGGCTTATTCATCGCGTGCTTTTAGTTTAGGCGCGAAAGTGCTTGCTCGGCACTGTTGGCGGCAGCCTCGGTCTGCAACTTAAACGGCTCAAGGTCGGCGGCGTTTTTTTCGCCGAGCGCACCACCGAGATAACGAGCGTAAACACCTTCGACGATGCAGGCGAGTTTCCAATATGCGAACGCACGATAGAACTCGATATTTGTCACATCGCGACCCGTGGTTTTTGCATAGCGCGCGATTAGATCATTGCGATTTAGAAAACCTTTCACTGTTGTGTATTGCGACATCCATGGTGAGGCTTCGTCGTCGGGGCCCGTCCAATAAACGGTGAGCAAGCCGAGATCGGCGAGCGGATCACCGAGTGTGCAGATCTCCCAATCGAGCACCGCTTGAATTTCGCCGCTCGAACTGACGATGCAATTGTCGAGTCGATAGTCGCCGTGCACGATTGTCGCCGGGCCCTGTTCGGGAATTCGTTTTGATAGTTCATCGTGCACGCGATCGATGACCGAAAGCTCACGAGTTTTTTGGGCGTTCCATTGGCCATACCATCGCTTGAGTTGACGAGCGATATAGCCCTCATGTCGGCTGAAGTCGTGCAAACCGACTTTATTGACATCAACGGCGTGAATCTTTGCCAATGTGTCGACGAGCGATTCACTAGCCCGGGTGCGGGTCTGATCTGTGAGCACGCGCTCGGCGATGGGCACATCGCGCACGATGTGGCCGTCGACGAAATCCATTACATAAAAAGGTGCGTCGTTGACTTCGACGTTTGTGCATAAACCGCGCGTGCGTGGCACGGGCACACCAGAGTTTTGCAATGCCGAGATCATGCGATGCTCGCGACCCATGTCGTGTGCGCTGGCGAGGCCGTGACTTAGCGGTGGGCGCCGCAGAACATAGTGATTTTGTTTGGCGTCGCGCACAGAAAATGTGAGATTCGAATGGCCGCCAGCGATGAATTCAAATTTAAAAGGTGCGGTTGCGCCGTCGACATTTGTTTCGAGCCATGCTGAAACTTTTGCAGAGTCGATGCCACTGCTGACTGTGTCACTCATCACTAAGCAACCTACTTAATTTGCGTCGGTCATTGCCACTTGCGAGCGTGATTAGTTTGCGCAGAAATGTGGCAGTAATATGTCGGCATGGCGATTGATGTAACAGATGCAACCTTTCAAAAGGAAGTAATCGAAAAATCAATGGTCACGCCGGTGATCATCGACTTGTGGGCGCAATGGTGCGGGCCGTGCAAAACATTGGGGCCGATTCTCGAGAAATTGACTGCAGCGACTCAAGGCAAAGTGATTTTGGTCAAGGTAGATGTTGATAGTTGCCCGCAGGTGGCGCAGGCGTTTCAGGTGCAGTCGATACCGGCTGTGTATGCGATGAAAGACGGCAAGATCGTGGATGGTTTTGTCGGCGCACAATCAGAGAATGTTGTCGAGCAATTTATAAAGAACTTGTTGCCCGAGCAGGTTGTTGTTGATGTCAAGGCGCTTTTAGCAAAAGGTGACGAAGCAAGTCTGCGTCAGGCTTTGGTGGCTGAGCCGACAAACGAGAGCGTCGTGGTTGCACTTGCAGACCTGTTGATTGCACGAAAAGATTGCACGGCGGCACTCGAGTTGTTAAAGACCGTGCCCGAGACCGAGCGTGTGCGAACGGCGGTGGCTGCGGCGCGAGCGGCTTTCGTGCCACAAGATGACTTTGACAAACAGTTGACTGATTTGTTGGTGCGTGTCAAGACCGACGAAGACGCCAAGCGCGAGTTTCTTGAGTTGCTCGAGAAAATGGGACCAAACGACCCGCGCACCGCCGACTATCGCAAAAAACTGACGACGCGGCTGTTTTAATTTCTGCCTCTTGGTGAGGTTTGCGCCCACATTGGGCGATGGCTAAT
>CAMBDT010000025.1 GCA_945865395.1 Acidimicrobium ferrooxidans DSM 10331 | reverse complement strand
CAGTTATTGCCAACCCGAACGATGTGTCGACTGCGCGTCGTGCATGTGCCGAAAATATTGATGTCGTCGCACTCGAAATCGATGATGCTTGGTTTCGCGATTCGGGGCCTAATTACGTGATTGAGAACACTGAACTGATCGCAACCTGTTGGCAATTCAACGGCTGGGGCGAAAAATTCGTTCCGTTCGATAAAGACGCAACGATCGCCTCGCGCTGGGCAAGCCATGCTGGTCACAAAACTCGAAAGATTGACATGGTTCTCGAGGGCGGTTCGATAAATGTTGACGGCGCGGGCACGCTGATCACAACCGAGCAGTGCTTGCTGAATCCGAATCGCAACCCGAAACTTTCGCGCGAGCAAATTGCGAATCGTTTGTGCAGCGAACTCGGCCAGCAACAAGTCGTATGGTTGCCGTTTGGTTTGGCGCTCGACGATGACACAGACGGTCATGTTGACAATGTGGCTGCGTTTATTGGGGCAAAGACGGTGATTATGCAAGGTTGCGACGACAAGAACGAAGAAGACTTCGCGCGTTGTGCAGCGAACATTGCAGTGGCGAAAGACGCAGGTTTAACGGTGCACGAGATAACGATTTTGCCGTTTGTTGTTACTGATTCGATTCGTGCGGCAGTGCCGTATTTAAATTTTTATATTTGTAACGACGCAGTCATCGTGCCCGTGTGTGGTCACGACGCCGACAGCGAAATGCTCGCGCTACTTGGTGAATTTATTCCGAGTCACGACATTGTTGGTCTCGAGATCGGCGAAATTCTTGCCCGCGGCGGCGGTGGCATTCATTGCATCACCCAGCAAGTACCCGCCGTTTAATCGATCAACTAGTCAATCAGTGCGTCGGTACGAACTCGATGTCTCTCGGCCTCTTCGTGCGCAGGCAGCACCCGACCAAATAATTGTTTAGTTCGTTCAACTCGACCGATGACCCCAGGTTCGGCGGTGTAAGCAAAAATCGCCGCATGACGAGGTTTTGAGGTCTTTGGCACCCGCGTCACGCGGTGTAGTGAGTGTCTGCCTCGAAAAATTTGTAAATCGCCAGCGCAAAGTTCGAGTGTCTTGACAGTCTCGAGGTTGCCATCAAGTACTTGTTGTATTTTTTCGAATGCTTCATCGTCGGGGTTGCGGATCATCGGAACATATTGAAATAGCCCACCTTCGTCGGCTTCGTCGATCATCGCCGTGACGGCAAACTCATTCGTGTCGAAATGCCAGGCGAATTGTTGCCCAGGATCAAGAATGTTGGCCGTCAAACCAGCCAAAGGATCTGCATAACAGTGGACCGCCTCGGTTTCGAGCGCGTCACGAATAAAATTCGTCAGCAGATCGCTGCGAAACAACACATCAATTGCCAGCGATGCATCCCAAGAATCGCCCGGTATGAAACCACTAGAGCGTTCGATGAAAGTATTTACTGGGTGATGATCGGGGTAATCGGGGGTTTTTGTTGAATGAAAGTATGGATTCATGCTTGATGTCGAAAAGTGAGTTGTTGATTTTCGTTCGACAATCTCTTGACTGATAATTTTTATGGCGGTCGGGCGAAGCAAATTTTTGATCACTGCACAGCCATCGTGTTGTAGTTGTGCTCGGGCATCGCTTAAAACATTTTTATACGTGATACTTTCTGGCTGATCTAGTGGAAAAGTCACAAAGTCGACTAAATCATCAACTCGATATTGACGCGACATAATCAAGATTTTCCTATGCTTCCCATGGTGGCGTCCAATCGCCCTCAAGTCTCATTGAAAGTTTCGCGTCATCTTCGATGCGTTTGGCAACATGCAGTTCGGCGGCGCTCGCGCCATATCGATCGCGGGCAATCGTAAATGCCGAAATTGCAGCAGCAGTCATCGGCAGATCGGCATCAACTTGTTGACCCAGTTCACTAATCAGGCCTAAATCTTTGAGGCAAAGTTCAAGCGAAAAAGACGGGTCATAGTGTCCCGCAAAGATTGACGGCGCGTCATGTCGCACGACAAAACTATCGCCGACGCTTTCTTTGATCGCGCCCCACAGCGTGCCGAGTTCGACGCCGTTGGCGATGCCGGTTGCAAAACCTTCACCGATTGCAGCAGCCGCAATAAACCAAAGTTGATTGGTCACAAGTTTGACCACATTGCCTGAACCCAGAGCACCACAGTGAATTGCTTTTCCTAGATTTGCGAGTAACGGCGAAACTCGATCAAATGAAGATTTGTCGCCACCGACAAAAAGTGTGAGCCTGCCGTTTCGCGCGCCGTCAACGGCACCCGTTACGGGTGAATCCAAAACTGAGACACCTTGGGGCGCTTTGCTTGCAAGTTCAATTACCAGTTCTTTGCGGTTGGTCGTCAGGTCAACCCAAATCGCGCCAGATTTGAGATTTTGTAATGCGTCACTGTCGACCATAACTTTCTCGACATGCTCGGGTCGGGGTAGAGATGTAAACAAAACATCAACTTGCGATGCGCATTCAGCAACCGACTTTGTCGCAATAGCACCATGACCAACAGCGATGTCGACACTTTGTGCGTTGATATCAAAAACTTTCACATGCACTTGAGCAGCAAGCAGTCGCTTACACATTGGCAAACCCATGTTGCCCAACCCGATAAAACCGACTTCCATGTTTTGAAGATTAATCGTTAGACGGGGGCGTCCATATTGCGCAGGGGCAAGACTTGTGCGGGCAAGTTGGCCCATAAATCAGACAGCAAGTCGTCACGCAACGCACGAACCGAATCGTCGTTCCAACGGTTGACATGTTGCAACGGATCGTTGACCAAGTCGTAAAGTTCGCCTTCGCCAAATTTGTTCATCGTGCCGTCGAGCGCAGCGGTGCAAACCCAATTGTCACGACAAATAGTTCGCAGATGCACGATCTTGCCAAACAGCACGCTGTCCCATTCGGTGAGCACGCGCTCGTGACCAAGAACCTGCGCGTCGCCATCATCGATTGGCAATCGCGGCGCCTCGGTATATTTTGGTCGATCAATGCCGGCAATGTGGGCAAATGTCGCAGCCAACGAAACCAAACCAACAGGTGCGCTAACTCGCGCTGGGGCAGTCTTGGCGCTCGGCGCCGGTCGCCAAATAAGCGGCAGACGCATCAACGAATCGACATGATACGGCCCTTTAAATAGCAAGCCGAAGTCGCCTTGAAACTCGCCGTGGTCAGTCGTATATATGACATCGAGATCACTCGACCAACCCCGCGCATTGATCGCCTTGAGCACCTCACCAATTGCATCGTCGATCAGTTCGTTTTCAACATGTGTGAATGCGTTCACTTCGCGAACCTGATCAGCCGTCATCGCGGCCGGCACCCATCGCGCGGGCGCCTCATAATTCGAAACGAAAGTTCCGTCATACCAACCGCGCCAATGACGCAATTTGTCGTCGAGAATTTTTTCGCGCTTTGATTTGTCTTCGACATAGCCAGCCGGCAAGTCGACTTCGCGCCACGGCACGCGATGCAACTCAGATGCGGGTGGGTCCCACGGGTGGTGCGGGTCGGGAAAACTCATCCAACAAAACCAATCTTTGTCTGCCGGCAAAGAGTTCAACCAGTTGATTGTTTGTTGCGCAACCCATTGTGTGTGATACCACTCGGTTGGTATCGGGTTCACTTTCAATTGCGGCGCATTGGTGTCGCCACCGCCTTGTGCGTTGACCTGCAACTCATTATCAAGCACGCTGTAGTAACCAGCAATCGCTTCAGGATGATTGTCACGAACCCACTGCGAATAATGCAATTGCCCGACTGCACCATGCGTCGAGAGTTGCATGTGGTCGAAGCCGCGATGCGGGTCGGCGGGGTTGTTGGTCGTCTTGCGTTGATTACCTAAACGATTTTCTGTGAATCTCAAAAATGGATCAAGCAGCGGCTCGAAATGCGCTTTGCCGATAAGTGCGGTCTTATAACCGGCGCGACGCAGGTCGCTGGCAATGCTCGGCGCGTCTTCTGGCAGCGGTACGCCGTTCATCCACACGCCGTGCGTGCTGACATGTTGCCCAGTGATCATCGTGCTGCGCGACGGCATGCACACAACATTTTGCGGATGCGCGCGATCAAATGTGATACCCGCTCGGCTGAGAGCATCGATGTTTGGTGTGCGCGCGATCGTGCCACCGTTGCAACCGAGCGAGTCGTAGCGCTGCTGATCGGTTGTGATGAACAAAATTTTGCGGCCCATAATTATTTACCGTCGAACATCTCTTTGACTTTTGCCAACCCCACGCTTGCCGCGCCAGCGATCGGCAGCGCCAAAACTTCTGGGTCCATGTCGGTTGAATACATCACCAAACAGCGATTGTCGCCATCGGGTATGACATCAACAGTGCCCAGATGAAATTTGATCAACGAATTATTGACGATTTTGTATTGAAACCTGCGCAAGTCTTGGTCGAGAGTGACGATGTCCTCTTCGAACACGATGCCGCCAGCCAAAGTTATCCACCGCTTGTTGCCTTCGACGCGACACTCGCTGATCGGAAACCATTCGTGCAGTCGCTCTGGCGCACCGACGAAAGACCAAACTTTGTCGGCATTGCATTCGACAAAAGTGTGACGACGAACGGTACCCATTGGGTGATAACGCTACTGATCTGGTTGTGCGCGAGGCGAAGTTCTAGAAGCGCGAACGCACTGCCCAAAGGTCGGGGAATACAGGCTTAAACAAAGTTGAAGACAAATAAGCGGCACCACTCGAACCACCGGTGCCGTGTTTCATGCCGATCGTGCGCTCGACCATTTTTACATGGCGATAACGCCACTCTTGCAAGCCTTCGTCAATGTCGATTAGTCGTTCAAGCAACATCGCCGCCTCTGGGTCATTGCGATATGCATTGGCCAACGACTCTTGCACGAGTTCATTGGCTTGATAACTCTGGCTGAAATCGCGCCGCATAACTTCTTTAGGTATTTTGTGGTTGCGCTTCGTCAAATAAATCAATACCGAATCAAATAAGGCGGGGCGGTTCATTGCACTCAGCACACGGCGTTGTGACTCGCTGTTCGGCTCGAGGTGATCGACCATCGATGCGTCGCGTCGGCCGAGCACCGCTTCGAGTTCGCGAAATTGAACCGACTGAAAACCGCTCGCTGCTTCGAGTCGGTCTCGAAACGAATTGAATTGCAGTGGCGTCATCGTTTCTAAAATGTCGACTTGGCTGACCAACACTTTGAAAATTGTGCGCACCCGACCCAGCACGGGTAAAGCAGCATGCGTATCGCCGAGTTCAAGCAATTGTTGACCGCGAGATAGTTCGTGCAAAACGCACTTGAACCACAATTCATATGTTTGGTGCACGATGATGAACAGCATCTCGTCGTGCTCTGGCCCGGCCGAGCGTGGGCTCTGCAGTTGCAACAGTTCGTCAACCTTGAGGTATGACGAATATGTGACGGCCGAGTCGAATTTTTTCGTATTCTCGCCTGAAGTCATATACCGTGAGCGTATGCCAAACGACTTAACTTCGCGAAGTTACGCCGAAGAACTTGATGCGAACGACCCGTTGTCGTCTTTTCGTGACGAGTTTGTCATCGCCGACCCCGCACTCAGTTATCTTGATGGCAATTCACTCGGACGAATGCCAAAGGCGACCGCAAAGGTTGTCGAAAATTATTTGCAACACGAGTGGGCCGCAAAACTAGTTACGGGTTGGTCAGATTGGATTGACGAAGCGCAAACCGTTGGCGATCTCGTGGCACGCACAACTTTTGGGGGTTCGACTGGTCAAACACTTTGCGTCGACACGACGAGCGTTAATTTTTATCAACTCTGCAGCGCAGCAGTTGATGCCAGACCGAATCGCAAAACGGTAATCACCGACACAGCAAACTTTCCGACCGATCGCTATATTTTGGAAGGCATTTGTAAGCAACGCGGTCTCAAACTTGTGTTGATCGACGATGATTTGGGTGAAGAGTTCGTCTCACCAGAAATGCTCAGTGCCGTGCTCAACGACGACGTCGCACTCGTGACTTTGTCGGTGATTCAATATCGGTCTGGCGTGTTGCATGACATCGCCAAATTGACCCAACTAGCGCGTGACGCAGGTGCGCTCTTTGTTTGGGATGCAAGTCACGCAGTTGGCGTTGTGCCGATGCAATATGAGCGCGACAAAGTCGATCTTGCGGTTGGTTGCACCTACAAATATTGCAACTCGGGCCCAGGCTCACCGGCGTGGCTCTATGTCAGCAAGTCGATGCAATCTGAGTTGCAAGTGCCGATTCAAGGATGGTTCGCTCAACGCGAACAATTTGCGATGGGTCAAGGTTTCGACCGCGCGCAAGATGTGCGAGGTTTTCAGATCGCCAGCCCGAGCATCATCGGTATGCGTTGTGTTCAAACTGCAGTTGCGATGATCGAACGTGCAGGATTGCCGGCCATTGCCAAAAAGGCAGCAATCGGCACAGAAATGATGATCGCGCTACACGATGCCTGGCTTGTGCCACTTGGTTTTTCAGTTGTCACCCCGCGCGATGCAAAACGACGGGGCGGTCACATTTCGGTGCGGCATGAACACGCTCGTCAAATTTCTGAAGCGATGCGAATCTTTGCAAATGTGATCGGCGACTATCGACAGCCTGATTGCATCAGATTGGCGATCTCACCACTAGCAACCAGCTATGTTGAAGTGTTCGAAGGTTTTTCACGAATTCGCGACTTGGTTGTGTCGAAAAAATATCTTGAAATTACAGAAATTACTTCACGTGTCACTTGATTTATCCATTGGTGTGCTCGTAATCCAACGAATAGCACTGGTCATTAGATAACCCAACGGCCGCAAAATCACCTGTTCAATAATTGGCAAATAGCCGACGCGCAACGGAATTCGCGTCCATGCCGGCAAAGTCGAGACAGTTGCAACCATTAATAGCCAGTAGGCGATTTTCGCCGCACCCGGCAGGGGTGGCTTGAACAATAAATATTTTGTTGCATCGCGTGACTCGCGAGTGCTCTTCAACTCGGGGCGGTATGAGTCGATCATCGCGCGCATCTCGGCTTCTGACTCTGGAGGATCAATTACACCGACTGCGCGTGCAACATACGCAGCATCTTTTACATAGCCGTCACGGCCTGCTTGGTCGAGCGGTGCTTTGCTGAATTTTTGGTAGGTATATAGAAACGAATCGATTTCGGCGATATGCACCCATTTCAAAAGATGCGGATCAGTCGCCGAATATGTACGGCCGTCACTAGCAACACCATTTACTTTTAGGTGCACGGCTTTGACGCGTTCGACGATTCGCTGTGCTTCGTTAGCCGGGCCAAAACTAGTTGCAGCCAAAAAGTCGGCTGTACGTTGCAATCGACCCCATGGATCTTTTCTGTAATCCGAATAATTCGCGACGCCGGCCATCGCCAAAGGGTGCAGTGATTGCAACAGCAACGCTCGCAAACCACCGATGAACATCGATGCGTCACCATGCACAAGTCGAATTGGTCGATCTTCGGCAAACCAACGCTCGCCAGGTGCATCCATAATTTCTTGCGTCCGTTGACTTGCGTTTGGTCCGACGACGCGCGCACGCAATTCAGTGGCGATATTTTCGCGGATCCGCTCGATTGAGATTGTTTTACCTAACAGCTTCATAAAGGTTCGTTATATCGTGGCATCTCAAGTGGACAATTGTCTATCTAAACGACAACTACGCTAGATGACATGAGTCATGCCGAGTCAGATGACTTGACTACAAGCGCGAAGATGCCCAAGTGGGTGCCCCGAGCGATTCTGCTGTTTTGGGCTGGTTTCATCGCCACATTGGTTGTGCGCGAACTATTTCATCAGCTGACAGACTTCTTGATTTTGTTGTTGATCTCGCTGTTTTTCGCATTGGCGATTGAGCCTGCCGTTAATCGTCTTGCGGCGCGCGGTTGGTCTCGTGGCTCGGCGACCAGTTTGATGTTGCTCAGTGTTTTTGTTGCTGTCATTTCTTTTGGTGCGGCGATCGGCACCTTGGTGGCGACTCAAGCCCAAGACCTTTTTGACAATCGCGAACAATATGTAACCGACACGGTTGACTTTCTCAACGATACTTTCGGCACTTCGATTGATTCACAAAATTGGATTGAATCAATCAGCGATCCAAATGGGTCGGTGCAGAACTTTTTTGAAAATCAACAAGATCGAGTGGTCGATGTTTCTCTGGGCGCTTTGAGCGGGCTGCTGCAAGTTTTTTCGATTATTTTGTTTGCTTTCTATCTGATCGCCGATGGTCCGAGATTGCGCCGAACAATTTGCAGTCGACTTAGCGCCGACAAACAGAAAACAGTTCTCGCAGTCTGGAATTTAGCCGTGCAAAAAACCGGTGGATACATTTACTCGCGCGCCTTGCTCGCAGTCGTGTCGGCGTTTTTTCATTGGATTGTGTTTCAATCGATCGGCACACCAGCGCCTGTCGCACTTGCGGTTTGGGTTGGTCTGATTTCGCAATTCTTGCCCGTGGTCGGCACATATCTCGCAGGTGTCTTGCCTGTGTTGTTGGCATTTTTAGATTCGCCAATCAAGGCGCTAATTGTGATCGTGTTCATTGCCGTTTATCAACAACTTGAAAACTTTTTGTTGGCGCCAAAAATTACTGCGCAGACGCTCGAACTTCATGCGGCGGTTGCATTTGGCGCAGCAATTGCAGGCGGGGCAATACTCGGGCCGATCGGTGCAGTTTTGGCGTTGCCATTTGCGGCGATGGTGCAGGGCATCGTCGGCAACTGGGGTCGACGGTTCGAAATTATTGACGACCCACTTGTCGGTGTTGCTGCCGGCAAGTCGACGAGCAAGAGAAAGTTTTTCAAGAAATAAAGTGCAGAGATTTAGTCAAGTCATTTTTGCAACAGTCGTTGCGGTGAGTTCGCTTGGCCTTGGCATGCAGGCACAAGGCGCCTCGAACGATTCGACGACAACCACAATTGTAAGTTCGTCAACAATTGCTGACACGACAAGTTCAAGCCCATCGACAACTTCGACGGTTGTGCCTGTGCCGACTGCCGCACAAACAGCGTCGCAATATCCGACTCGTGCATTGAGGTTTCCGCCTTATACGCGATTGAATCCACCGCAGTTACCTAACAAATCTGGCAGTGGACGCAGGGTCATTTATAAAAACAATTTGCAATGGGTGTGGGTCGTTGACGCGCAAAACACAGTCGTGCGTGTGATGCCTGTGTCGGGGCGACGTGGCGTGCCGACGCCAGGCGAATACAAAGTTGATAGTCAGTCGTTGCGTTCTTACAGTCTTGATTACGAGGGTGTGTGGTTCAACAACATGACTCGTTTTGCATTGGGCCCAGCCGGTGGCAATATCGGTTTTCATGCGATACCAACAAAAAATGGCAAGCCGTTGCAGACCGAAGAGCAACTCGGTTCGTTTCAAGGCAGCGGATGTTTGCGCATGAGCCCTGAAGACGCCAAATTCATTTTCAATTTCGCCAAGCCCGGCACGAAAGTGGTCGTGCTTCCCTAATTTTTGAAAGTTAAAAACGAGCGAGTTCGGTTTTTAGCAAGTCGAGACCTAGATTGCCGAGGTCAAGTGCATAGGCATGCCAGGCGCGCAAGTCGAACTTGGCGCCATGTTTGCGCTTGGCATCGTCGCGCAACGACAACCAAACTCTTTCGCCAAGTTTGTATGAGATCGCCTGTGCTGGCCAACCCAAATAGCGGTTGATTTCTGATTTGTTGAAAGCCTCATCACTTGAAGAACGAGCCGACAAAAACTCGAGCGCCAACTCTGGTGTCCATGCTTGGCCGCCGTGCCATTTTGATTCTTTCGGAATCGCGTATTCGCAATGCATACCGATGTCGACGACGATTCGCGCGGCGCGAAACGCTTGTGCGTATAAATAGCCGAGTCGATATTCGGGTTTGCCCAAGAAGCCCAACTCATCCATCAAGCGTTCGGCATAAAGCGCCCAGCCTTCGCCGTGACCGCTGACAAATTCGTTGCGTTGAAAGCGTGAAAGTTTTTCTGAGTTGACCGTGGCCATGCCGATTTGCAAATGATGGCCAGGCACGCCTTCGTGATATGCGGTCGTCGGTTCGCTCCATAACGGAAACCGCGTGCGACCATTTGCCGGATACCAAGTTCGACCTGGTCGTGAAAGATCTTCGCTTGGGGATGTGTAATACATCGCGGCTGCACCACCCGGCGGCGAGATCATTGCTTCGACTCGGTGAATCTCCTTGGGAATATCAAAGTGGTTCTCGCGAATCAAAAACGACATCGCATCGTCCATCAACTTTTGTAACCATTCACGCAAATTTTCTTCTCCCTCGATGCTGTGCTTGGGGTCTGTATCGAGAAAATTGCGAACCTCGTCGAGCGTCGCACTTGGGTTTATCTCTTTTGCAGTTTTGGCTAGTTCGGCGTCGAGGCGAGACACTTCGGCAAAGCCCCATTCGTAGGCTTCGCGTGCATCAATGTTCATGCCCATGAAGCGTCGACGGGCTAGTGCGTGTCGCTCTTCGCCAACGCCGTTGCGCGGGTCGGCTGCAGGCGCATACGTTTGGCGCAAAAACTTTGCTGTCTCTGCCATTGAGTTCGAAGCGTCGATTGCGGCGCGGCGCAACTGCTCGGTCGGTGCGCCACTGACCGCGCTTGCACTTTCGGCGAACTGCGTGAAAAAACCGGGTGCCGACGGTGTGCCCGCCCAAGTTTCAAGTTGTTCGGCGACAACCAGCGCTTGTCGGCGTGGGGCAACGATGTTTCGCGACATGCCGAGACTCCAACTTTCGCGCATTCCAGCAAAAGCCTCGGGCACTGCTTGCATTCGTTCGGCAATCGTTTTCCAGTTTTCGGCAGTCGCAGTTGGCATCAAATCAAAAATGCTTCGCGCCGAGTCAACATCGCCTGCGATCACGCGAATTGATCGCAAGTGTTCGCCCGCATCAAATTCGAGTGTCGACATCTCGAGCGAATTTCGCAAAACGCCAGCCGCGAGGCGGTCGCGATCAGCCGTCGTGTCGAGTGTGTTGAGTTCGCCTAGCGTCGCACGAGTGATTTCGTGTCGTTGTTCGTGACCCTTGGGGCTGAAGTCGGTCATCTCGTGATCATGACCAGCGATACCGAGTGCAGTGGCGAGACCGGGGTCGGTTGCGGCGAGCTGTTCAATGTATTGGTCTGAAAGTTGGTAGACGGGCGATAGTTGTTCGTTCGATTGCGGTTTAGTCATGGCTTTACCCTAGGCAGTTTTCATGTAATGCTCAAAGTGTGTTGAATCGGAAACTTGCCTTAATTACTGGTGCTTCTTCAGGCATCGGTCGAGAGTTTGCGATAGTTCTGGCAAAAAATGGATACGACATCGTCGCAATTGCGCGTCGCCGTGAACTACTTGAGTCTCTAGCCGTCGAACTTCAAGTTTTTGGCGCACAGACGCAAGTTGTAGTAGCTGATCTAAGCACAACTGTTGGTGTGCAAAGTGTTATTGCTGTCGCGAGTGACGCAGATTTTTTGGTGTTGAATGCGGGCATCACTCGTGCGGCACGAGTCGGCACAACCTCAGGCGATGAGATTTTAAAACTAAATACACTGCTGGCAACCGGCGTCGTCGAGATATGCGAAGTGATCGTGCCGCAGATGATGCAACGCAAGACCGGTGATGTAGTTATCGTCTCGAGCATCGCTGCATTTACTCCGATGCCCAAGTCGGCGCTTTACGCCGCAGCCAAAACTTATGTTATGTCTTACGGTCGAAGTTTAAATCTAGAAGTTCGTGGTTCAGGTGTGCGCGTTTGTGTTGTTTGCCCGGGGTATGTGCGCACCGATTTGCATCAGCAGGCAGGGCTCACACATTTGCGTGCGCGAGTGCCGAAATGGTTGTGGATCAACTCAGACGATGTCGTGCATGCTGCACTAAAAGGTTTGGGCAGCAACAAAAGTGTCGTCGTGCCTGGTGCGATTTATCGCTTGGCTAGACCGTTTCTTGGCTCTTGGGTGGCGCAAACGATTTGGCGACGCACGACTAGCCGAAAATAAACTTCAACTAGTTAGTTGACTTGTCGCGCAGATGTCGACCGACATGGGCGATGACGATCTCATTTGTGCTCGTGTCGTGATAAAAGTGAATTCGCGCATCACCACAGCGAATATGGGGCTTTGCCAGCACATTTACGCCCTTCCACTCAATTGCATAATCTTGCGCGTAACGGTTTTCGGCTTCGTCGCTAATTGACGCAGCAAAGTTGCTGAGTTGTTGATTGCAATAGATGTTAAAAACATTCGGCGCAAAGTCGCCACGCTGCAAGCGCGCGGCCAAGTTGTTGAGTTCGACCAAGTTTGAATAAACGCGTCGCCCATTCATCAGGTGCGAGTTATTTGCCGATTCGATTGCTCGATCATGAAACACGAGATTCGCAAGATTTTTTCGGGCGTAGGCGACAGCATCTGCGATTTTGTCGAGGTAACTCTTGTCTTCATCCATCAACAGAAAAGTTGCGAGTTGATCGTAGGCTCGGTCGCGTTCTTCGGTCTTTTGTGCGCTGAGCATGTCGGTGAGTGTCGCGTTTTCGAGCAGCCCGGCGTTTTCTTCCAACAATTCGCGATTGACCCTGCGCAACTCGTCAAATTCTGTGGCTGAAATGCTTTGTGTCGTCGCAGTTTGTTTTGTCGACACAGGCTTTTGCGCTGGGTCGAGCGAGCGTTTTTTTGGTGGCGCCAACACGAGCGTGGCAAGCGAGCCGATTGATGCAGCGATCAGTTGTTTGACGAGTTCGTCATCATCTTGTTGATGAAAGTTTTCGGTTTCGGCGCCGCGTGGCCAAACAACTGTGATCCAACTAGACGAGATTATTCGCGCACCATGCAGGTTGTTGAATGCTTCTTCTGCCGTGTGTGAAGCGATGTGAGCAAGATGGGCAATTCCGGCGAGTTGCATTGCCGTTTTGGCATCGGTTACGGGCGCAGGTTTGCCAACGATCGTCTCGATGACAATTGGCAATCGTCGACCTGGTGCTTCGGCGAAAGCGGCCAGTGATTGACCGGACACCTGATCGTTGGCGATAGTGATCTTCGGGCTGATCATTTGACCTGCGTCGCGAGTCTTAAACAATTCGACGATTTCAATAACCAGTTGAGTTAGGCGAAGCTCGGGGCGGTCAATCGTTCGGCGTGGCAATAATGCAGCCTTGGTGGGTCGCAATGTTCTACGCAAATCAAAATAGAGTTCATTTTTTGAGACAATTAGTGTCGCAGTCGTGCCACGCGCCGCCGCTTGTCGCGGGTCTTGTTCGAGAACATCAACTCTAAAAATTGGGTCGTTGGCGCTGTAGCGGATATTGACCGGTGTTGTATTCGTTCGCTTTTCGTGCGGGTGCTCATCATCGAGCCAGCGAAAAACGGCATCAATCGCGGCCTGTCGCAATTCTTTGTTTGGCGTCGCAATCGAAAA
>CAMBDT010000024.1 GCA_945865395.1 Acidimicrobium ferrooxidans DSM 10331 | reverse complement strand
TCGCAACCGCTGGCAACTGCAGCAACTGCGTGACGAACTTTTCCGCACATTGAGCCAACCAAAATATTGTGACTGTGCAACAGGTCGATCGCGTCGCGCGGTACGCCGAGACCCGCAACAAAAATTCGTGCGCCACCGTCGATGACGTCCCGAATGCCTTGCTCAAAGTGTTGCGGTAACGCAGTTAAGAGATCAACACCAAACGGTTTGTCTGTGAGTTTTTTGAGCGCGCTGATTTCGTTGGCGAGTTCGCCATCGCGCATCGTAGATGCGCCAAAAGTGCCAATGCCGCCAGCCTCACTAACCGCGGCGACGAGTTCGTGATATGAAACACCACCCATGCCAGCCAACATCACGGGATGCTCAATGTCGAACAAATCGGTGATACGAGTGCGCACGGCTTACTAACTTACTTCGTTTGGGGTGTTTGGCCTCATTTGAATGCGCCGTCGCGCTTAAGAAATTTGCGGTGCCAGCGCGATGGGGTGAGCACGGCGGCACGGGGTTCGTCTTCAAACATCCACCGTACGAAATTGCGACGAGTCCAGTCTGAGGCGCCAGCAAGACGCAAGACTCCGCGTGTCAGCACTGCGTTTTGCAAGATCTTGCCGAGTGCGAAACTCATGCGGTGATCGGCAAAAAATTCACGTTTGATTTTTCGCGAATATAAGTTGCAGATTGCATGTTGCTCATATTGTGACGAACTTGTAATTGCTTCGCCCGCGAGCACACCGGTCAACAGCGCCTGGCCGATGCCTTCGCCTGTCATCGTGTCGGCAGCGCACACGGCGTCGCCAGTAAAAAGCGTGCGACCCGAGAAAAGTTTTGCCGATGTAATGCGCGCCGGAATCGGCCATGCAGTATGTCGACCTTCGAGCGTCGCATCTTTGCCGAGTGCCGATGCAATGTGCGGTCGAGTGAGAAGTTCTACCCATAGCGCTTTCATTTGTTGCACCGTGTAATTTGATCCGCGCAAGATACCAAAGCCGATGTTGGCACGACCGTTGGGCAACGGAAACGACCAGGCGTAACCTGGCAACAAATCTTTTTCGAACCAAACAAAAAGCCGCTTGCTCGCGGGGCCGGTGACATTGCTGACATATTGACGAAACGCGTGCCACTCGCCGAGGTAACTATTTTGCGCGGCGCCGAGAGATTTGCGAACTGGCGACCACATTCCGTCGGCAGCGATCAAGAATCTTGCAGTTATCTCTTTGAAGTCGCTCGGCGAATCGGTGTTGACCACAATTTCTTGCGAGTTTTGTCGAGCGACCGAGACGAACGCACAGTTTTCGACGATGCGCACGCCACTCGCACGCGCGTGTTGCACGAGCGCATTATCAAGTTCTATTCGCGGTGCGATTGCAGCGAATTGACCCGCTCGGCTGTCGCGATTGTTTGGAAGATCAAGTTGAATTTCGCGACCCGATGGCGAGCGAAGTGAGATTTCGTCGCAGATTTGATAATTCGGCACGGTACTCGGGTCAAAACCGAGCATCTCAAGAATTCGTAGTGCGCCAGTTGTCAGCCCGTCACCGCAACATTTGTCGCGCGGAAACATTGCTTTGTCGATGATCAACACATCTTTGCCACTCGCGACAAGGGTGAGCGCCGCCGCGACGCCAGCCGGGCCAGCGCCAACTATTAATACATCACAATGGCTTTGCGCTTTTTGTCGCGAAATAGCATTGACCACGAGCCTCAGGCTAGAGTTCTCGGCGATGAGTCGCTTATGTGAAGGTCGAGTAGTAATTGTCACTGGTTCAGGTCGCGGAATTGGTCGCGAACACGCACTTAGCCTCGCCAAGCACGGTGCTTTTGTTGTCGTCAACGATCTCGGTGCCGGCGTCGACGGCAAAGGTGGCGACGCGTCGCCCGCGCAACAAGTTGTCAACGAAATTGAAGCGATGGGTGGCAAAGCGATTGCCAACGGTGACGACATTTCTTCATGGGATGGTGCTGAGCGTTTGATCAAAACGGCCGTAGAAACTTTTGGTGATTTGCATGCTGTGGTCAACAACGCGGGCATCTTGCGCGACCGAATGTTGGCCAACATGAGTGAAGAAGAATGGGATGCCGTTATTAAGGTGCATCTCAAGGGCACTTTCGCGCCGTCGCGTCATGCGGCTGCTTATTGGCGCGATCAAAGCAAAGCAGGCAAACCAGTTGATGGTCGCATCATCAACACTTCATCTGTCTCAGGCATTTACGGCAACGTCGGTCAAACAAATTATGGCGCGGCAAAAGCTGGTATTGCTGCGTTCACGACAATTGCGTCACTTGAACTCGGGCGGTACGGCGTAACAGTAAACGCTGTAGCGCCAGTTGCGTTGACACGAATGACAGAAAATCTCGGACCAGCACCAGAGACTGAGGCTGAGCGTGAACAACGCTCGCCCAAGTGGATTGCGCCGATTGTTACGTGGTTGGCTTCCGCCGAATCGGCTGGCATAACTGGGCGAGTGTTTGAAGCAAGCGGTGATGTGTTGGCGATCGCCGAGGGCTGGCACCGTGGACCAACGCACAAACCAGTTGATGACCCGACGAAACTTGGGCCGATTGTAGAAGAGATGATGGCTAAGGCTCGCTTGAATGCCGGCATGGACGGCCGCGACGGCACTTGGCCCCAGCCGCAAAAGAAATAACTTAAAAGAGTTTTAACTCGTCGGCTTTTTTGCCACGCAGTTCGTCGTAGTCAACTTCGCACCAACCGATGTTGCGGCTTTCGGCGAGCACGCGGGCTTGCGGCTTGATTGATTGCGCGACGAAGATGCCACGAATTTTGCCGAGCGTCGAGTCGGCATGCAGGCACTCGATGTAGCGCGTGAGTTGTTCAACGCCATCAATTTCGCCACGACGCTTAATCTCAATCGCCACGGTTTGACCAGCGGCATCACGACATAGCAAATCAACCGGGCCAACCGCGGTCGGGTATTCGCGACGAATCAATGTCAAACCAGGTTCGATTGTTTCGGGCATCGCGGCGAGCAGAACTTGTAAGTCGGCTTCAACACCATCTTTGGTCAGACCAGGGTCTTCACCAAGTTCGTGCGAGACATCAGAAAAAACTTGATGCAGTTGAATCGTCAGCGTTTCACCTTTCGGGTTGCGAACAATCAAGCGATCTGCGAGTTCTTCGAATGTGTTTGGCGCGTTCATCCAATTAAGTGGTTTGTAGGCGCCACCGTCAGCGTGAATTGCCACGCAACCGTCGGCTTTAATCATGATCAAGCGTGTTGCTTCTGGTAACGATGCTGCGAGACGACCTTCGTAAGTGACGCTGCAAGATGCGATGACAACACGCACGGCGAATATTTATTTTTTGTGACCGAGCGCGGCGAGAACTGGCTCGGCGAGTTCGGGTCGACAGACGATCAAGTCGGGAAGCCAAGTGTCTTGCTCGTTATATATAAGGGGTGAACCGTCGACTCGACTCGTGTGCAAGCCGGCGGCACGAGCGACGGCGACTGGTGCGGCGGAGTCCCACTGATGTTGGCCGCCCGTGTGCAGATAAATATCGCACTCGCCGAGCACGACCGACATTGCTTTGGCGCCTGCAGAGCCGAGTCGCATGGCGTCACAACCGAGTGCTTCGGCGACGATTACCGCCTCGCGCGGTGTGCGAGTGCGCGAAACAACTAGTCGTGGTGGACCATCGTGTTTTTTTGGTGGCGTGGGAGGTGGGTTGGTGCTCAAGGTCATTTCGATTGCGGGCAAACTCACCGCCGCGGCAACAAGCTCGCCGGCATCGGTAAACTTGTTTGAAGTTTTGTGTGCGCCGTCGCTTACGTGGCGTTGCCATAATGCGATGTGTACTGCCCAGTCGTTGCGGTCTGGTTCGCTGAACTCTTGCGTGCCGTCGAGTGGATCGATTATCCAAACTCGATTTGCAGAAAGTCTTTTTGAGTTGTCAAGAGCTTCTTCGCTGAGCACCGCGTCATCGGGTCGAAACTCACGCAACTGTGACATCAAGAATTCTTGGGCCATTGCATCGCCCGCGTCTTTTAGATCCCAGCCGTACACGCCTCGCTCGACAAGCGAATTGCGCAACTCGACGAGTCGTTTGCCGGTCTCTGTTGCTAAGTATGAAGCGAAGTCGTGGTCATCGAGATTGTTCAAGATTTTCGCCTAGTTGTTTCGGCTAGTTGCGTTGCAAGACGGACAAGTTCGCGAAGTTCGTTTTCGTCTGCACCAGACTTTGAGAGCATTGCGATCTTGAGTTCGAGGCGCTCGGCGGCGGCTTCGTCGAAAACTTCAGGGCGAACCGTGTTCGAACTGATTGTGGCGACCAATAATACGAGTGCCGAAATCGCGGTTGTGCCGCCGATCGTGTTGACTAGACCGACATTGTTGCCGGCAATCGAAGTGATGATCATGCCGGCGATGCCGGCAACGAAAACAACCGAACAGATGATGCGAATATTGCGCAATGCGGGCGACGAATTGTGCGACGACTTTTTCACATTGCTACTTGCGCGTCAGTGGTTTGTATTTGATGCGTTTTGGCTGATCGGCAGAGATGCCGAGTTCTTTTTTGCGCCATGCCTCGTAGTCGGTGAAGTTGCCTTCAAACCAACGCACTTGGCTGTCGCCCTCGAAAGCCAAAACATGGGTCGCGATTCTGTCTAAGAACCAGCGGTCGTGGCTGATGACGACGACACATCCGGGAAAGCTTTCAAGCGAAGTTTCGAGAGAGCGCAGCGTGTCGATGTCGAGGTCGTTTGTCGGCTCGTCGAGCAACAAAACATTGCCGGCATTTTTGAGCAACTTGGCCAGGTGCACGCGGTTTCGCTCGCCGCCCGAAAGATCGCCGACGCGTTTTTGTTGGTCGCTGCCTTTGAAGTTGAAACTCGCGACATACGCACGACCGTTGATTTCGCGATTGCCAACCTTCATGATTTCGATGCCGTCGGTTATTTCTTGGTAAACCGAGTTATCGGCGTTCAGCGTGTCGCGACTTTGGTCGACATAACTCAGCGCAACTGTGTCGCCGACAGTGATCGAACCAGAATCGGGCTTCTCTTGACCGGTGATCATTCTGAACAAAGTTGTTTTGCCGGCGCCGTTGGCGCCGATGATGCCGACGATGCCCGCGGGCGGCAAGTTGAAAGTTAGGTCTTCGATCAGCAGGCGATCGCCGTAACCCTTTGAAAGATTTTTAACTTCAATTACGACATCGCCAAGTCGTGGACCTGGCGGAATTGCAATCTCGAGTTTGTTGTCGCCGCGTTCGGCCGCCTGGGCTTCGGCGTGCAACTTGTCGTATGCAGCGAGTCGAGCCTTGCCTTTTGATTGTCTGGCTTTGGGTGCCATGCGAACCCACTCGAGTTCGCGTTGCAAAGTTCGCTTGCGTGACTCGTTGGCTTTTTCTTCGCGACCGAGACGCTCTTGTTTTTGTTCGAGCCAACTTGAATAGTTGCCTTCAAACGGAATGCCCTTGCCTCGATCAAGTTCGAGAATCCACTTGGCGACATTGTCTAAGAAATATCTGTCGTGAGTGATCGCCACGACGGTGCCCGAATAGTCTTGCAAGAATCTTTCGAGCCAGTCGACGCTTTCGGCGTCAAGGTGGTTGGTTGGTTCGTCGAGCAGCAACAAATCGGGTCTGCTGAGCAATAACCGGCACAATGCGACTCGTCGGCGTTCACCGCCTGAAAGTTTTGTGACATCGCTTTCGTTTGGGGGGCATCGAAGTGCATCCATTGCGATTTCGACATTGCGCTCAAGGCTCCATGCATCAACGGCATTTATTTTCGACTCGAGTTGCGCCTGCAGTGCACCAACTTTGTCGAAGTCGGCATCGGGTTCGCCCCACATCGCGGTGACTTTTTCGTATTCGGCGAGAAGATCACGAATCGGTGCAACACCCTCCATGACATTTTCTAAAACATTTTTTGCAGCATCAAGTTTGGGTTCTTGTTCGAGCAAGCCGACAGAGAAACTAGGTGTGAGCCTTGCCTCGCCCGTGAAACCGTCGTCGAGACCAGCCATGATCTTGAGCAAACTTGACTTGCCGCTGCCGTTCGAACCAAGCACGCCGATCTTGGCGCCAGGGTAAAAAGAAAGTGAAATGTTCTCAAGCACCGTTCGATCTGGTGGATAGAAACGGGCGAGTTTGTAGCAGGTGTAGATAAATTCGGCGGCCATTAGCCGTCTAATCTAGTTGCAATTGAGTTAAACCCTTTTGTCGATGAGGTCGTGCTAAATTAGCAGTGACTCAGGTACAAAAGTTAAAAACAACACTGAAAGAGGTCAATATGCAATTGTTCGATCAGGCTTATCTCGGAGATTTCTTGCTTCGTTACGTGCACGTTCTCGTAGGTGTCACATGGATCGGTTTACTGTATTACTTCAATCTCGTGCAGGTGCCAGGTCTTGCCGCGTACGGCGACGAAGGCAAAGCCCGAATGATCACTCTCGACAAAATTGCACGTCGTGCGTTGTGGTGGTTTCGCTGGGCCGCAATTGCAACACTCGGCACGGGTTTATTGATCACGGGCATAATCGAAAATTATTGGTCGCGCAGTGGCGATGCCCATAAATACACGATCTCGATTGGCATGACACTCGGAACTTTGATGGCTGCCAACGTTTGGATGATCATCTGGAAAAATCAAAAAGTTGTTTTAGCCAATGCTGTAAATGTGATCGGTGGCGCTGCTGCTGACCCGGCGGCGGCTGGCGCAGGTCGAAAAGCGTTGCTCGCATCTCGACAAAACTTCATTTTTTCATTCTCGATGCTTTGGTTCATGGTTGGGCCTGCTCACTTTTACCCAGCGGCGTTTCCAGATGCGACTTCAAGCAACGCAATGACACTGTTGATTATCGCTTTGGTGTTGATCGCAATTTTGCAAATCAATGCTCTCGGACTTCTGGGTGGCACTGCAGCAACAAACAAACTGTTGTGGCCATATGAATCACACAAGAACGCGATGATAACGGGCGGTGTCTTGTGGCTCATTCTGTGGATTGCTTCAGAGGTGCTTCTTAAATAGCCATCGTTACGATGTAACTGATGGTTGATCAGTCGAATACTGAGGATTTTGGTGCGAACTCCTGGCTAGTCGAGGAGATGTACGAGCGCTATCGCGACGAACCTGAAACTTTGTCAGTGGCGTGGCGCGAATTCTTTAGTGACTACAAACCGGTGGGTTCACCGAAGACCGACCCGACGGGCGAATTGATCAGACCGAGTTTCGACGCGTTGCCTGAGCCTGATGTAAAAACTGTCGCACCGTCGGCGGTAAGAGCATCGATTTCACCTGAGGCTCCGCCGCGTGCCCCGCGGCCGGCTGTTGCGATTGCATCAGTTGAGCAAACGCCGTTAGAGGTTGTCGAGCCTGAGCCGTTGCGTGGCGTGTCGGCAGTGATCGCCACGAATATGGAGGCAAGTCTTGCGGTGCCGACGGCGACGAGCGTGCGTCAAGTGCCGGCAAAACTTTTGGAAGTTAATCGCAAAGTAATTAACGGCTATCGCGAGCGAAGTGGTGAGAGCAAAATCAGTTTCACACATCTAATTGGTTACGCGATCGTGCGTGCGATCGCCGACGCGGTGCCAAACATGAAACACGTTTATTCGGTCGATGATCAAGGCAAGCCTCAAATTAAAAAGTTCAATCGGGTGAATATGGGCTTGGCAGTGGATGTCGACAAAGGTAAAGGCCAACGCAGTTTGGTGGTGCCAGTTTTGCGCAACGCCGACACCCTAGATTTTGCGGGTTTCTTGCTGACCTACGAAGACATCATCCGCAAAGTTCGAGCCAACAAGTTGACGCTCGAAGATTTTCAGGGGGCAAATGTCAGTTTGACCAACCCTGGCACGATTGGCACGCAGATGTCGGTGCCACGGTTGATGGCCGGACAAGGTTTAATTGTTGGCGTCGGCACGATTGATTATCCGGCCGAGTTTCAAGGCAGCGATGAGCGCGCGCTTGGTCGACTTGGTGTTTCGAAAGTCGTGACAGTCACGAGCACTTACGACCACCGCATCATTCAGGGCGCCGAAAGCGGAATGTTCTTGAAGTATGTGCACGAGTTGCTGACGGGCGAGCACAATTTTTATGCCGATGTGTTTAGCAGCCTGGGCGTGCCATATGAATCGGTGAAGTGGCGCGACGACTCAAATTCGCTGGATAGCGAAGATGCGTTGCTCGAAAAACAAATGCAGATTGCGACTCTGATTCGCGTGCATCGCGTGCGTGGTCATTTAATAGCCGACCTTGACCCACTGCATTGGCGTGCGCCGCGAATGCCGCGCGAACTCGACCCTGCGACATACGGTCTGACAGTTTGGGATTTAGATCGCGAATTTTTGACTGGTGGTGTTGGCGGTGTCAATCGCGCGACTTTGGGTGAATTGTTAGGTGTTTTGCGTGACGCATATTGCCGCACGATCGGCGTCGAATATATGCATATTCAGAACACCGACGAGCAGCGGTGGATTCAAGAACATTTTGAAGGTGTCAAGCGCAATGACTTTGCGGTCGACAAGATTCGCGTGCTTGAACGACTGAATGCTGCCGAGGCGTTCGAGCGATTTTTGTCTACTAAATATGTCGGAACGAAACGGTTTGGTCTTGAAGGTGCAGAATCAGCGATACCGATTCTTGACAAGATTTTGAATCTTGCGACTGATGCAAAAATGCAGGGCACCATAATCGGCATGGCTCACCGTGGTCGGTTAAACGTGTTGGCCAATGTCGTGGGCAAAGAATACGACCAGATTTTTCAAGAATTCGAAGGTTATGTTGATCCGTCGTCGGTTCAAGGCTCGGGCGATGTCAAGTATCATCTCGGCGCAATTGGCGAGTTCGTCGCCGAGAGCGGCGCGAAGATGCATGTCGAGTTGGTGTCGAACCCGAGTCATTTAGAAACTGTCAATCCCGTTGTGCTCGGCACGGTGCGCGCAATGCAAGATCAAATTGAGCCACCTCTTGCATACAGCGTGTTGCCATTGGCGATTCATGGTGACGCAGCATTTGCCGGTCAAGGTGTGGTTGCCGAGTGTTTGGCGATGAGTGATACATCTGGTTATCGCGTCGGCGGAACGATTCATTTGATTATCGATAACCAAATTGGTTTCACGACTTCGCCAGAATATGCGCGCTCGTCGCAATATTGCAGTGATGTCGCCAAGACTGTGCAAGCGCCAATTTTTCACGTCAACGGTGACGACCCAGAAGCGTGCGTACGAGTTGCGCAACTGGCCTTTGAATATCGACAGACCTTTCATAAAGATGTCGTAATTGACATGATTTGTTATCGCCGATACGGACACAACGAAGGTGACGACCCGAGTTACACCCAACCGTTGATGTATAAGGCGATCGCTGAGCGTCGCAGTGTGCGCAAACTTTATGTCGAAACTCTGGTTCGGCGCGGCGACATAACCGTTGAGCAAGCCGAAAAGTCGTTGACTGATTATCAAGGCAAACTGCAAGGTGCGCTCGAGGTGACGCGGGCCAAGACGACCGAAAAAGTGATTGCCGCCAAGCCACCTGTGCCGATTGGCGTGATTCCGCATTTTCAAACGGGTGCGTCGCGCCAGAATTTAGATGCAGTGCTGACGCAACTGCGCAATTATCCGAGCGACTTCATGGTGCACCCGAAACTCATTCGCCAGTTTGAAGCACGCGATGCGATGGTCGCCAACGAGGGCGAAGTTGACTGGGCGACCGCCGAAGCACTGGCGATCGGAAGTTTGGTGCTCGAGGGCACTTCGGTGCGACTTGCAGGGCAAGATTCGCGTCGCGGAACTTTCAGTCATCGTCACTCGACTTTGATCGACTATCTAAACGAGAGTCGCTTCGTGCCGTTGGCGCAAATACCTGGGGCGACCGGACGCTTCTGGGTATATGACTCGTTGTTGAGCGAATATGCGGCGCTCGGTTTCGAATATGGATACGCGCACGCCAACCAAGAGGCGCTCGTGATGTGGGAAGCGCAGTTCGGAGACTTCGTCAACGGAGCGCAGATAATCATCGACCAATATTTGGTTGCAGCCGAAGACAAGTGGCAACAGCGCAACGGGTTGGTGTTGTTGTTGCCACACGGTTACGAAGGCCAGGGCCCTGAGCATTCGTCGGCGCGAATCGAGCGCTTCTTACAATTGTGTGCTGAAGACAATATTCAGGTTTGTAACCCGACGACTGGTGCGCAGTACTTTCACTTGTTGCGTCGTCAAGTGAAGCAAAGTCACATCAAGCCTTTGGTGATCTTTTCGCCGAAGCAACCTCTGCGAATGAAACAAAGCCGCTCACGAATAGATGAATTTACGACTGGAAGTTTTGAAGAAGTGCTTGACGACTCGACGATTGCAAATGCGAATGAAGTTTCGCGAATTATTTTTTGTAGCGGCAAAGTTGCATGGGATGCATTCGCAGAGCGCGAAAAGCGTGGCGCAAAATTTGCGATCGTTCGGCTCGAACAGCTTTATCCGTTTCCGATTGAGCGGATCAAGCAGATTTTGGCTAAATATAAGAACGCCAAAGAACTTGTTTGGTTGCAAGAAGAACCAGAGAACATGGGGCCAAGATATTTTGTTGACGACCGCATCTGGTCGCTGAAGCAAGATGGCTACACATTGCGTCATGTGGCTCGAGTCGAGTCGGGAAGCCCGGCAACCGGATCGAAGACAATTCACGATCAAGAACTAGATGACTTAATGGCGCAAACATTCGCTAACTGGTAACTAGTTAGCGGTGGTTGAATGAGAGGATGATTAAACCCTTCTCGCATGTCGTTGTTGACGGCTCAAATCTTGCGACCGAAGGTCGAACCGAACCGAGTCTCAAGCAATTAAACGAAGCCGTGTTGGCGTTCATGAAAGAGTTTCCGGGTACGAAAGTCACGGTCGTAGTCGATGCGACATTTGGTCATCGCGTTGATCGACGCGAGCGAGCCGAGTTCGACGAAGCAATCAACAACAACGAACTTGTTGCTCCGCCGGCGGGTGCCGTGGGTCGCGGCGACGGTTTTGTTTTGACGATTGCCGACAAAGTTAAGGCGAGCGTCTTATCGAATGATAGTTATCAAGAATTTCATGACCAATATAAATGGCTGTTCGACGAAGGTCGATTGATCGGTGGCAAGCCAGTGCCGAATGTCGGGTGGGTTTTTATTCAGCGATTGCCGGTACGCAAGCAAGCTGGTCGAGAGTCGGCGGCAACTTTGCGTCGAGCAAAATCGACTCGCGCGCCATCGCGTCCGATGCCAGTGCCAAAGTCGCCACCGCCAAGTTCACGCGTTGCGGCGACTGCGGTCAAGACTCAGGCAACGAGTGCCAAAGCTGGTGCGACGGCGAAATCTGCGCCAACACCGAAACTCAATGACCTCACGACGTTTTTAAACTTCGTCGAAAAGAATTCGGTTGGAACCAAAGTTAAAGGCGCTGTGGATAGTTATGCATCGCACGGCGTATACGTAAAAATCGGCGAAGTTTCGGGGTATCTGCCGATGCGGTTGATGGCGAATCCGATTCCGCGAAGTGCGCGCGAGCACGTGAAACTTGGCGCGGCTTTGAATTTGGTAGTTGTCGGTTATACACCATCAAGACGAAGTGTTGAGTTGGCAGTTTCTGGGATGGAGACTTTGGCCCAAAAATCGGTCGCAAAATCTGCGCACGCGCGTGGATCAAAACCTGCGTCGACGCGTGCGGCGCACAGCAAAAAAGCCAAGCGCCGAGCACAGCACCCGAAGCCGGTTGCTAAGAAAAGTCTGCCGAATAAGAAGCGTTAAACGCTTTTTGAGTACGGTGATGGCGTGCTAATCGCGACATGGAACGTCAACTCGCTCAAGGCCCGACTTGAACGCGTCACGCAGTGGGTGAATGAGAATCAACCAGATGTGTTGTGTATGCAAGAAACGAAGATGAAAGACGAAGTCTTTCCGGCGCTGACTTTTGCCGAAATGGGTTACGAGTCTGCACATTTCGGCCAAGGTCAATGGAATGGTGTGGCGATAATTTCGAAAGTTGGCTTGACAGATGTTGTCACGAACTTTGCCAAGCCGATTGAACCCGACCACGAGGCACGAATAATTTCGGCTACATGTGGTGGGGTCAAAGTTGTGAGCGTCTACGTGCCAAATGGGCGGTCGCTTGAAGATGATCACTACAAATACAAACTTGAGTGGATGAAAAAATTAAAAAAGCACGCTGACGCGATCGCCAAACCGGGAGAGCGGCTCGTGATTGGCGGAGATTTCAACATCGCGCCAACCGACGACGACGTTTGGGATGTGACCAAGTTTGAAGGTGCGACCCATGTAAGTGTGCCCGAGCGCGAAGTTTTCGCCGATTTATGTGCGTGGGGCTTGACCGATGCGTTTCGTGCGTTGCACCCTGAGCCAAAAGTTTTTTCGTGGTGGGACTATCGCAACGGCAGTTTTCACAAAGGCGAAGGAATGCGGATCGACTTTTTGCTGGCCACGAAGTCGTTGATGAGCGAGATCGAAGCATCGAGTATTGATCGCAATGCGCGCAAAGGTGAGAAGCCGAGCGACCATGTGCCGGTGACTATTACTTTGAAAAATGCTTTGACGAAATCAAAAAAGTAGCACGATGTCTGAAACTGAGCGAGGCGATAAATCAGTGCCGCAATACGAGAGCGCTTTCAAAGGGTTTCATATTCGCACCCAGCAGCATTCGCCGACAGATGCGAAGCGCGTAGAAATCGCCCAAGAGTTGCGCGTGGCGATAGATGAATTGCTGGCAACTTCGGCGTCTCTTGAAGAGTTAGAAGAGACGCGCAAGATGATTAATCAAGCAGTGACGCGATTGCAGTCGCGACCTCACTCGCATGAATATGCTGGGCCGGCCGAGGGTTCACTGGCGCCGATGAATAGTTTTCTCGATCGCAGTCCGATCA
Source organism: Acidimicrobium ferrooxidans DSM 10331 (assembly GCA_945865395.1). Taxonomy (GTDB): domain Bacteria; phylum Actinomycetota; class Acidimicrobiia; order Acidimicrobiales; family Ilumatobacteraceae; genus BACL27. The sequence continues at coordinate 3,493 of CAMBDT010000024.1, read as the reverse complement.
TTGGCTCGATTAATCCGCTGAGTGTGCCGATGCAGATGAGTATCGATGGTGATGGCTCTTCAGATTCGATAGTCGTGGGTCATGCGACTTTCACATCGGCATACGAGGGCCCGCCTGGATGTGTGCATGGGGGTTTTATCGCGGCATATTTCGACGAGGTGTTGGGCATGGCGCAATCACTCAGTGGTAACCCGGGCATGACGGTGAATTTGACGGTTGACTATCGCTCGCCGACGCCGCTGATGAAACCGGTTGTGTTTCGAGGTTGGGTGGCGTCGGTAGATGGTCGCAAAATCAGCGTGATAGGCACTCTGCACCACGGTGAAACATTGTGCGCTGAAGCCAAAGGTCTGTTCGTGTCGATGCGGCCCGAAGTTTTTCAGCGATTGCTCGAAATTCGCCAAGCGCAACAGAGCTAAAACTATTTGAGATTTTGTGTTGCGAGTCGTGATTCGGCTTGAGCAACGATTGACAAAATATCTGGCCCGATTTTTTCGGCCGTAATCGTGCCGACGATTTCGGCGAGTTGCGCTGTGGTTTGCGGCAATTGTTTGGCGATTTCACGGAGATCTTCGTCGTAAATAACTGATGTGACTGGTTGTCTGATGACATTGGCACGATTGCTGCGCCAGGTGCGCAGTTCGTCTTCAAGGGTCTTAACAGTGACTTTTTTAGGTTTAGTTTTGGCGACGAAACTTGTCGCTGGTCTTAGATTTGTCTCGCTGACGATGTTGGCGAGCAAATTGCTTTGACCAGCCGCGCGACCTTTGCGAGTTTCACACCATGTCACGAACAATTGTTGCGAGGCGCGGGTGAGAGCGACATAGGCGAGGCGGACCTCTTCGTCTTGTTGGTCTTGGGTGATTGCCGAACCGTGAGGCATTAGGCCAACTTCGGCGCCTGCAACGACGACGCACTGCCATTCGCGACCTTTGGCCGAGTGAAAAGTTAGAACTTCGACGCCTTCGGTGCTGCGGTGGTCTGCCGAAGTCGCGCGCATCCATGAGGTGAAAGTTCGGCCATCTACATTGCCAGGGTGGTCGAGTTTGAGAAACAATTGCACTTGTTCGGCGACCCAGCGCTGAATTTCTGACCCTGATTCGGTCTTCATGTCGGTTGCCCAAGTTGCGAGTTCGTTGCGGTTAGTGCTTTGCGCAGCATCAGCGATTGCCGAGTTCAGCTCTTTTGATGGTCGTGTCGTGCGAACGGGAATGTTGTTTTTGACGAGTGCGTCGACAATTAACTCGACTTGAATATTCGTGCGCACGAGCACGGCGGCCGATTGCCACGGGTTTTCACCGCCTGTGTTTGCAAATTGCCATAAGCAATTTACGACGCCTTGGGCTTCTGCTTCGGCGTCGGCGTAGCCGCGCAGAATTACCGGCTCGGCACTTGGTTTGATCGCACGCACATCAATTTGTGGATCGACAAGTTTTGCCACGGTCGTCGCTGCGTTCAGAATTTCGGGCGTGCACCGATAATTGTTTGGCAGTCGCAAAACCGTTGTGCCGCGAATTTTGTCGGGGAGTTCGTCGAAGAGCCGTTTGTCTGAGCCGTTCCATCCGTAAATTGCTTGCATCGGGTCGCCGACGATGAACACATCGGCTCGTTGCCCACGAATTGCTTCGAAGAGTTCGTATTGCAGTGGGTTCATGTCTTGGGCTTCATCGACGAAAATATGTCGGTATCGCCAGCGCACCGCTTGGGCATATGCATTGTCAAGACGCATTGCTTCGACGACGCGGGCGATGAGATCGTCGAGGTCGAGAGTGTTGCGTTGAATTTTAAGTTGCTCGTATTCTTTGTAAATCGTCGCGATCTCGTTGTGCGGTGCTGCCGTATAGCGACCAAGTCGCTTTGCGGTTTGGGCATAGTTGGCTGGCGAAATCAAACGAGCGTGTGCCCAGTCGACTTCGATTAGAAGTTCGCGGGCGCGCGATGACATTGGGTGGTCGCGTGCCGCGATGGCGATCAGTTGTTGGCGATTGTGAATGATCGACGGCATTTGTTTGTGCGTGTCGGCGAGGCGCTGACGCAACAGGGCGAGTGCGACAGCGTGAAATGTGCCGACAGTTACTGATTGTGAGTCGCGTGAAACGCCGAGAGTTTTTAGTCGGCGACGCATTTCGCTCGCTGCTTCGCGCGTGAATGTGATTGCCAGCACACGTTGCGGGTCTGCTGTGCCTTTGGCGATGCGATAGGCGATGCGATGTGTGAGCACGCGAGTTTTGCCAGAGCCGGCACCGGCGTGCAACACGGTTGCAGTTTCGGGGCAGGTCACTGCGACGCGCTGGTCGGCATCCATGCCATGAAGTAGTTGGTCGGCGTCCACGCCATAACGCTAGGCGGTGGGTGTGGCTGCGAGAAACTAAGTTTGGGGGATGGCTTATCCGCAAAAATTATTGAATCGCGGTGAGCATATAAATCTTGATCTGCGCCCGCATTGGGTCGTGTTCGTCAAGCCTGGGTCGATTGTGATTGTGTTTGTCGCGGTGGCGATATGGGCGCAACAACTTGGTGACGGTTGGTTGAAGACTGGTGTGAGTCGAGTTTTGCTCGTCGCGATTTTGTTTGGGTTGATTAATTTGGTGGCGGTTGCGTTGCGGTGGTCAAGAACATTTTTTGTCGTCACATCGCAGCGTGTTATTTTTCGCGAAGGCGTGTTGGCGCGGCGCGGTGTTGAGATACCCCTTGAGCGAGTGAACAATGTGAATTTTGCGCAATCGATAGTCGAGCGCATGCTCGGTGCGGGCGATCTGCTGATCGAGTCGGCGAGCGAAGACGGGCAACAATTGTTTAGCGATATTCGCAACCCCGAGCAAGTGCAGAACATGATTCACGAGGCGATTCATGCGCGCACGGGCAAGAGTGCTGATGCCAGCCCAGTAGTGACGCAACTCGAGCGACTTGAGGCGATGTTGTTGCGCGGGTCGATTACGCAATCAGAGTTCGACGAACAAAAGCGCCGCCTGCTCGGGTAGCGAGTCGAGTTTTAGTCGAGCTGCGAGGCGCCGGCGACGGCGCGAACTTGCCAGCCGTCGACTTTTGCGGTGGCGTCGGCCAAGATGACGATGCAACCGCCGAAGCCGCCGCCGGTCATGCGTGCGCCGAAGACACCGGGTTGTGAAGTTGCAGCAGCGACAGCACTATTCATCTGCGGTGTCGAAGTTTCGAAGTCGCGGTCGAGCGAGTTGTGACTTTCGATCATTAACTTGCCCGCAGATTTGAGATCACCCGTGTGCAACATCGCGGCGAAGTCGCGGACGCGTTGATTTTCGCTGACGACATGACGCGCGCGACGAAACACAGTTTTGTCGGTGATGCTGGCTAATGATTGCAACTTCGCGAGTCGTAGTGGACCGATTATTTTTTCGGCGGCAGCACACTGCACGACGCGCTCGCCGTAACTGCTGGATGCAAGTTTGCGTTCGGCAACGAATTGCACGACGATTTTTACATCGTTGGGTAGTTGCACTGGTGAAATTGTCAGTTC
>CAMBDT010000023.1 GCA_945865395.1 Acidimicrobium ferrooxidans DSM 10331 | reverse complement strand
CAAAATCCGAGGCAGGTTTCTCACGTGTTCCTCACCCGTTCGCCACTAATCCGTGGAGCAAGCTCCACTTCATCGTTCGACTTGCATGTGTTAAGCACGCCGCCAGCGTTCGTCCTGAGCCAGGATCAAACTCTCCGTCAAGAAATGCTTGAACCGAAGTTCAAGTAAATCATGGAAAGTCCACGACGACCAGATGGAAAAAAATCTGTTTTGTTGTCGTCGTTTCCTGCCGACAATATTCAAACCGTGTCAAATATTGCCGGTATTAATAATTATTTGATCAACCTTCAGCGAGCAAGCTCGCTTTACAATTGATCGGAATTGACGGACAATAAATAGCGACCCAACCCAATTAAGGGCGGGCCGTTTTCTATTGACCGCACTGGCGTTCAATCTTCTCTTCCGTTTTCAAGGAGCATTCACTTTGGGCACTCGTCGGACCAAAGCCCATCGATAATGCCCCACCGCGAATTGGTGGCGCACCCTGTTCAGAGTGCGGGGAGCAATACTAGCCAGCATCTCCTTGATTTATCAACCTTCTGACCAAACAAACCAAACAAAATGGCTCAAATACTGGCTGGTTTGCTGGGGTGTTGGCTTTGAGATTTAGCCCCGCCTTGATCCTCAATGCTGGCAAGGGTTTGCGCTAAAACTAGGGTTCTTGCGTGGCAGAAGTTTCGTTTAATCCGTTCGATCCTGAATTTCGCAAATCACCACATCCATTTTACGACAAGTTACGCCACGCTGAACCAGTTCACATCACGCCGATCGGTTTCGTCGTTTTAACTCGTTACGACGATGTCGTAAACACATTGCGCAGCAACGATTTCAGTCGCGATATCGAACTCAACGCCAATTTGCCCGAGTCGCCCACGAGAAAATTCAAACGCGAAAACGAGCGAAGTAAATCGATCTTGAACCTTGACCCGCCAGATCACACTCGGCTGCGTCGTCTCGTTTCAAAGTCGTTCACACCTAGTGCAATCGAAAGACTGCGACCTCGCATTCAACAACTCGTCGACGATTCGTTGGCGAATGCAAAGCAAACGGGCGAAATCGAATTGGTTGAAGAACTCGCGTTTCCCGTGCCATTTCAGGTGATCTCAGATTTGCTGGCGATGCCCACAGACCGCGGCGAAGAATTGCGTGAGTGGTCGCAGATCATCACCGCAACTCTTGAGCCGACGACCGGTGTCGAAGACCTCGAAAATGGACAAATTGCAATCGGCAAAATGCGTCCGTATCTCGACGAAATTATTAGCCATCGGCGCAAAAACTTGGGCGATGACATGTTGTCGTCATTAATTTGCGTCGAAGAACAGGGTGAGAAACTTAATAATGACGAACTGATGTCGTTCGTAATTTTGTTGTACATCGCCGGTCACGAGACAACAGTCAATTTGATCGGCAATTCGGTGCATGCCTTGCTCACTCACCCACAACAACTTGCCACGATGCGTGCGAGCGGTTGCACGTCCAACATGGTCGACGAACTTTTGCGCTTCAATGGTCCTGTGCAGCACACGATTCGCACGCCATTAGTCGACGTCAAATATCGAGTCGGCCAAGAAGATATTGAAATCAAAAAAGGCTCACTCGTCTTGGCAAGTTTGGGCGCCGGCAATCACGACCCAAGCGTTTTTGAAAACCCGCACGCCCTTGACTTCTCGCGACACAACTCGAACAGACATCTGGCATTTAGTGGTGGGGTTCACTATTGCCTTGGCGCTTCGCTGGCGAAACTTGAGACAGAAGTTGCCGTCGGCACTCTTGTCAAAACATTCAAGAACATCGATGTCGTAACTGAACCCGAATGGCGTGACCGACTAACTATTCGAGGCGTCAGCAAGTTTGAACTAGCCGTCAGCTAACCGTCAGCTAGCCAAATCAGCGAACAATATCGACGAGATGATAACTCGTCTTGCCTTTGCGCAGCAGCATCCAGCGATTATGCAGCAAGGCGATCTTTGACAAATTTGTTTGATCGTCAACCTGCTCGCCGTTGGCGCGCACACTGCGTTGAGTCAACAAGCGTCGTGCTTCGCTATTTGATGACGCAAGTTTCGTCTCAACGAGCACTGCAACTGTGTCACCAAGTGCTGCAGCCCCCATTTGTGTAACCGAAACTTCGCTGGCAATCAGGTGCAATGTCGCCGGCGTCGCCGACATTGGGTTCGCACCAAACAACACAGCAGCCGCCTCTTCGGCAGCCTCGGCTGCTTCTTCGCCGTGTACTAGTGCAGTTAATTCACGTGCCAAACTTCGCTGACCAATTCGTGATTCGGGGCTGCGTTGCTGTTCAGCGACGATTTCTTTGATCACTTCGATCGGGTGCAACGAGAACTGCAACAACATTTTTTCAATATCTGCGTCAGCAATCTGCACGAAATATTGCCGAAACTGATACGGCGAAGTGCGGCGAGCATCAAGCCAAATCGCGCCATCAGCCGTCTTGCCAAATTTTGTGCCGTCGGCTCGCGTCACAAGCGGCCAAGTCAAACCATATGCCGAGCGACCAAGTTTTTTGCGAATCAAGTCAATGCCAGCAGTGATATTGCCCCACTGATCAGACCCGCCCATCTGCATCTCGCAGTCATGATGCTCTGTCAAATGCCGAAAGTCGTTCGCCTGTAGCAACATGTAACTGAACTCTGTATATGACAAACCATTGGCATCGGCAATGCGACTCTTAACTGAATCTTTGGCCAACATCTGATTTACGGTGATGTGCTTGCCCACATCACGCAAGAAGTCAAGCATTGAAAACTTTCGCGTCCAATCAGCGTTGTCGACAAGAGTCGCTTGTGTCGGACCTTTTTCAAAATCAAGAATTCGTTCAAGTTGTCGTTTAATGCTCTGCACATTGTGGTGCAACGTTTCAGCATCGAGCAGATTGCGCTCTTCGCTACGCCCCGACGGATCGCCGACCATGCCAGTCGCCCCACCGGCGAGGGTAAACGGACGATGACCGAGAAGTTGCAATCTTCGCAGCGTTATTTGTCCTAGCAAGTGACCAATATGCAATGAGTCAGCCGTGGGGTCGAAGCCCACGTAAACGCCCAGCGAAGACTGAGTCGCCCGAGCCGTTATCGCGGCTCGGTCAGTGCTGTCATGGATTAAACCCCGAGCGCCAAACTCTTTGACAAAATCTTGCGACGCAACCACATCCGCAATAATAGGCGTTATCGCGAGTTGGTTAGTGCCGCAATTTGAGTGTGCATAACGGTGAGCGCAGCGTTGAGTTCAGCGGTCTGAACTGCGCCAGGCACAGGGCCGCTGCCACCTTTTGTTGTGCGTCGTGAAATGCCGATGCCGGGCTGCAAAAGTTCGGCCGCTTGTTTGCCGAGTTTGCTATCTGCTTCAACAAGTTGCGCAAGACTCACCGAATCGCGAATTGATTTGCTGACAAGTGCACCAACGTGTGCATGCGCCTGCCTAAACGGCATGCCCTTGGCGACAAGCCACTCAGCGAGATCTGTCGCGCCGAGCATTTGCACATCGGCTGCCGATTTCATCGTCTCTTTGTTGAATCGCGCTGTCGCGATCATGCCAGCTAGTGCTTGCAACGCGAGCGACACTTGATTCACAGAGTCGAACAACGGCTCTTTGTCTTCTTGTAAATCACGATTGTAAGCAAGCGGCATCGCCTTGAGGGTTGCTAACAACCCCGTCAAGTTGCCAATCAATCGACCAGACTTACCACGCGCAAGTTCGGCAATGTCGGCATTTTTTTTCTGCGGCAACATCGATGAGCCCGTCGAATATGCGTCGTCTAAAACTGCGAAACCAAATTCTTGGGTTGTCCAGAGCACCCACTCTTCGCCGAGACGCGAGAGATGCACGCCAATTAAAGCAATATCAAACAGCGCCTCGGCCACGAAGTCTCGATCTGAGACTGCGTCAAGCGAATTGTTGAAACGTCGCGCAAAACCAAGTTCTCTAGCGACAAAGTCTGCATCGATCGGCAATGATGAACCAGCCAAAGCGCCAGCGCCAAGTGGTGAAACATCAAGTCGCTCGATTGTTTGGGTCAAGCGATCAATATCGCGCAACATCGCCCATACATGTGCTGCAAAATGGTGTGCGAGCAAAACCGGTTGGGCTCTTTGTAGATGTGTGTAGCCAGGCAGATAAACAGCGTCTGCTCCCCAACCTGCTTCATTGGCTCGCGTAGTCAAAACATCACACAAATCGAGCGTCAGCTTTGCAACTTGAGCGAGTTCACGTTTGCACCACAATCTCAGCGCGGTGGCAACTTGATCATTGCGACTGCGACCGGTGTGCAATTTTGCACCGGTGTCACCGGCAAGTTGAGTTACTCGACGCTCAATTGCCGTATGAATATCTTCATCACTGGCAACGAATTCAAATTTGCCGCTTGACATCTCAGTCGCCACAGTGTTCAGCGCCAAGATGATCTTCTCACCTTCGGCGACTGAGATAATTTTGGCATTGACTAAACCGCGCACATGGGCTGTCGAACCAACAATGTCATCGCGCCACAATTGCTTGTCAAATGACAGGCTTTCAGTGAACTTCAAGAGCGCCTCGGCCGGGCTCGAACCAAAGCGTCCATGCCATAGCGGTTGGTCAGTCATTGGCGAGCCCCGCAAGTTGTTTAATATCTTTGGCGAGTCGCTTGGCCGTATAACTCGAGTTCGCCACACACATCATCGTGTCGTCACCGGCAACCGTGCCGAGAAGACCTTGCAACCTCGAACGATCCAGAGCCGACGCAACAACATGTGCACACCCTGGCGGTGTGCGCACGACAACGATCGGCTCATTGAATTGCACATCAGCAACCCACTCGGCCAAAACTCTTTTGAGTTGATCTGGAGGTGAAAGTCGATCTGGTTCGAACTCGGGGATTGCATATGTTGTCTCGCCTGCAGCCGTGCGTACTTTTACGGCACCCAAGTCTTCGAGATCGCGCGACACGGTTGCCTGTGTGGCTTTGATGCCTTTCTTTTTCAGCAACTCGCGCAACATTGGTTGACTCGTGACAGTTTGTGAACTCACGATTTTGGCAATCAACTGTTGACGCTGAACTTTTGTACTCATATTGTGACCCCCATTAGATGTGCGAGCACCCCTCTTGCGGCGTGCATTCTGTTATGTGCTTGAGAAACAACTCGACTCTGCGCACCGTCAATAACTTCGGCAGTCACTTCGACTTCTCGGTGCGCGGGCAGACAATGCATAAAAATCGCCGCGCGATCAGCAACAGCCATCACACTGGCGTCGACTCTAAAATTAGCAAAGTCGATCATTCGTTTTGCCGTTTCTTTTTCTTGACCCATTGAAACGAAAACATCGGTGTGCACGGCGTGTGCGCCGATGGCGGCAATCTGTGCCGACGAATGCTGTTCAACCGACGCCGCACCCAACTTAGAAATTCGATTCAACTCATTGTCTTCGGCGCCATAACCCTTCGGACAACCCAAACGAATGTGCATGCCTTCAAGCGCGCATGCTTCAACCAATGACCGCGCCACATTGTTATAGTCGCCAACCCACGCCACAGTCTTTTTGTTGAGGTTGCCAAGTTCTTGACGCATGGTCAAAACATCGGCAATTGCCTGCAACGGATGCGACTGTTCGCTCAACATATTGATGATCGGCACGCTCGAAACTTGCGCCATGCGTTGCAACACCGAATGCGCAAACACGCGCGCGGCGATTGCGTGGTGATAGCCAGCCATAATTCGTGTCACATCTTCAACTGTCTCGCGCTCGTCAAAACCAACTTCTTCGCCGCGCGTAAAAATTGGGTGCCCACCCAGTTGTACAACCGCCATCTCCATGCTGTGTCGGGTTCGATTAGAAGGCTTTTCAAAGATCAAAGCGACGCCTTTATCGGCCAGCGGTCGACCCAGTTTTGAAATATCAACCTGGGCCAGCGTCAGCACGGTGTTCAAATCACGCGCCGAAAGATCGGTCACATCTAAAAAATGTCTGACGCTCATAACACCGTCTTCATGATCGCAATCGCTTCGTCAATTTCTTCTGAGCTCACGGTGAACGGCGGCGCCAGACGTAGCGCGTGGCTTGTAACGCCGTTGACGACTAATCCGAGTTCGAGCAATTGAGATGCGATTTTTTTGGCGTCCAGTTCAGGCTTCAGCTCTGCTGCCAACAACAACCCTCGCCCACGCACATCTACGACACTATTAATAGTTCGCAGTTTGGCACTAAGTTCTGCGCCCTTTTGCTGCACAACTTGTGGCGCGTTCATGTCGATCATTAATTGCATCGTTGCTCGAGCCGCCGCGGTTGCCAACGCTGTGCCGCTGTATGTACTGCCGTGATCGCCAGGTTTAAATACGCCGGCAACTTGTTGGCTCGCCCAAAGCGCGCCAATCGGCATGCCGTTGCCCATCGCCTTTGCCAGCATCACAACATCAGGCTTTATTTTGGCGTGTTCGAAACCAAACCATTTACCCGTTCGCGCAAAACCGGTTTGCACTTCATCGATCATCAATAAAATGCCGCGCTCAGTGCACATCTTTCTTGCGGCTTGCAAATATTCGACAGATGCAGGCACGACACCGCCCTCGCCTTGCACTGTCTCAAGCAATACTGCCGCAACAGTTTCATCAAGTGCGGCCTCAAGCGATGCGATGTCATTGAACACAACATGTCTAAAACCCTCAGGCATCGGCGCAAATGGCTCATGCTTTTCGGGTTGACCCGTCGCCGCCAACGCGGCCAGTGTTCGACCGTGAAAACTGCCGAGTGCGCTGACCACGACATGTTTGCCACGGCCGCCGAATTTTCGCGCCAACTTGATGCCTGCCTCATTGGCTTCAGCGCCCGAGTTGCAAAAAAACACTTGACCATAACCGACCTGTTCGCCACAGGCTTCGCTGAGCAATTTGTCGACCATTAACGCGGTCTGTGTCGCAACGGGATTGGCGAAAAAATTGCTGACATGCAACAGCGTGTTGGCTTGTTGCGAAATCGCCGCCGCTACTACGGGGTTGCTATGCCCCAGCGAAGTGACAGCAATGCCACACAAGAAATCTAGATATCGCTTGCCGTTCACATCCCACAATTGCGTGCCTTGACCGCGCTCAAACATCACTTGTGGCGGGCCAAACACGGGCATGAACGGGCATGAAGGTCGCGAGTTAAGCAGCGCAGTTGCTGTTTTGCTTTTCGCAAAAGCATGAGTCGGTGTTGTCGCCATGATTATCGTTAACCCTTCGAAACCATCGTGCCGACACCGGCGTCAGTGAAAAGTTCGAGCAGTAAAACATGCGAAATTCGTCCGTCCAAGATGTGGGCTTGATAAACGCCGCGCTCAATTGCTGACACGCAACTCTCAATCTTGGGGATCATTCCGCCGTCGATTGCACCAGACCCGAGCAGAGCTCGCAGTTGAGATGTCGTGGCCTGTCGTAATAGTGACTTGGCGTCATTTTTGTTGCTTCGCACGCCTGCAATGTCAGTCAGATAAATAAGTTTCTGCGCACCAAGTGCCTCGGCTAATGCACCGGCTGCCGTATCTGCGTTGATGTTGTACGCCTGACCAGAACTGTCTGTGCCCAGCGTCGCGACAACTGGCACTTGCGACTCACCGAGCATCTTTTTGACAATTGTCGCATCAACTTTTGTTATCTCGCCGACAAATCCGAGTGCTTCATCATGCGGCGATACAACAAACATGTTTGCATCCTGACCAGATACACCCACAGCCGGAGCACCATGCTGGTTAATCGCCGACACCAACTGTGGGTTCACCGTGCCGAGCAACACCATGCTGACAATTTCCATTGTCTCAGCATCGGTAACTCGCAAACCGTTATGGAATGCCGGTTTTTTACCGAGTCTTTCCATCATCGCTGAAATTTGCGGCCCGCCGCCGTGAACGACAATTGGTTTGAAACCGACGGCGTGCAACAGCGCAATGTCTTTTGCAAATGCTGCCAATGCATCATCACTTGTCGACCCAGCAAGTGCGTTGCCGCCGTATTTAACCACAACTGTCTTGCCCGTGAACTTCTGGATATACGGCAATGCTTCAATCAACAAGTTTGCAACTTGGGCAGAGTCAACGACCGACTGATCAATTGCTGTTCGTTCGTTCGCGATCATGGATACAACCCCACTTTGGTTAGACCAAATGTCTCGTCGATGCCCAACGCAACATTTGCCGCTTGCACTGCCCCACCTGCGGCACCCTTGGTCAAATTATCGATGGCCGACAACACAATCACATAGCCAGTTCGTTGATCGAACCTCGCCGAAAGATGAACCGAGTTTGTGCCGAGAGTTGCCTTTGTCGACGGCGACGCTGGTCGTACAGCCACAAATGGCTCTCGAGCATATGTTCGACTCAATACTGCGAGCAAAGAAGCTGTTGTCGTTTTCGTAGCATCGACAGGTTTGGCATAACACGTTGCGAGAATGCCACGGTTCATCGGCGCCAGATGCGGAGTAAACAAAACTTGCGCGCCAGTCACCTGTTCGATTTCTGGTGTGTGGCGATGATCGAGCAAGCCGTATGCAGTGAAGTCTTCGTCTACGGCACAAAACGAATTGCTATTTTTTAACGCCCTGCCAGCCCCCGACACACCAGAAGCAGCATCGACAATTACACCAGTTGTAGAAATAACACCGGCTTTTACCAAAGGGGCAAGAGCCAAACTCGCCGCAGTCACGTAACAACCCGGAGTTGCGATCAACTTTGCCGTCTTCAACTCTTGACGATACAACTCGGGCAAACCGTAGACCGCGGCTTTTAACTCTGCAGGCTGATCGTGATCAAAGCCATACCAAGTCGGATAGAGCGTCGGGTCTTTCAACCTAAATGCTGCGCTGCAGTCAACTACTAGTCGCACCTTGTTAACTAGTTGCGGCACGATCTTGAGGCTGGCTTCGTGTGGCAAAGCCAGAAACACGACATCACAACTCAGCGATTTATCCAATGAATATTCGTCGAACACCAAGTTTGGGTAAGCAGTGGTCAAACTCGGATACAGCGTCGAAGCCAATGCCCCGGCCTGCGAATCACCTGTGGCGTAGACAACTTCAAATTCTGGGTGGCTCGCACAAAGCCTGAGCAACTCTGCTCCAACGAAGCCCGAAGCACCCAAAATACCTACTGAAATCATAGATGTATGATTATACGGTGTCATGCATAATTATGCAAGCATCTTTTTAAGGGCTTTTACTCTGGCGGTCTCACACTTTTCACGCTGAGAGCAACCCAGATAATGGTCATTTACAACCCCGAGAGACTGCATTGCGGCATACATCGTCGTCGCCCCGACGAAGTTAAAGCCAAGTTTGCGCAACGACTTGGACAATTCCTCAGACTCAGGTGTTTGACTACGAATATCTCGAGGCGACCGCGGTGCCTTTGACGATCTCTTCGTTTGGTTCTCAGGGCAAAAACTCCACATAAATCTCGCCAATGAGCCGAATTCACTTTGCAGTTGCAAAGTCATCTTGGCGTTTTGAATGGTCGCTTCGATTTTGCCCCGATGTCTAACGATGCCAGCGTTTTTCAGCAACCGTTCAATGTCTCTATTCGTGAATTTTGCGACGACTGCAGGTTCAAAGTTTTTAAACGCCAACCTAAACGCGGGCCGCTTTCGTAATATCGTCAGCCAACTTAGCCCCGACTGAAAACCCTCGAGACAAATCTTTTCATAAATCAATTTGTCATTGACAACAGGCATGCCCCACTCAGTATCGTGATAACGCAAATATTCGCTATCGCCCGTGCACCAACTGCACCGCGACTTGCCATCGTCGCCGACAAATAACGCCTTGTGCTTGCTCATCGCGTTCGAGTGCGACCGCAGTTAATTGCGAAGTTGCGCACCAAGTTTTGCCGCGGCATCTAGACATTTTTGTCGAATCGCAGTTACTTCGGCGTCCGTCAATGTGCGATCGCTGGCTTGCAAACACAACCTAAATGTCACACTTCGACAATCTGCTGGCAGACCGGCACCTCGATAAACATCGAACAATTCGAGGTCAACTAGTTCTGAGCCCCCTGCTTGACGTAGCGCCTTCAACACTGCGCCAGCAGTTTGACTGTTTGGCACCGAGAATGCCAAGTCAAAATCACTTCTCGGAAACCGACTAACAGGCTTTGCCGTTACAACTTTTGGCGTCTCGACAAGCAACACCGAGAGATTCAACTCGAGACACGCCACCGAAGTGTTGATCTGATTGTGCGCCAACACTCGCGGATCGATTTCACCAACGCAGCCCAACACTTGCTTGCCACGACGCAACATTGCACTGCGCTTAGGGTGATAGCCAGATTCGACACTTGTCTGATCAAGTTGTGCGCCAAAACCCATCACACTTGAGAGTTGACTCCACCAATCGAGTGCGAGAGCACTCGTCTCACCCACGGCCACCAGACACAGCGACTCATATTCATCAGGCAAACCATCTGCAGAATCTTTAGAGCCCGCCGGGTAGACATGACCCAGTTCGAAAAGCAAAATGTTGCTTGCCCGATGCGAAAGGTTGAAAGTTATCGCCTTTAACAAACCAGGTCGCAACGATGTACGCAACACGCTTTCTTCATAAACAAGCGGATTTGCGAGTCGAATTGCATTGTCTTCGAGCAAACCAGATTTCACTAAGTCGCCTGGCGCCAAGAACGGGTTCGGCATCGCTTCGCTCAACCCCATGCTCAGCACGAGTTCATGAATATCGCGCCGGCGTTGCTGCACTGTTGAGAGTCGACCATGCATCGTCGACTGCGGCACGATCTTGCCCAAATTTTCGTAACCGTAATGTCGTGCAATTTCTTCGATCAAGTCGATTTCGGTTTCACAATCCGGACGCCATGAAGGTACGGCAACTTTGATAGTCGCCGACTTGGTCGATGATGTCGATTTAGTAACGAAACCAATCTTCGCCAACATCGCCGATATCGCTTTGGGCGAAAGTTTTGTGCCCAAAATGCGTGTCACTTGAGAAACACGCAAGTTGACGATTTTTTGTTTCGGCGCGAGCGTCTTTTCTTTGATATCAGCGCCTCCACCATGCACAACCAAATTCGGGCACGATTCACGCAACAAAGATGCAAACCGGCTGACTGCATGATCAATGCCGTGTGGGTCAACACCTCGCTCAAAGCGCATTGATGCTTCAGACTTGAGACCAAGCCTCGTCGCAGTCTGAGCGACACCTGATGCTTCAAACCATGCCGTTTCTAATGCAACTGTTGTTGTCTGCTTGCTAATTTCGGTTGATGCCCCACCCATCACGCCGGCAAGACCAATCGGTGTGTCTTTGCCATCACAAATCAAAAGGTCTGTGGTTTCAAGCTGCCGCACCTGGTCGTCGAGTGTCAACAATGTTTCTTTAGGACGCGCACAGCGAATCTTGAAACCGTTATTCACTTTTTCGGCATCGAAGGCATGAGTTGGCTGATTAAGTTCAAGCATCACCAAATTAGAAGCATCGACGACATTGTTGATCGGTCGCATGCCGCAGTTTGTCAGTCGTCGTGCAATCCAAGTTGGAGATTCGCCAACTACAACACCAGACATAACCGTCATGTTGTATCGAGCACAACGGTCTTTGTCGGCAATTGTCACCTTCATCGAACGCCCAGGGCCTTTTTTAGTTTTGTCGCCACTCGGGCTTACTACTTTTACACCCAAATGCGCGCCAAGATCGCGTGCAACACCTAAATAGCCGTTGCAATCAGGACGATTACGGGTCACATCCAAATCGAAAACGCAATCACTTTTAATACCTAGCGCACTGAACAAATCTGACCCGAGTTTCAAGTCGTTGGGCAAAATCAAGATGCCGTCAGAGTCGGCCATCAATCCCAATTCGGTGCCAGAGCAAAGCATGCCATGGCTCTCAACACCGAGAATTCCGCGAGGTGTGATCACACGACCATCAGGCATCGTTGTACCGAGAGTCGCCAACGGAATCAGATCTCCTGGTTTCATATTGAAAGCACCGCACCAAATATGCAATTCTTTGCCGTCGCCCGCATCAACATATACACGATGCACTTTTTCTGCGTCAGGATGCCGCTCGGTTCTCAACACCTTGGCCACAACCACGCCCTTTACTGGTGTGCCGACGATCGTTACCGATTCAACTGCCAATCCCAAGCTGGTCATTGCTGCAGAAAGTTTTTCGGCGTCGTTGCCAAACTCGCCGAAGTCATTCAACCATGAATTCAAAATCTTCACTAGAACTGCCTCAAAAATCTCAGGTCGTTCGTGTACATCTCGCGAATATCTTCAACCTTGTGACGCTCTTTGGCCATGCGATCAATACCGAAACCGAAAGCAAAACCGCTGAACTCTTCAGGGTCAATGCCACCGCTGATCAAAACATTCGGGTGCACCATGCCACAGCCACCAAGTTCTATCCACTCACCGTCGGCGCGCCGAATGTCGAACTCGGCGCTCGGTTCAGTGAACGGAAAAAATGACGGACGAAGCCGACTTGTGAACTCTGAACCAAAAAATGCTTTGGTGAAAGACTCGATTGTGCCTGCCAAGTGCGCGAATGTGATACCCCGATCGATCACTAATCCTTCTATTTGGTGAAACACTGGCATGTGCGTCGCGTCGGGCGTATCGCGTCTAAACACCCGGCCAGGCATGATCGCATAAATCGGGGGCTTCCATGATTTCATCACGCGAATCTGCACTGGCGAAGTATGGGTACGCAACAGAACTGAGCCAGGCTCACCATATTCAAGAAACATCGTGTCAAATTCTGATCGCGCTGGGTGCGACTTGGGCATGTTCAAGGCTTCGAAATTATTGAAATCTGTTTCTACCTCAGGTCCTTCGGCAATTTGAAAGCCGAGACCGATGAACACATCTTCAAGCCTCTGAGTTGCTTGAGTAACTATGTGACTGTGACCGCGTCGACGCTGCACCAACAACTCTGTCAGGTCGAGCGACTCACTGGCGATGCGAGCGGCAATTTCATTGTCGGCAAACTCGCTTGAACGCGTCTCGAGTGCGGCGGCAATCTCTGTTGCGGCCGCATTGAGCATTTGCCCTATCGAGCGTTTGTCCTCGACCGATGCCAACTTGCCCATCTCGCTCTTAAAACTATTGAGAGGACTATCTTTCTTGTTCAAATCGGCGCTGAGCACCCGCAACCCCGCGAGGTCGGCTGCATTTTTAATCGCCAACATTGCTGAGTCTTTGGCCGACTGAATAGCCTCGCTCATCGACCCAACAGAGTTTTGCTCAGACATCGTTATCTAACTTTAGTCTTTTACGACTTCGCGACTGTGCTACTTATTGTGTTGTCGCTTGACTTCAAAGCACAATAAGGTCGCTGCCATCGCGACATTGAGGCTTTCAGAGCGTCCGGTGTGTTGAATTGTCAACCAACCATCCAGCTTGGTGCTTGTCGGCAAACCGTGAGCCTCGTTGCCAAGCACGATCGCCACGCGACCCGACAAATCAGCGGCGTTGAAATCGATCGACTTTTCAAGTTGATGACTCGATGAGCCCCACGACTTGAAGCCAAGCGACGAAATATCTTCGAGTGCAAAGCCTTCGAATATTGGGATGTTGAAAATTGCGCCAGCCGACGCTCGCACAACTTTGGGACTGAACGCATCAACAGTGCCACTCGTCAAAAATACTGCACTCGCACCTGCTGCCTCTGCCGATCGCAAGATTGTGCCCAAGTTGCCGGGGTCAGAAATTTTGTCGACAACGACGACCCAACTGTCTTCATCACCTTTTAATTCGCTGATGTTGTGCTCTTTTTTCAGCACGATCGCAATCACAGGTTGTGGTGTCGTAGTTGACGCGACACGCTCGATCACTCCGGATGCCAGATCGTTGACGGCGCTACCCGCACCCGAACATGCGGTGGCTCCTGGTGCGACGAATTGAGATTCAATTTGCCAGCCCGCACGAATCGCTTCGTCGATCAGGGTTGCGCCTTCAACTGCGAACGCTTTTTCTTGCGCCCGTTCTGATTTATCGTTTACAAGTCTTCGTAGTCGCTGAACTCGATTGCTCGTGAACGCGAGTGGCGAAAGACTCAGACGAGTGCACCCTTTGCAGTCTCAACCAATTTTGCAAATGCCTTCTCATCATGCACGGCAAGATCGGCCAGAATCTTTCGATCGACTGTGATGCCCGCAGCAGACAAACCTGCAATGAACCGGCTGTAGCTCATGTCATGCATGCGGCATCCAGCGTTGATGCGCTGAATCCAAAGACTGCGAAACTCGCCCTTCTTTGCACGACGGTCACGAAACGCATACTGACCTGAGTGCAGTACTTGCTCGTTTGCCGATCGGAAGGTGCGGCTGCGATCGCCGTAGTAGCCCTTCGCCTTTTCAAGAATTGCCCTGTGCTTTTTGCGGGCATGAACACCACGTTTAACTCTGGCCATCTTTGTTTCCTTTCACTTAAAGTTTGAATTGAGATTTGTTTTGAATTCTCGATTTACCGCTCTGCGAGCAGACGCTTGATTCGCTTCACATCGCCTGTATGCACATCAACCGTGCCATCAAGACGACGTGTACGCTCGCTCGACTTGTGTTCGAACAAGTGCTGACGCATCGACTGTTGACGGCGAAGTTTGCCCGTGCCTGTTTTCTTAAATCGCTTTTTGGCTGTCTTGGATGTTTTCATCTTTGGCATTTTGTGTCTCCGTTTCGGTTGTCGTTACTGAATTCTCTTGTGTGATCGTTGCCGGCTTGATAGTTGCTGGTCTGGCTACTTCGGGCTTTGGGCTCGCAGGGCGTTTGGCTGCTTTTTTGTCTGGCGAAAGAACCATCGTCATATTTCGACCTTCAAGTCGAGCCGAGGTGTCAACTTTGGCAATCGGACCGAGCTGTTCGATCACGGCATCCAAAATCTTCGAACCCAACTCTGGGTGAGCCATTTCTCGACCTCTGAATTGCAAGGTGACTTTTACCTTGTGGCCCTCGTCGAGAAACTCGAGCATGTGGCGCACCTTGGTGTCAAAGTCTCCTTTGGCAATCTTCGGCTTGAACTTGACTTCCTTCATTGTGATCTGCACCGTTTTTTTGCGGGATTCTTTCAGCCGTTGAGCTTCTTCGTAGCGAAACTTGCCGTAGTCCATAATTCGACATACGGGTGGTTCTGCTAACGGAGCAACTTCAACAAGGTCTAAATCGGCCTTGCGTGATCGCTCAAGTGCATCTTCGATACTGACGACTCCAACTTGTGATCCGTCTGCATCAACAAGTCGAACCTGTTTGGCTCGAATTCTCTCGTTGTAGCGTGGCTCATTGTTTGGCGGTGCTATGACTGTTCACTGCTTGACAAGCGGCTGTGCCTCCTCTTTCGTGTTGAATAAAACTCAAAACTCGAAAGATCATTTTGTCGCCGCGCGAGGTCAAAGCCAGCCGTGGCGTTGCCACTGCTATCAGCTCGACCGAGACGCACTAAGCAACAAAATTCAATTTACGAACTTTGCAAATCTTTGTGGCAAGGTGGGAAACTAGTTTCCACTTTTGCTGTGCAACCGAACAGATATTGACTATCTCTTCGATTACGTAAGGCATAATGGTAGCGCAAATGAGTGACAACCCCACCCCGGAACAAGACAAGGCCTTGGCCGAAGCTCGCGCACGCCTTGCCGACACGCCCGCAAATGTAGTTGTCGCCAACCATGTGGTCGGCCTATATGAATTGGCGGCAATACATCTCGCAGCAAATCCACCAAGATTCGACGATGCTCGCCTGGCGATAGACGCCCTCGCAGCAATTGTCGACGCTCTTGGCAACCGTCTCGGCGAAGACCATGAAACCTTCAAAGACGCACTCGCCAATATTCGCTTGGTGTATGTCAAGTTGACGACCGAAAGTAACTGAGAAACAACTCAGGCTCCAAACAAAAAGTCTGAATTGAGTCGGGCTCCCTTCAGCCACTCTTCAACCGGCATCGCAGACTTGCCTTCGGGTTGCACCTCAACAATTGAAACCGCGCCATCGCCTGTCGCGACACAACACGACGATTTGCTTATCTCGCAAATTTGAGCGGATTTGAAATCCCGTGAAACACCCGTAACAAGTTTGCCTCGCACGATCTTCAATCGGCGACCATTGACGAATGTGAATGCCCCACCAACACGCACCTGTCGCAAAATCAGATTCGAAGATTGACTCCAGTCAATTTGCAAATCAACAGTTTTGATCTTCTTGGCGTAAATCGCTTCGCCAGTTTGTGCGATGCCCTCACCAAGTCCATTTTTGACTTTGTCCACCAAGATTTTAATCGCGGCTTCGTTAAGTCTTAATCGCAACGAGTTGATGTCGTCTTCGCGATCGATCGAAACTTCTTGGCGCACGAAAACCTCGCCTTCATCGAGTTTCTCAACAACACGCATGATGCAAACACCCGTCTTTTCATCACCTGCCAAAATTGCGCGCTCAACTGGCGCCGCCCCTCGCCATCGAGGCA
>CAMBDT010000022.1 GCA_945865395.1 Acidimicrobium ferrooxidans DSM 10331 | reverse complement strand
GCTCGTGACGGCCCGAGCAACTCGTGCACTTGTTTTATGCTGACTTGAAATCTAGCCAGGTCTTTTTCATCCATCGCGTGATAGTGATCATTGCCAGGCAAAGTTTTGTCGAGAGTGAAGTGTTTTTCAAGAACTACGGCGCCAAGCAGGTGGGCTGCAATCAAACTTGTCATTTGTTCATTGGGCAAAGTGTGGTCTGAGTAACCGAGCAATAATTCTGGATACCGAGTGCGCAAGTCAACAAGCATGCCGAGATGGGCATTTTCGTTGCGCGTCGGATAATTAAGTATGCAGTGCATCAAACAAATTTCTTTGGCACCGGCACTGCGCAAAATTGCCAGCGCTGCGTCAATCTCGGCAATATTTGACGCCCCAGTCGACAAAATAACTGGTTTGCCTGTTGCCGCAACTTTCTTTAGCAACGGTGGATTCGTGATATCAGCCGAGGCAATCTTGAAATAGCGCACGAGCGGTTCAAGCATGTCGACTGCGCCCAGATCGAACGGCGTCGAAACGAATTCGATGTCGTGCTTCTTGCAGTGCATCGACAACTCTTTGTATTCGGCCTCGCCGAAGGCGTCATATTTTGTGAATAATTCGTATTGGCTGGTTGTCGGCTCTTTTGTCGTATCCCAATATGACGGCGAGAATTTCGAGGCGATCAAACCTGCTTTGTAAGTCTGAAATTTCGCTGCGTCGGCCCCGCCACGCTTTGCCGATTCGATCAATAGTTTTGCAGTCGCGAGCGACCCTTCATGATTGACGCCAATTTCGGCAATCACATATGGCAGATCGTTTTGACCGACCACCCGATCGCCAAATTTAATTTTTGTCGTCACTCTTGCGACTCGCTGCCGTGCTTTTCGATTATCCGTTGACGGTGGTGCTCCATTGCTGCAGCATCGTTGGTGGCGTTATTTTCATGACGCCGATATCGATACAGCGGCAGTTCAAGTCGATGAATTTTGTATTTTTTGGTGAATCGCAGTCGAAGATCGGTCTCTTCATGAAGCAAAAAGGTTTCGTCGTATAAGCCGATGTCAATCAGTTGCTCGGTACGAAACATAATGCCACAAGCAATCGGGTCTGCGAGACAATTCTGTCGACTCAATACTTCTTCTTGTTCGTCGACCAACAGATAATCACATGCAATTGCATCCATATATCTATTTTCTCGCAAGAAATCGTGCAGCAGGTGCAAAAACTCTGCGTTCACATAATCATCGGCATCAACACGCACGACAAATGGCGCTCTCGCGCGACGAATTGCTTTGTTCAGCGACGCGGGCAAGCCGATATTTTTCTCATTGTTGATCAACACCGTTTCATCGGCAAATTCGCTGAGCACCGACGCACTTCGGTCGGTGCTGCCGTCATTAATAACAACAATCT
The DNA here is from genome assembly GCA_945865395.1 of Acidimicrobium ferrooxidans DSM 10331. Taxonomy (GTDB): domain Bacteria; phylum Actinomycetota; class Acidimicrobiia; order Acidimicrobiales; family Ilumatobacteraceae; genus BACL27. The sequence goes on along the minus strand of CAMBDT010000022.1, from coordinate 15,223 downwards.
CAAACTTGTCACGGGCGATAGTCTGCGAAATAAGCGACCGCAGACACCGAGAAATATATCTTTCTTGGTTATATGAGGCGATAATTACTGAGATAACCGGTGAAGTCATGGTGACTACCTCAGAACTTTCGCTAGTGCGTTGCGCAACCTCGCGGGCACGGCTTCATCCATTTTTACAACAACAGGCAGAGACACAGCACACTCGAGTCTGGCACGCGAACTTGCAAACACTTTCGACAAGTCGCCGCCATGACGAGCAACAAGTTCTGGCATATGAGTCCAGGTGCCGGCGAAATGCCAAGTTACGGCTTCTGGCAAAATTTTTGTCGACAGACCTTCGGCAACAAGAGCGTCTCGGCACTGTCTGGCGGTTGCGTTGTCTTTGACGCTGAACACCAAAGCATCTGCCGTCTCGTAAGAACCGACAGGCGCTTCGCGTGCGATGATGCCCGGCAAACCATTGATCGCCGCCCACATCGCATCTCTGTTTTTGCGTTGCGCCGAAACAACGATTGCAAGTTTTTTTAACTGTGCCAAGCCGACGGCACCTTGCATCTCAGTCATACGAAAATTAAAACCACTGCTGGCGCGAGTGTCTTCCCATCGCGGCACCGCAGGGTTATTTTCGTGCCCGTGATCGTGCCACGCAGCCGCCGCCTTATAGTCAGCCTCGTTTTGAAAAACGATCATGCCACCTTCACCAGTAGTCATGGTTTTTGCAAAGTCAAAACTAAATGTGCCCATTCGACCCCATGCGCCGAGTGGTCGGCTATCCAGAGAACCGCCACAACCCCACGCGGCGTCTTCGATCAAAGCGATTTTCTTATCTCGACAAATGCTGTCGATTTCGAAAAGATTTGCAGGCGTACCCAACATATGCACGGCGATCACAGCTTTCGTTTTTGGCGTGATCAGACTCTTCAACGACACCGGGTCGAGATTCAAAGTGCCGTCAATGTCGGCACAAACTGGCGTCGCGCCAGATTCAATAATCGCTTCAACAGTGGCGACAAAAGTGAAACTCTGGGTGATTACCTCGTCGCCTGGTTGCAAATCTAAAACTGCAAGTGCCACCCGAAGTGCGGCCGTGCCAGATGTGACCGCCAACGCATGCGGCACGCCAAGCGACTTCTCAAACGCGCGTTCAAAGTCGCGAACCTTCCACCTGTCTTGCCTGATCGCATCGAATGAATGGCGAAACAAGACACCACCATGTTGAAAAATATCATCTACTTCAGCCTGTTCTTCAGCGCCGATTAGCTCGTATCCAGGCATGTATCGATTTTACTCTGAGATCTTTACATCTTCTCGAACAGTGAGATGATCCTTGTGTCAGTAAGCGTTGCGCGAAACTCGGTGCCCAACGCATTGGTGAGTGGCTTTTCGTGTTTGATTGTTGCGGCAATCAACGCAGCACGCAAGTCGTCCGTGAGGTTTGCACACACACCACTGGGCAGTTCAACTTTTTGCAACTCAATCATCTTGCGAAATTCGGCATGAGCCTCGGGGTAGAACTCACCCAATGCATTGAGCACGATGCAATTAGCAACACAGTGGTGCAAGCCGAAGACAACACTTAGTGCGGCAGAAAATGGATGAATTACGCCGACATAACTTGTGGCGATCGCACATCCACCGAGATAACTGGCCACCATAAGGTCGCTGCGGCGCTCATCGGCCATCATGTCGTTGCTCAAAAATACATTGCGGCAAAGATTTACAGTTTCACGAGAATACGCATCACCAATCGCGTTGCGATATGAACCTGCGAGTGCCTCAATGCAGTGAATATATGCATCCATGCCTGTATAAAAATATTGGTTGCGTGGCACTGTGCGCGTCAGATTTGGATCGAGCACAACATGATCGAACACCGTAAAGTCGCTGTTCATGCCCAACTTCAATCCGGTTTCAAGATTTGTCATCACGCATGTTCGCGTTGCTTCAGACCCTGTGCCAGAAATTGTTGGCACACCAATCTTGTGCACACCCGGCACTCGCACGAGGTCCCAGCCTTGATAGTCGGCCGCACGACCACCGTTTGTTAAAAGATTTGAAACTGCTTTCGCCGTGTCAAGGGTGATGCCGCCACCAAAGCCGACAATTGTTGCTGGTTGGTTGTGCCCAGACTTGTGCAACACCGCTAAAAGTTCGTCGATGCTTTGTGTCGAGGGTTCATTTACTGTGCTTACAAAATGAACGGCATCAGTTGGCTTTGCCCCGAGCGAACTAGCGATGTAATACTCGTTTTTAAAATGGTCATCGATCAAAAAAACTGCGTGCGGCGTCTCGACACTTCGCTTTGATGCAACCAAATCGGCGACACCAGACACGGCGCCGTCACCAAAAGTAAATCGCCCAACATTGCGTACGATCTTGACGCCAGTGTCGAGAATCGTCATGCCAGACCACGCATTTTGTCGAACATCGTCACTGAAACGTCAAATTTATTGTTGCTCGCCACAACCGTGCATGGTTCGCTGTGTATGCCCTCGGGCAAATTAACACCCTCTAATTGAAAAGTGCCACCAGCGCCGTTGACGATTGCCAAGCCGGCTGCCACATCCCAGAACATGATGTTGTGTTCGGCATAAACATCAGCGCTGCCAGTTGCTACTAATGCAAGCGAGGCACACGCCGAACCAATCATGCGCACTTTGCCAAAACTTGTCAGAACTTCGGCGAAACTTGCCACCGCCTTTGCATCATCAATCGGAAACCTGCTCGGAAAACCCGTTACTAATGTCGCCTGGCCGCGATCTGTGCGATCTGAAACCGTGACGGGCTTCTTGCCAACGTGAGCACCAATTCGTGGCCCTCCAAAAATCATTTGTTTGGTCACCAAGTTAAACAGCACACCCAAAACCGGTTCGTTGGCATCCCAAAGTGCGACCGAAATCATTGACGGGCCAAGGTTGCGACTGAAGTTGTAACTGCCGTCAAGCGGATCGATCACCCACAACAGTTCAGGCAGAGATTTACCTGGAATGTAACCAGTTTCTTCACTCAAAATCGCGATACCAGTATGAGTCAAACCTTTTATCAGTTCTTTCTCAAGCATCGTGTCGGCTTCAAGCTTGATCTCGCGGCCTCCAACTTGTAGGTCAACTACATTTTTTGCCGCGGCGTTATTGAGCCGGATAAATTTCTTGCCGACTTTTTCGACAAGCTCTGTCACCAATATTGTGAAGCCATGAACGTCGTTGATCGTGATGTTTTTCATTACTTGACCTCTGGGTTTTCAATTTTAAACTGGTCGCGCCAAATCGGGTCAGCGTAATAAATCTTGTAGACAAGTTTCATCGTTTGATATGCGTCTTGCGAAGTGCCACTTTGTACGGGTTCATTGTTAAGAACGCTCTGCGTGAATTCTGCAATCTCGCGGTCCCACGACGGGTCATCGTTGTATTCAAACAATTCTTCTTTCGGGTCACCGTTATCTCGGTCAGGGTCGGCTGTCACGAGCGTCATCGTCTCACTGCCATAACTTTTTGAGCCGGTCAAGATGCCGCGCAAAATCACGCCACCTCGTTGCATATTTATATCGAGCGAGAACTGATGTCGCCACTGAGTCGCCGAACTATTGAGCATCGCCACGACACCTTGTTCGGTGCGCATCAATGCATAGGCGTTGTCTTCGACGTTGTATCCCCAATGACCGTTTGAGATAAAACTCTGAACATCTACGAACTCACCGGCTATCAAGCGCATCAGATCGACCATGTGAATGCCTTGGTCTAGCAGCACACCGCCACCGGCGATTTCTCGTTTCGCTCGCCAGTCGGCTTGATTAAAAGTAATCAATTTCGACTTGCCGTAAACGCCACGCATGTTGATGATGTTGCCGTATCGACCAGACCGAATAATTTTCAATGCGTCTTGCACCGAATCGTGATACCTGTGATTGAAGCCATACATCAAACGGCATTGTGGATTCTTCTTCTCAGCCACGATCACGTTTGCGATATCGCTCATGTCGCGGCCAGGTGGTTTTTCGCAAAATACATGCAGACCAAGATTTAGCCCGGCGATGGTTACTTCAGCCGCAATATCATTGGTCATACACACGATCAAAACATCTAAATCTTGTTGCAACAGTTGTTGGTATGTTCGAAAATGCGCAACATCATTTGGCAAAACACCGTCACTCGTAAACACCCGGTCACAAACTGCGACAAGTTTCAGATTCGGATGACGCTCGACACAATCGCCGCGCCGCTTGCCGACGACGCCGTAACCCGCAATGCCGACTTTCAATACTTTTGCGGTCATCTGACTAGTTTAAATTCTCGATCACTTGGGTGCGGATGCGCTGTGATTCAAAAAGACCGTATCTACGCCATAAGCGATAAATGTGTATCCCTCGGTGATTCGTTGTTTGAGCATTTTTGTGTCCGGTTGAACAACATGAATGCCACATGACATCTTTTGCTTGGCACAAACTTCGAGAATTTTTGTCAGAACATCTTTATATTTTTTGTTTTCAAAATCACCGGTTACGCCAAGCGACGCCGACAAGTCGTATGGGCCGACCATAATCGCGTCAAGGCCGTCAACCTTAACGATTGACTCAAGATTGTTAACAGCATCGACGTGCTCGATTTGTGCAACAACCAACGACTCTTGTGATTCTTGCGCATATGACTCAAAAAACTTGCCAAAAACATTCGCACGTTGAAAGCCAACCCCGCGTCGACCACGTGGTGGCCAATGACACTCATTGATGATTGCTTGTAATTGCGCCGCTGAAGAAATCATCGGCACCACGACACCAGCTGCACCCTGATCGAGAGCCTGTCGACAGTTGATTGGCAACGGGTTGGCAACCCGAGCAAGTGGCAACGTGCCGCCCAGTTCGAGTGCGCGAAAAATATCTGGCAATTGATTTACGGCAACTGGGCCGTGTTCCATATCGATTGCTACCCACTGGTAACCAGCGCGTCCCATAATTTCGGCGATATTCGAGTCAGGAATTTGCATCCAACTGCCGACGGTCGCAGTTCCACTTTGAAGCGCCGCGCGAATTGCTCGCACTTGTTCAAGCCTGTTCATTGATACCTCGTTGAGCGAAAGTGATGATTAGCAATTTACAGAGAATTGGTGGCGGGGGTAGGATTTGAACCTACGACCTTTGGGTTATGAGCCCAACGAGCTACCGGACTGCTCCACCCCGCGTCGTGACACTCAGGCTACCAGCGACATGACATAATCGCTGATGCGATGCCTCTCTTCAAACGAACACCCAAAGCGACACAATCCGACCTCGAACTTCTTAAGAACGAATTGTCAGATTTGCGCAGTGAACTTACAAAACGAACGAACGCACTCTCGCTAGTTACCGCTGCAACAAATGGGCTCGACCAGAAAATTTCGATTATCGACGCTCGACTCAAAACAATGACCACCGAATTGTCGCATCAACTTCATGAACTTGGCACCGAAATTGAATCACTCGTCAAAACAGCAGACGAATCTGCGTCACGCGAGGCTCTCGAGCAACTTCGCGTCAATCAAATTCGCATTGCCAATGAACAAGCCCGATATGAAATCGCATTTCGCCAAGACCTCGCCGAAGTTATTGAGCAGATCAGAAAAACTAAATAGCGAAAAATTAATTGCCGACAAGGGCAATAGCGCGGCTGACTAACTCGCGTGCTTCAGCAAGTCGCTTTTGGTAAAGCGCAAAATCAGGCGGAGTGCTGCCGAGCGCGGCATCGGCTTGCGCGAACAACTCTTCGGCCCGAGCAAGCAGAAGAGCCGGGGTGTCGAGATTTTCTGAACTGCCACCGCTCGATGGCAGCGTCGTCGATGTCGACGAATCTCCCGAGTCAGTTGAAGAATCTGGCACAACTTCAATCGAACCGTCATCAACCCGATCGCCAAGGTCTTTGTCAAATCCTGGGAACAACTTTGAAATTGCAGCCGTTAAGTCATCAGCCATGACAACTCGATTGTTGTATGACGCCAAGAATTTACGTACAAAAATCTGCTTTGCGCTTGGGTCATCAGGTCGCACAAATAGTGGTCGAACATATACGAGACCCTTGCTGACGTTAATTATTTGTAGGTCGCCGTAAATAACTCGCGATCCTCGTTGGTCGAGCAATGTAATTTGCTGTGAGACAACTGGGTCGCTGCCAATTTCTGCTGCGACCGTCGCTGGGCCCTCGGGCAATGGCTCAGCAACTTTGTAAACCGTCAACTGACCGTAAGTTTTTGGGTCACTTGACACAACCATGAATGCCCGAAGTTCTTTACGAGCGTTATCTGCCGAGAACGGTACAAACGGTCGCAACATCGAGAACACACCTGAACTTGACTTCGACCTTGGTTCGTGAAACATCGTGTAATACGGCTCGAAGCGCGCAACACTTGCGTCTCTGACTTCGCCGGTGTTCGCTGCGTTCAAGTCGGTAGTGAAGTCGCCAGCGACAACTCCGGTCAAACCTTCAGGTTCTGTTGCAGGCGCTTGAGCGACGCTCCATGCTGCGTTGCGATTGAAAAACAGCGTCGCATCTTCGAATTGATAGCGACCATAAGTATTCGTCTGCACCCTGAACAAATCTTCTGGATATCTAAAGTGATCTACCAATTCTTTCGGCGCAAGGTCAACCGAAGTGAATAGTTTCGGAAACACCGACTGCCAAGTTTTGATGATCGGATCATTTTTATCGACCACATAAAACGTCATCGAGCCGTCATAGGCATCTACCGCGACCTTCACACTGTTGCGCACATAGTTAAACGGCATGTTGAGGCCGCTGCCAAGCGTCAACTGATCAATGTTCGCCTGCTGCGCATACGGATAGTGATTTGTGACCGTAAATGCGTCGATCACCCACTGAACTTTTGAGTCAACAACAACTGGGTATGGATCTGCATCTAGTCGTAGAAACGGCGCAACTTTGGCAACACGATCTTTGATGTTGCGTACAAACATTATTTGTGACTCGTTGTCGAGCAACGATGAGCCAAACAAGTTGTATTCACCAAGGTGCACGGCAAAAGCGATTCGACGCACGACAGACGAAAGTGCAACGCCACCATTGGCTGAATATTTCTCAGCCTTTGTATCCGCGCAAGCCTGCTCAACTTCGCCAGTTTTTATCAAAGCATACGAATCAAGGCCTTCACCGAAATAAAGTTCGGGACGTGCGATTTCTAGATCTGTATATATAGGTCGACCGTCAACGGTGACTTTGCTCGCCGGTGCAGCGATTAATCCGCAACCGTGCGTATAGAGAAGGTGTCGCGAAACCCATGTGCGGTTCGGAATACCCGCGGTGTTCAGTTCGCGAGCCGCCACCAACACTTGTTGTTCACGACCTTCAATTTCATAACGGTCAACGTCAAGATCACGAATTGCGTAATAAGAGGTTTGTCCTTCATCTAATACGAATCGATCTCGCATTTGAATCGGGTCAAGTTGACGAACATCTTTTAGAGGTTCTGAGTCGCTGGCAACATCGGCCGAGGTGATCTGTTGATATTCGACATCTACACTCTTGACCGAATCTAAACCCATTGCATTTTTGGTCGCCAAAAGATTGCGCTCGATGTACGGCAATTCTTTAGTGCTGACGTTGGGCTGCACAGAAAATCGCTGAACAACTGCAGGGTAAATTTGCCCGGCTACTAAAGCGACAACAATCCACAGCAATGTTGCGAGCACTGGCAGTCTCCAACTCTTTTGCCAGACATTCCACAAAAACAGTGCCGCGACCGCTAGCGAAACCAAAATCATCAGACTTGTAGCTGGCAATTGGGCATTGACATCGGTGAATGTTGCGCCCTGCACGACACCGCGAGTTGAAGTTGTCAGTTCAAAACGGCCAAACCAATAACTCACTGCTCTTGAAAGAGCTATCAACGCGAACAAAACTGAAATGTGGGCCTTTGCCTGAGGTGTTACGTGACGACCCTGCGTCTGCAACTGAACCGCACCATTCAAATAGTGCGCGATAAATGTGACGAGTGCGATCAAAATCAATGCCGCCAATGACCAACTAATCAAAAACTGAATGAACGGCAACTGAAAGACGTAAAAACTGACATCACGACCAAAAAGCGGATCTTTGAGACCGAATGATTGGGCATTTCTGAACAACAGCCAGTCTTGCCATTGCGACGCCGCCGGAAGGCCGACCAACAGACCCAGCACAAACGAGATCACGACTCGAACCAACCACTGACGGCTCGCCACTAGTTGCCGATAACCAGCAAGTGCTCGCTGCTCTAGTGAAACTGGCACATTGCTCGGCGCTAAACGATCAGCCAACCATAAGTTGATTAGCGTCGCCAAAGTAAACACGAAGACGAAAATTGCACCAAGAATAACTTTGGTTGTCAGCACACCCCAGAACACATCTGATCTACCGACCACATTGTGCCAAAGCACATCTACGTAAAAATCAGCCAGGCCCCTGACTGAAATGCCACCGACGACAAAAATTGCCAAGATTGCCGACCAAATTGCGCGACCACGCTTAAAAGAACTGAGTCGAAAACCCCCACCACCACCTGAACGGGGGTTGCGAGGACTACGGGGCAAGTCGGAGGGGTTCCGCACGAGGGAAAGACTATCGCTGTGCTGGCACTACTAGACACTTACATCCTGAGTGAATAACGGGATGTTCATGTCCAGTAGGAAACTTTTCGCCACACGCAACTTCTCCGGCAAGAGAATTGTCTTCGGCGTCGGCGCAAGGGGGCCCATTCGGGTCAACCATCCAACAAACTTTTGTACCAGTTTCTAAAACCAAATAAGCGCCCCGACTATATGCAAGGCGAGAAACGTCACCAACAAGTTTGTCGATCTGTTGCATCTTCCACTCGCGATAGACAGTTCGAATCAAACTCGACATCTCGCTCGCGCTGCCATCGCTGTTTTCGACGCATTTTTGAATACGTTCACGCAATGGATACACGATGTCATCAGCGAGTTTCTTTGACATCACTTGCATCACCGTGGTGTTGCTGATTTTCTTTCGCAAGTCAGCCTTGAGGCTCTTCGAGAGTGATTGTGCACCCGACATCGCTGCTTCAATCAACTCTTTGCTGGTCGCTTCGACATAATTTTGTAACTGATTATCAACACTAGGCAAAACTTTTTCAAGGGCAACCTGAGCCTTTTTCGATTGAAGATAATTAAGCATCGCATTTTCTTCGTCAGCGAGCACTCTCTTCAATTTTTTAGCGACGACTTCGTCCACCAAAATCAAAGCGCTGTCTCGTCGCTCGAACATTTTTGTGTCAGGTTCGACCGGGGTCGGAGCTTCAACTTTCTTTTTTGAAACATCTTCTTTTTTGACAGATGCCTTGGTGGTCTTTACCGAACCGGCCACCGATTCAGCCCCTGCTAGACGCAATTTGGCAAATAGATCGTCGACACTCGTCTTTTTCGGCGTCGGGGTCTCGCTAGTTTTATCTTCTGGTTTGTCGGTCGACGGGTGTAGACGCCGCGAAGTTCGCCCAAACATCTGCACAATTTTTGCGCGGTGACCATTATCTGGCTCAACCTCGTTGCTTTGACTCGCCTCGGTTCGAACCTCGGCATCAATATTCGTGACAACCTCTTGTTCAACTACTTCTTGTTCGACAACTTCTTGTTTAACTACTTCAGGCTCAAATACTTCTTGTTCGGCTACCTTTGGCTCGTCAACAACTTCATCTTCGAATTTTTCTCGATCAAATGGCAACACATTTGAAGGCTCAGGTTCTTGAGGCTCAATAACTCTGATTGTTGAAGTTTCAACGGCAACCGGCACAGCCTGTTGAAACTCTTCGGCTGCTGCATCAAAATCTGTCAGGTCACCGACCGCACCGCTGGCGGCCAAGCTCGCGCGCTCGAACGCGGCTTTCAGTCGATCACGATGTCGAATCAATTCTTCAATTTGTTGTCGTGCGAGTTCGCGACGCGTCGCTAGTTCAGCGAGGAGTTTTTCTCGATATGCGCGAGCCTCGTTGACCATCTCGCGACCCTGTTGCTTGGCAAGTTCAATCTCTGCTTCGCTGTCAGACGACGCATCGCTGCGACGGCGTGAGGCCTCAACTTCTGCTTCTTCACGCAACCGTGCAACTTCGCTCGCCGCTTCACGAACCATTCGCTCGGCAGTTTCTGCGGCACGCTCACGCATCTGTTGGGCCGCTTCACGGGCGACAGACAGAACTCGAGCAGTTTCTTCTCCTAATAACGTTGTGACTGTTGCTTCGTCAAGCACTCCGGGGTCTGAAAGACCTCGCGTCTGCATCGCGCGCATCTCACTCTCCAGAAATTTTTCGCGCTCTTGCAATCGGGCAAGCTCGGCAGAAACCATTCGCAAGAAGTCCCGAACTTCACCTTGGTCGTAGCCCCGTCGGGTGACATTAAATTGGGCAGATCCGACGGCGGCCGGCGAAGAAGGGTCGGGTTTCGAGAAGCTAATCGCCATTAGGCAAGATTAAACCCTATTTATAGTTCGATTGCGTCATTACTAATGACGCTGCCACCTAATTCTTCTAAAACTTTGAGTGCTTCGCCAAGGTTCGCAACTGGCACGATGCGCAACTTCGAACCCGCAACTCGGCGAGCGGCGCTCAATTCTTCTGGTGTCTGAGCACTCGGCACAAGAAACACAGTTGCTCCAGACGCTTTTACCGCGACAGTTTTCTGTCGTAGCGCACCGATCGCGCCAACAGTTTCGTCGCCGTCGATCGTGCCAGTCGCCGCAACTTTGACGCCACCTGTCAATTCACCCGCGGTCAACTCGTCGAGAAGTGCAAGTGTGAACGACAGCCCAGCAGATGGACCACCAATCGAATCAGTGTCAATGTCAACCTCGAACGGCAAATCAACAGTGCGTGTATCTGCGGGCCACACACCGATAATCGTTCGATCTGGGTCATCTGGACTGACCATCAATTCAATTTTCTTAGTTACAGAATCTTTTGTCTTGTGTGGCGTGATTGTCACTTCAACGACGTCTCCTGGCGAGTAGTCGGCGATGATCGGCATCAGATCAGAGAGTGAAGGTATTTCAATGCCATCAAATGCCGTAATCGTGTCGCCGGGGTTCAGTTGTAGACATGCACTCAGTGGTCTTGGCGTGTCTTCGCACACCAGTCTGTCAATTATTAATTTGCCGTATTGAATCGAAACGTCGTAACCAAGTCGATTGAGTGCGACATATTCAGCGATCTGTTTTGCTGACGCCATTGCTTGAAAACCAAGTCGACGTTGCTCGCTCGGTGATGTCGTGCCAAACTTTTCTTCACGATTCAAAACATCAACATCAGGATCGAGCACGCCCACGAGCGCATCCAGTGCGCTCAACTTTGATCCATACGCTGTCACAAACAAAATTGGCGCCGAAGTTTCATAGCGCTTGATTTGGCTCAATGCGTTTTTGTCGAATGAAAAACGCGATGCGACCTCTTCTGCTGAACCCGGAGCAACCTCCCAATAATTCACTTTGACCATCGAAGTTGCAATCAGTGCGCCAGTGATTAGCCAAACAATTGTCAACAGTGGCAGTGCCCACCACATGTTGCGTTGGCGCGGTGCGATAACGGTTTCCTGCTCGGCTGCGACCGTCGGCGATACGCTAGAAGGAGTTGTGGTTGTGTCGATACTCATGTCACTCACCGTCTTTGATGTTACGGTCAGGTCAAGCGCAATCATCATGCTGAGCATGATTGCATTTTGGTTTGTCAATCGCGGTCGCACGAAGGGGCGAATTAAACCCTTGGTCGTACGGGTTGACAACAAGCGCACTAACTTTTACCAGCCTTTGTCTAAAGAGCACTCCGTGCGGTCTGCTGGGTTTCTCAGTCTCGGGGTGCTCGCAATCGGCATCTTCGCCGCTGTGATTATTTCAGTCTTGGCTGCTTTTACATTTTCGACTCTGACAAGTTCTTTAGGAAATTAAGCAGTGAAAATTCTTGTCACTGGTGCTGATGGTTTTATCGGTTCGCATGTCGTTGAGACGCTCGTCAAAAACGGACACGACGTGCGAGCATTCGTTCTCTACAACTCTTTTAATTCGTGGGGATGGCTTGACGAATCAGAAAAATCGATTCGCGACAACGTTGATGTCTTTGCCGGCGATATTCGTGACCCGCATGGCGTCGATAAGGCGGTGGAGAACCAAGAAGTTGTTTTGAATTTGGCGGCACTGATTGCAATTCCATACTCGTATCACTCACCAGATACTTATATCGACACAAACATCAAAGGCACATTAAATATTTTGCAGGCTGCGCGTCGCCACGATGTGATGCGCGTTGTGCAAACTTCGACCAGCGAAGTTTACGGATCTGCTCAATATATTCCGATTGATGAAGTGCACCCATTGCATCCGCAGTCGCCATATGCGGCATCAAAAGTTGGTGCAGACCAACTCGCTTTAAGTTTTCACGCATCGTTCAACTTGCCAGTTGGCATTTTGCGACCATTTAATACGTATGGTCCACGCCAATCGGCTCGTGCGGTGATTCCGACAATCATCAGCCAGTTGGCAAACAAATCAAAAGTCAAACTTGGATCGCTCTCACCCACTCGAGATTTTTCTTTCGTGCAAGACACCGCTAATGGTTTTCTCGCGGCCGCACAAAGCGATGCAATAGTTGGTCAAACCATAAACCTTGGCAGCGGGTTCGAGATTTCGATTAAAGAAACTGCCGAGACAATCGCCAAATTGATGAATACCAAACTCGAACTAGTGGATGATGAGCAGCGTGTGCGACCAGAGAACTCTGAAGTTGAGCGCCTGCATGCATCGATTGAAAAAGCCAAAACTGTGCTCGGCTGGCAACCACAGCTAAAAGGTCTCGCTGGTTTTGAAACTGGGCTCACGCAGACAATCAAATGGTTTTCGAACCCAGCAAATCTTGCGCGATACAAGGCTGATCGGTACAACCTCTAAATAGATGACGACTTCCAATCCTTCCAAGCAAGAGTTTCTTGCAGTTTTAAAGTCAGTGCTTGGAGAATCAGGCAGTTCGCCAATCGCATTGCACGAACCAAACATCGGTCAACGCGAAAACGAGTTGGTATCGAAGTGTCTGAGTTCTGGTTGGGTTTCTTCGGTCGGCGAATACATTTCAGAATTCGAAACTGGCCTTGCCAAGTTCACCAACTCAAAGCACGCGATCGCCATCGTCAATGGCACTGCAGCTTTGCATCTAGCGCTTCACGCAGTTGGCGTTAAACCAGGCGATGAAGTGCTCGTTCCGACACTGAGTTTCGTTGCAACTGCAAACTCTGTCTCACATTGTGGAGCGATACCCCACTTTGTCGATAGTGATCCTGAAACACTTGGTCTAGATCCTCTTGCGCTGCGCGAACATCTGAGTGCGAATGCCTCTTTGCGAGATGGTGAACTACATAACACAACTACAGGTCGAAGAATCAGCGCGGTTGTGCCAATGCACACCTTTGGTCACCCAATGCAAATCGCCGCTCTCATTGATGTCGCTAAAGAATACAACTTGACTGTTGTTGAAGATGCCGCCGAATCAATTGGCAGCTTTGTTGGCAAAGTTCACACCGGAACTTTCGGCAAATGTGGCACTTTAAGTTTCAATGGCAACAAGACCTTCACCACGGGCGGTGGTGGCGCAATCTTGACTAACGACGATGAACTCGCCAAGCGAATTCGACACTTGGCCACAACCGCAAAAGTGCCTCATGATTACGAATACATCCACGATGCCGTCGCGTTCAACTATCGCATGCCAAACATCAATGCAGCACTTGGATGCGCGCAACTAAGTCGACTCGATGACTTTCTGTCTGCCAAACGAATCCTCGCCAAAAAGTACGCCGAAGGTTTTTCTAGTGCGAGGTCAATGCAGTTTGTCACCGAGCCTCACGGCACAACCTCAAATTATTGGCTAAACACAATCCGCTTGAATAAGCCAGACCTTGCGTTGCGAGATGAGTTGCTAAGCGCAGCCCGAGCAGACGGCTACATGTGTCGACCCGCCTGGAACTTGTTACATACTCTGCCGATGCATGAAAGTTCACCGCGAGCCAAATTGCCGGTGGCACAAAACTTGTGGCAATCGCTGATCAACATACCGAGTAGCGCACGGCACTATTTAGGGCAGAAATAATGGTCAGAAAAATCTGCGTAGTGACCGGTACCCGAGCCGAATATGGCTTGTTGCGCCCATTGTTGTTGATTCTAAAAAACGATCCTGAGATCGAATTACAACTGATCGTCACGGGGTCACATCTTTCGGCACAGCATGGTTCGACCGTTAATGAAATTGAAGCTGACGGTTTTACACCAAGCGCAAAACTGCCTGTTGACCTTGTCGATGATTCAAAACTCGGTGTCGCCAAAGCAATGGCATATACAACATCGCAAATTGCAGAATCTTTTTCGCGTCTTACACCAGATGTCGTCGTGTTGCTCGGCGACCGCTACGAAATTCTTGCCGCGGCACAGGCCGCGCTAATAATCGGCACACCAATAGCGCACATTCACGGTGGCGAAGTAACAACTGGCGCCTTCGATGACAGCATTCGACATGCAATCACCAAATTGTCAAGTTTGCATTTTGTCGCCGCACAAGAATATGCAAGACGCGTCGTGCAACTTGGCGAACAGCCGAGTTCTGTATTTATTGTCGGCAGTCTCGGCGTCGAAATCGCTTTGAAAACTGAACCCATGAGCAGAGAAGATCTGAGAAAATCTCTGAACATCGAACTGAATAGTCCAATTTTGCTTGTGACTTATCACCCGACAACACGCAGTTCTGATTCGGTAACTGCAGAAATTGACCAAGTCTTGTCAGCACTAGATAATTTCAGTTATTGCTCGATTGTTTTTACCGGTGTCAACGCAGACCCTGGCAACTCAGCAATTACCAATCAGATCAAAGAGTTTGTTCAAGCCGAACCTAAGTCGCGATCGCTGCACCAATCGCTGGGTCAACACAAATACTTAAGTTTGTTGAGTCTGTGCGATGTCGTTGTCGGCAATTCTTCAAGCGGAATCATTGAAGCACCAACATTCGGCAAGCCAACCGTGAATATTGGCAGTCGCCAGAATGGCCGGCTTCGCGCAGACTCGATCATCGATGTCGGTGTCGCCAAGCAAGAAATTCAGACAGCAATCGAAACAGCATTGTCATCTACTTGGCGCGAGCGATGCTCGAAGTCTGTCAGTGCTTACGGTTCGGGCAACACCGCGCAAGACATTGCCGATATTCTAAAAAATGCCGAGTTGACTCTGCA
>CAMBDT010000021.1 GCA_945865395.1 Acidimicrobium ferrooxidans DSM 10331 | reverse complement strand
TCTGGGATAATTGCTATTCGCCGCGAGGTTCTGGGTCGCATGACATGAAGCCTTAGTAGCCTTGCGATGTGGCAGTTCTTGAAGAATTTGGGGCGGATGCCCTGCGTCACACCGTGATTGCCTTCCGCGACACGATGAAGCGCCATGCCGGCGGTATCAATCGTCTGAATGTTTATCCGGTACCTGATGGCGACACGGGCACGAATATGTCTCGCACTCTTGACGCGGTCGTTGCCGAACTTGACGGTGCATCTCCTGAACTTGAAACGACATGCGAAGCAATCAGTCACGGTTCATTGATGGGTGCTCGCGGCAATAGCGGCGTTATCTTGAGTCAGATTTTGCGCGGCTTGTCATCGACATTGAAAACTGCGAAGAGTTCTGGTGCGCCGCGCGTGGCAGAAGCGTTGAAGGCGGCATCGGCCGCCGCGTATGAAGCGGTGCTCAAACCGATTGAAGGCACGATTTTGACTGTCGTGCGTGAAACCGCAGATGCGGCGCAACGTGCGGCGAATGATGGCGCAACATTGGCGGCGATGTTGCGTGTTGCTCGTGCGGCTGGACAAAAAGCGCTCGACAATACGCCTGAGTTGTTGCCGGTGTTAAAAGATGCTGGCGTTGTTGACGCTGGTGGAGCGGGTTTTATGTTGTTGCTTGATTCGGCAATTCATATTGTCGACGGTGAACCGTTGCCCGAGCCGATTTATGACGATGGTCCGTCAGCTGAGCAACTCGAAAAAGTGGCGTTGCGTCATGCGACTGATGGCAGCGTTGATGTCAGTGAATTGCGCTATGAAGTCATGTTCTTGCTTGACCTCGACGACACAAAACTTAAAAAGTTTAAAAACTCCTGGGGAGAAATTGGTGACTCGATAGTTGTTGTCGGGGGAGACGGCATTTACAACTGTCATATTCATACCAACGACATTGGCGCAGCAGTAGAAGCGCCGTTGCTGGTCGGGGGAATACCATCGAAAATTCGCATCACAGATTTGTTCGAAGAAGTTGCCACCGTGGGCGAGTCAGTGCACGCTCAACGCGAGGCGAGTCTTGGTGCGCCGAGCGGAACGCTTAGCAATAGTGCGAGTGGCCGACACGGTGCCACGCAATCGGCTCTGCCACCAGTGACTTGCGCGGTCGTCGCTGTTGCAAGCGGTGATGGCTTGGCCGAATTGTTCGGACAAATGGGCGTGCATGGTGTCGTCACCGGCGGTCAAACGATGAATCCTTCGACACAAGAATTGCTCGACGCGGTCGAGCACATGAATGCCACACAAGTTGTGATTTTGCCGAACAACAAAAACATCATTGCAGTTGCCAACAAAATTGACGAGTTGACCAAAAAAGATGTGCGTGTCGTGCCGACATGTTCGATGCCCGAGGCTTTGGCCGCGCTGGTTGCTTACGACCCCGAGGCGTCGGCAGAACACAACGGTTCGCAGATGTTACGAGCAGCAAGTTCTGTGGCGACTGGCGAAGTGACGCAAGCAATTCGCGACACGAACTCGGATGTGGGGCCAGTTAAGGCGGGCGACTTCATTGGCTTGGTGCGCGGTGACGGTGTTGTTGCAGTTGCCGCGACGCTCGATGCGGTGTGCCATGACTTGTTGGCAAAACTGATTACCCCGCAGCGCGAACTGCTGACGATCATCACGGGAAGCGACGCGACTTCGCAAGCCACCGACGCGCTCGTTGCGCACGTGGGGCAGGTGCATCCGCATATTTCGTGTGAGGTGCACTTTGGTGGTCAGCCGCTCTACCCATATTTATTTGGTGTTGAATAAAACGAGACCCGCATGACGGGCCAAATCACCTTGCGCGATCTCGCGGCAATCGATGTTGAAGTTCTGAAGGGTGTCGGCGAAAAACGCAAAGCCGCGCTCGCCGAATATGGCATAAACAATGTGCTCGAGTTGTTGACGAATTATCCGCGCAAATGGGTCGATCGCACCAACGAAGCACGAGTCAGCGATCTTGTCGCGGGACAAGAAGCGTTGGTGATTGTCGAGGTTCGCAAAGTTTCTAAATTTACGACCAAGAATCGCAAGACGATCGTCAATGTGCAAGTTGGCGATGAGTCGGGGCGACTGACTGCCGTGTTTTTCAATCAGCCTTGGCGTGAGCGACAACTCAAAGTTGGCTCGCAAGTTGCGATGTTTGGCAAGCCCGATCTCTATCGCGGCGTTTTGCAGATGAGCAACCCGCTCGTTGATTTGATCGGCGACCGCACCGGGCGCATCGTGCCGATCTATCCGCAGAGCGAAAAGGTGCAGGTTTCAACCTGGGAGCTCGCAACTTGGGTTGAGAATGCCCTCGAGCGCTGTCGCGAGCGCGGCATTTCTGATCCGTTGCCGAGCGATTTGCTTGAGCGACTTGAACTTGCCGATCGAACGAGTGCGCTGTGGTCGATTCATTTTCCTGATTCGATGGTCGCCAAACAAAATGCACGCCGACGATTGGCGTTTGACGAATTATTGCGAGTGCAAGTTGTGTTGGTCGGTCGCAAGCGAGCGTTCGAACTCGACAACACAGGTATTCGTCACAAAGTCGGCGGAAAGTTGCAACAACGGTTCATTGCGGCGTTGCCGTTCGCAATAACTAGCGCGCAGCAACGTGTGATCAACGAGATCGATGGCGATTTGGCGGCGCCGCACCCGATGCATCGGTTGCTGCAAGGCGATGTCGGTAGCGGTAAAACCGTGGTTGCAGTTTCGGCGATGTTGGCGGCCGTGCAGGGTCGGCATCAAGGTGCGCTGATGGCGCCGACAGAAGTTTTGGCAGAGCAACATTTTGCCAGCGTGAAAAAACTTCTTGAGGGATTGCTCGTGCCTGACGACGACAATCTTTTCGGTGACCGACAGTTGCGCGTCGAATTGTTGACAAGTCGCATAACCAGCGAGCGTCGTCGTGAATTGTTGCGCGATTTAGCAAACGGCGGTATCGACATTTTGATCGGCACGCATGCGTTGATTCAAGACGGCGTTGAATTTGCGTCGCTTGGCGTTGTCGTGATCGACGAGCAACATCGCTTTGGTGTTGAGCAACGGGCGGCGTTGCGCAACAAAGGGTCGAACACTGCGAAAGGCGCTAAAACTGAAGTACACGTCGCGACTTCGCCTGATGTTTTGGTGATGACGGCGACGCCGATACCGCGAACTGCGGCGATGACGGTTTATGGCGATCTTGATGTCAGCGTGCTCGACGAAATGCCGCCGGGTCGAACGCCGATCAAAACTGCGTGGGTTGCCGGCGAAAAATCTGAATCGAAGATGTGGTCTGAGGTGCGCGATGCGATCGCGCAAGGTCAGCAGGCGTTTGTTGTTTGCCCGTTGATCGAAGAAAGCGACAAGTTGCAGGTTGCATCTGCAGAAGACACTTTCAAGCTTCTCGCCAAGACCGAATTGAAAGGTTTGAAACTGGGTTTGTTGCACGGACGAATGTCATCGAACGAAAAAGACGAGACAATGACAAAATTTCGGGATCGACAGTTGGATGTTTTGGTCGCGACAACTGTTATCGAAGTCGGTGTCGACGTGCCGAATGCGACATGCATGATCGTGCTTGACGCCGATCGATTCGGTATCGCGCAGTTGCATCAACTTCGTGGTCGCGTCGGTCGTGGTGTTATCGCATCACGATGCTGGCTAGTCACGAGCAACCCAGAGGTTTCTTCACCGCGAGTCGATGCGTTAGTCGAGTCGACTGATGGTTTCTATCTGGCCGAAGTTGATCTTGAATTGCGAGGCGAGGGCACGATCATGAACACAGCCCAAAAAGGCAGAAGTGATTTGAAACTCGCTTCGTTGCGTCGCGATCGAGATTTGATCGAGTTGGCGCGGGCAGCGGCGACCGAGATCATCGCCACTGATCCAACTCTAAAAATTCACAAAGAGATTCGCGATGAAATTGATTTGCTATTGACGCCAGACGAAGAAGAGTTTCTGTTTAAAAATTAGACGGTCTTATTGCCCGTCAGGGGCGAGCACAATGTCCCAGCGATCACGGCAGTCGCTGCATCGATACGCGACGACTTCGCCGATTTGCCAGACACCGTCTTCGGGTGGATGAGTCAGCAGGTGGGCGCGTCCTCCGCAATCGACGCAGACAATCGACTCAGACGGAACTTCGGCGCGACCCGAGGTGAACTCGTCTGAATCGCTTGAATCGTACGAGTTGTTGCTCACCGCTTAATTCAACCACTAATGCGACAAACTATTGGTGACTTAAACGAGTCAGTTACGGCAATAGCGTGAACGCATGCGAATTGTGGCTGGAGAATTGCGTGGTCGAAAAATTGTCGCTCCAGTTGGTGATACGACACGACCGACGACTGATATGGCGCGAGAAGCGATTTTCAACGCGTTAACCAGCATGGACGTAATTATTGGTGCACGAATTTTAGATCTGTTTGCTGGGTCTGGCGCCCTCGGAATTGAAGCTTTGTCGCGTGGTGCTGCACATTGCACATTTATCGAGCGCGACAAAGATGCTTTGGCAAGTTTGCAAGACAACATCAAAAAACTAGATCTGACTAGTCGCACGACGGTTGTGCGCGGCGATGCGATCTCTGGTCTTGGGCGATACACGGATATCGACTTCGTGTTGGCTGATCCGCCATATGACTTCGCGAAATGGCAACAACTGCTCGACCAAATTTCGGCGCCGCTAGTTGTGGCTGAAAGTAGCCGAGAAATTGCAGGCGTTACAGGCTGGGAGTCAACGCGAACCAAACGATATGGGCGCACCCACGTGACGTATTTAAGGCGAGTACCGTAGGGGATGCGATGAAAGCGATGTTTCCCGGAAGTTTCGACCCAATTCACCTTGGGCATGTCGACATTGTTCGACAGGCGGCGGGGTTATTCGGCGAGGTCGTCGTAGTCGTGATGCACAACCCAGAAAAACCAGTCGGTATGTTTTCGGTGACCGAGCGTGTCGAATTGGCCAAAGCCGCAACGCGCGATATTAAAGGTGTGTCGGTAAATGCGGCAGCGGGTTTGGCAGTTGATGCTGCCGCCAAGTTTGGCGCCAATTTCATTGTCAAAAGCGTGCGCAATGCCGCTGACTTCGATGCTGAAGTGCAGATGGCCGACACTAATCGGGTAGTCGGTTCGGTTGAAACTGTTTTGCTTATTGCTCAGCCGCAGTTTTCGTTTATCAGCAGTCGATATGTGCGTGACATCGCCCAGAACGGTGGCAATGTTTCGGCGCTTGTGCCATCTGTCGTCAACGATGCAATTACTAAAGTTAAGAAGTAGGGGGATATATGCCGACTGACGAGTTTGATGACTTCGAAAACTACGACAAGGTCGTAGATTCGTTTGACGGCGAGACAGTGCCTGTTGAACTTGGTGACTCAGAGGCGTTCATCACCGAGGCGATCGGTGCGATTTCGAGTGCGCCAAATGCGCCGCTTTCGAGCGCTCCAAAAATTAATCGTGAAGAAGTCTTGGCGACATTGCAAGACGCGCTTGACAGTTTGCCCGTCGAGATTCGCGAAGCACGATGGATGTTGAAAGAACGCGCAGATTTTTTGGCGAAGACTCAGCGAGAAGCCGACGAAATTTTAGAAGCCGCTCGAGTGCAGGCTGAGCGCATGGTGCAACGCACCGAAGTTGTGCGCGCGTCTGAGGCGCGAGCACGACAGGTGATTGAAGCGGCGAACGACGACTCGCGTCGACTGAAGAGTGAGACTGAAGACTTTCTGGATCGTCGCCTCGGAAGTTTTGAAATTTTGCTCGACCGCCTGACGAAAACTGTTGCCGAGGGTCGGGCTCGATTGTCGATTGTTGCCCAACAACCTGCGCACGAAGTTTCGCTTGACGATACGGCTAGCGGTTTGTTTGATCAAGACGAAGAACTTTAAATCGAATTTTGGCTTCGCCACTTTTAATCAACATCGCCGAGTTGCTTCGGCGCGCCGGAAGTATTCGTGAAGTAGATCGACAGATCGACGCCGGCGAATTTGATTTTGCCGACGAGCGAATAGTCGCGGGATCAAAAGTTGATGTGGGTCTGACTCTTGAGGCGTTGACCGATGGCATTGTTGTGCACGGCACACTGCAAGCCGACTGGCGTTGCGAATGTCGACGATGCTTACGACCGCTGACGGGTCGGGCGCAAGTGGAAGTGCAAGAGTTATATCAAGCGGTGATTAGCGACCCTGATGCGTATCCGATAACTGGTGAGCAGTTAGACCTGCTTGAAATGACCCGCGAAAATGTCTTGTTAGCCGTGCCACTTGCGCCGTTGTGTCGCGCCGACTGCCCAGGGCTTTGCCCGCAGTGTGGTGCTGACCTGCAGTCGGCGCCTTGCGCTTGTTCGCGCGAGGTGCGCGATGAGCGATGGGCCGTGTTGGATGCGCTAAAAACTGATGAAAACCAATGACGGCTGTGTAAAACGAGCCAATTCTAGATAGTCTTGCAGTTCGTTCTAGTAACGAATTTTTTAGTCAGTTCAGAATTTACGAAAGCCGAGCTCGCGATGGCAGTTCCAAAGAAAAAGAAATCTAAATCCAAAGGTCGCATGCGTCAGGCTGCGAACTGGAAACTCAAGTCGCCAACCTCGAGCTCGTGCCCACGATGTGGCACCGCCAAGCGTCCGCACACAGTTTGCGGTTCATGCGGTTGGTACAAGGGTCGTGTCGCGGTCAACGTCGACGCGAGTTAATTTCGGTCTTTCGCGTCGTTTGTTGTAACGATGCTGCCCATTGCCGTTGATGCCCTTGGGGGCGACAAAGCACCGGGCGAAATAATTGCCGGCGCGCGCGAGGCTGTTGCTGCGGGCATCAATGTAATCCTCGTTGGTCCGCGAGATTTGGCGGGTCGCGAAGGCTTTGAGTTGATCGAGGCGAGCGAAGTTATTGAGATGCACGAAGACGCCGCGAGTTCGGTGCGCAACAAAAAAGATTCGACACTTGTACGCGCCGCCGAAGCAGTTCGTGATGGCAAGGCGAGCGCGATGATTTCGGCGGGCAACACCGGTGCGACGATGGCGTCGGCGTTGTTGCGCATGGGTCGCATTGATGGCGTGAAGCGACCGGCGATCGCCACGCCGATACCTGCACCCGGCACGACACCGACCGTGTTGCTTGATGCGGGAGCAAACGCCGAAGTCGAACCAGAGTGGCTGGTGCAATTTGGATTGATGGGCAGCGTTTATGCCGATGTTCGTTTTGGTATCAAGAACCCGCGCGTTGGGTTGTTGTCGATCGGTGAAGAGCCTGGCAAAGGTGACACATTGCGCAAACAGGCGTATGAAATGTTTTCGAATGCCAAGAATTTGAATTTCATCGGCAATGTCGAAGGTCGTGACATCATGACTGACAAAGTTGATGTCGTCGTGACCGACGGTTTCACGGGCAATGTGGCCTTGAAAACATTAGAGGGCACGATGCGCGGCGTAGTCAAAGCATTGTTCGCGGCGATAAGTGCACCTGAATATAAAGAACATGCTGATGGTCTCATGCCTGCACTCTTGAGTTTGTATTCAACTTTTGACCCTGACACATATGGCGGTGCGATCTTGCTCGGCGTCGATGGCGTGTGCATAATTTCGCACGGCTCGTCTGGTTCGCGGGCGATATTGAACGGCATCAAGGTCGCGGCCGAAATGGTTGAAGTTGACATGGTCGGCAAAATTCGCCAAGCCGTGCAACAATAAAATCGTGCCTGAGTCATTAGAAAATCTCTCGGCAAAAATCGAGTACGAGTTTTCGAATATCGCCTTGCTCGAAACAGCGATGCGCCACAGTTCGTGGACAGCCGAGAATGAAGGTTTCGAATCAAATGAGCGACTCGAGTTCTTGGGTGATTCGTTGATCGGATTTGTCGTTGCCGATGTGATGTTTCGGCGCCACCCAGATTTCGATGAGGGCAAACTCACTGATTTGCGCAAGATCGTTGTCAACTCGACGGCTCTATCGCGTGAGGCGATCAAATTAGGTTTGGGCGAGTATGTGATGCTCGGGCGGGGCGAAGAAGCCGGAGGCGGGCGAACCAAGACTTCGATTTTGGCGAATGCGCTCGAAGCAGTTTTTGGTGCGGTGTATCTTGATTCAGATTCGCAACGCGCCTATGAAGTTGCCGCGAGGTTGCTGACCGATTCGATCGACGAGGCATTGACGGCGCTGAAACAGCTCGATGCCAAGTCGCAATTGCAAGAACTTTCGGCACGCTTAGAGCGCCCGATGCCCGAATATCGTGTTAGCGACGAAGGCCCAGATCACGCCAAGATGTTTTTCGCCGAAGTTTTTTTGGGTGACGAGATGTTGGGCAGTGGTTCGGGTCGCTCAAAGAAAGCGGCCGAAGAACAAGCGGCACAACAAGCCTGCGCCAATTTGCAATCAACTTAAAATCGCTTAACAGATTTACTGCGAAACTCGGCGACGACCCAAATGCCAGAACTGCCAGAAGTCGAAACGGTTAGACGCGGATTGCAACAAAGCGTTGTCGGTCGCAAAGTGTTGAAAGTTGAAGTTGGTCGCGAGCGAACCGTGCGCCGCACGAGTCGCGAAGCGTTGATCGATGGCTTGACTGGTGTAAAAATCATTTCAGCGACGCGTCGCGGCAAATATCTGTTGTGCGATCTTGACTCAGGGCAAAAATTGATGATGCATCTGCGAATGAGTGGAAGGCTGATAATCGCCGAGCCTGGCGCCGCCCGACCACCTCACACCCATGTCGTGATGCATCTAGCCAACGCCGAGACTATTGAAAGCGAATTGTGGTTTGTCGACCCGCGGACTTTTGGCGAAGTCGTCGTGTTTGATCCTGACAAGTTAAAAACGCAGATGCCCGATTTGGCGAAGTTGGGTGTCGACCCGTTGACCGATGAATTTACCCCGGAGATTCTGCGCGAGTTGTTCAAGAAGCGACGCGGCAACTTGAAAGCATTGCTGTTGAATCAACATTTTGTTGCCGGAATCGGCAATATTTATGCCGACGAAATTTTGCATCTCGCCAAACTGCGACCCGATCGTCTGCCCGACAGGTTGAATCACGCGACTTTGACACGGCTGCACTCGGCGATTGTCAAAGTTTTGAACAACGCGGTGGCGGCCGGTGGCAGCACGCTGAAAGACACACAATATGTTGATTTAGAAGGGCAAACGGGCAGTTTTCAAGACGAACATCGCGTTTATGGTCGTGGCGGTTTGCCGTGTTTGACCTGTGGAAAAGGTCGAATTTTGATGACCATTGTGGCGGGTCGAACGACTTGTTATTGCTCGGCGTGTCAACACTGAATTTCAAGTTTGGTGTTGAAAGATGAAGTAATCTCGGCGTCTGAGATGTTTCTTAAGTCATTAACACTTAAAGGCTTTAAGTCGTTCGCCGACACAACGGTGATGGAGCTTGAGCCAGGCGTGACCGTCGTGGTTGGCCCGAACGGTTCGGGAAAATCGAATGTTGTTGATGCGATTGCCTGGGTTCTGGGTGCCCAAGCGCCAAGTTCGGTGCGCAGTCAAAAAATGGATGATGTGATTTTCGCCGGCACATCGAAACGCCCCGCCTTGGGTCGTGCCGAAGTGGTGTTGACGATCGATAACTCTGCGGGTTTGTTGCCGATTGAGTTTTCTGAAGTCAGCGTGAGTCGAACTTTGTTTCGCAGCGGTGAGAGCGAATATGCAATCAACGGCATCAGCTGTCGGTTGTTAGATGTGCAAGATCTGCTTTCTGATGCAGGCGTGGGTCGTCAGCAACACGTAATTGTCAGTCAAGGACAAATTGACGCGGTGTTGAACGCGCGACCCGAAGACCGTCGAGCGATAATCGAAGAAGCATCGGGTGTGCTCAAGCATCGCAAGCGCAAAGAAAAAGCCGAGCGTCGCCTTGAAGGCACCGAGGCGAATTTGTTGCGGGCACAAGATTTGTTGCGTGAAGTGCGTCGACAATTGCGACCACTTGAGAGGCAAGCCGATGCTGCACGACGACACGGTGCTGTCGCTACAGAATTGCGAACGCTGCAGCTCTATATTGCGGGACGTGAGATTGCGGCATTGCGCTCGCGACTAGAAAATTCGGCTGTCGGCAAAGTTGAAGGCGAGGCGAGCGAAAAAACTTTGCGCGCCAGACTTGCGAGTCTCGACACTGCAGTCATGGCCGATGAGGCCGAGTTGACAGCAAGAGGCGAGTCGGGCACAAGCGATGATCTGGTGCGAGTCGAACAATTATTGGGTCGAGCACGCGGTCAAGTCGCAGTGTTGGCAGAGCGTCGACGATCGGTCGAGCGAGATCGTGGTCAATTGGCTGACTCTGGTGTTATTGCCTCGCTTGAAGCTGATGCGGCGACGGCGCGCGAAGAACTTGAGCGTGTTTCGACGGCTTTGTCAGAGTTAGCTAAACAAGAAATTGAATTAGCCCGTGACGAAGCGGCACTGATTGCCGATCAAGCACAAGATGCTCAGTCGGCACAACATGCTGTGCGCGATGCCGAGTCTGCACTCGACGCGGCGACGGCAAATTATGCCAAGGCTGTTGCAGCCTCTGCCGGCGATAGTGCTCGAGTTGAAACGCTGCGCGCATCAGTGGCGGCGAATGCTTCAAGTTTTGGTGAACTCGCAAATACGACTGGTGCGCTCGGTGCGCTCGGCGACTTAATCGAGATTGATTCTGACTGGCAGTCGGCAGTGCACGCAGGTTTGTCTGATGCGCTGAATGCCATGGTGATGACTGACACGGCTAGCGCGCGCGATGCGCTTGCCAAATTGCAAAAATCTGATGCGATGGGCGCTGTTGTTTCATTGGGTGATTGGACGACAAAAATTGCGCCAGTGGCTGTGCAGGGTGCATCTTCGTTGCGATCGTTTGTGCGAGCAAAAGCAGGTGCAACAGCCAGTGCAGTGAACTCGTTGCTTGATGCGTTGTTGGCGAGAGTGGTGTTCGTCGATTTGTTTGAGCGTGGCATTGACATCGTGCTTGAACGACCAGATGTTGTCGTTGTCACGAGCAAAGGTGACCGACTAGCGACAACTTCGATGCGTGTCGGGCCAAACGCGGTGACTTCGGCGGCTCTCGAGCGTGCAGAGGCCCGGGCGATAGCCAGCGCGACTGCATTGACCCAAGCCGAGTCGGCATTGAACTTGCGCCGAGTTGAAGTTGCCAGTGTGCGCGAGCGACTTGCTGGTGTGCGGTCGACTCAAGTTGACATCGATAGTCGTGCGACGTCTGTTGTCGCGCGTCGCCGTGAGTTTGATGCCAAGTCGGCCGGTTTGCGCGAGCGCAAAGGTCTTGTTGACACGCGATTGGCAGAACTTGAATCGCGATTGCAAGCCGACCAAGGCGCGCGAAGCGCCGCGTCTGATCAACGCAGTCGCGTTGAAGCCGTATTGGGCGCAGTCGTGCGGCTGTCGAGCATCGTCGAAGGTCATGTGCGCACGCTTGAAACTCGACAGATCGAATTGCAAGAATTGCGTCGCAAACAGAGCAGCGAAGTTCGTGAGATTTCGCACCGACTTGATGAGGCTCGTCGCGAACGCTCAGAAATCGAAAAGCAACTTGAAGGTCAGCGCGAACGCAACCGTCGCGTTGAACTCGAAGAATCTGAGGTCAAAGTTCGGCTTGAGGGCGCGATCGAAACATTGCGGCGTGACCTTGAAGTCGAGCCGCAACGAGCGATTGACACGCCATTGCCAGAGTTGCCAGAGGGCACCAACCCGTTGGCGCGACAACGAGAACTTGAGCGCGAACTGCGGTTGATGGGCCCGATTAATCCGTTGGCTCTTGAAGAGTTCACCGAGTTGCAATTGCGCAACACATTTTTAGAAGAGCAACTTGAAGATGTCAAGAACTCGCGTCGTGAGTTGATGAAAGTGATCAAACAGGTCGACCAAGAGATTCAGAGCAATTTTGCCGCCGCATATGCAGACGTGCGCGACAACTTTACGAAGTTGTTTGCGATGTTGTTTCCGGGCGGCACCGGTCGCTTGACGCTGACGAACCCCGACGATTTGTTGAACACCGGGATTGAAGTCGAAGCAAAACCAAGCGGCAAGAACGTAAAAAAATTGTCGCTTTTGTCTGGCGGCGAAAGATCGTTGACCGCGTTGGCGTATTTGTTCGCAGTGTTCCGCAGTCGTCCATCGCCGTTTTATGTAATGGACGAAGTTGAAGCGGCGCTTGACGATGTGAACTTGCATCGATTTTTGGCGCTCGTGCATGAATTCAGACAAGAGGCCCAACTTTTGATTGTCAGCCACCAAAAGCGCACGATGGAAGCCGGTGACTCGTTGCTGGGTGTGACGATGCAGCCTGGTGGTTCTTCGCGAGTCGTCGTGGAGCGCGTCACCGCACAGTCGGCATAAAATTATTTATGTTTGCGCTCGAAGTTTTTGCGCCACAATTCGCTGCTGAAACAGCGCCGACAATTTTGTTGGCACTGGCTGCGCTGGTGATCGTGTTTGGTGTCGGTGTCGTCGTTGTTGGTCGGCGCCGATCTGGGCAAGCTGTTGCAACTGAGTCTGCGACGGTTGGCGCGACGCCAGTCGAGGCTGTTGCGACAGCGCCAGTGAGCACGCAAGCGAACACGCCAGTGAGCTCGGCAACGGTGCGCGATCGCTTAGGCAAAGTGCGTTCGTCGTTCGCGGGTGCCGTGACGAGCGCGCTGACGCGATCCGCAATTACTCAAGAAACTTGGGATGACCTTGAAGAAGCGTTGTTGCGTGCCGATCTCGGCGTGGCGACGACAACGCGAGTGCTGGCGCCGCTTCGCGAATTGGTGAAGGTCAAACAGATTATTCAGCCAAGTGATTTGCGCGCGGCCCTGCAAAGCCAGATGACCGCGCAACTTTCGAACAGCGTGCGCGAGTTGAATTTTGACAGTTCGTTGAACGCGCCGAATATTTGGTTAGTTGTCGGCGTTAACGGCGCTGGTAAGACGACGACGATCGGCAAACTTTCGGCGCAGCAACGCAAACTTGGTCGCACCGTGTTGATGGCGGCGGGCGACACATTTCGGGCGGCGGCTGGCGATCAACTTGAAACTTGGGCGCAACGCTCGGGTGCCGAGATTGTGCGCGGTAGCGAAGGTGGCGACCCTAGTTCGGTTGTATTCGATGGTGTCGCGCGGGCGACGGCAAAAAATATTGACTTAGTGCTCGCCGACACTGCTGGTCGGTTGCAGAACAACACCAACTTGATGGAAGAGCTGACGAAAGTTCGTCGTGTTGCCGACAAGGGCAGTGGCAAGGTGACTGAAGTTTTATTGGTGATCGACGCGACAACCGGGCAGAACGGTTTGACTCAGGCCAAGCAGTTTGCTCAAGCGACTGCCGTAACGGGTGTCGTGTTGACGAAACTTGATGGCTCGGCACGCGGTGGCATTGTGTTTGCGATTGAAACCGAATTGCAGATACCGGTCAAACTTGTCGGACTTGGCGAAACGATCGACGACTTGGTCGCGTTTGATGCGGCAGAGTTTGTCGCCGCACTGTTCGCCTAGTGTCTTAGCGATGATTGAAAATGCTAAACAGAGTTATTGGCGAGCCGATATTCAGGGTCTACGCGCGCTTGCTGTAATTGCCGTCATTGCTTACCACTTAGGGTTGCCAATCAAGTCTGGGTTTCTGGGTGTAGATGTTTTTATCGTCGTTTCAGGGTATGTGATCACCGGGCTGTTGTTACGCGAAATCGAATCGACTGGAAGCATCCGAATCTGGAAGTTTTTCAAGTGGCGCTTTTTAAGACTTTTTCCAGCGCATGTTGTGATGCTTGCGACAACACTCATGATTTTCTTTTTTATCGGTCCGTATGGTGCACATAAAGCTGCGCTCAATCAAGCACGCGCATCAGTCGCATTTCTTGCAAACGGATACTTTTTCGCAAGGTCGAAAGATTATTTTGCTTTGGGTGATGATTTAACACTGTTTTTAAATACGTGGTCGCTTGCCTTAGAAGAACAGTTTTATGCGATCTTCGCCGTGGTGATTTCGTTATTGATATTTATTGTGAATCGAAGCGGCCGCAACTCAATTAGAAACCTCCGGAATTCAATTATTTGGTTAGTCGTAATTCTAATTGTAATTTCGATAATTGCTGCACTGATTTCAAGTATGGTCTGGTCAGGCGAAGGTGGGAACTTTAAGACATCCACAATTAATCCGCGAGCCTGGCTTGATTTTTTGGTTTCCAGAGGTACGGACTTCGCTTTTTACTCACCAGTAACAAGAGCATGGCAATTTTTGGTTGGTGCGCTCGTGGCATTAATGAGCTTTGAAAAAACAGAAAAAGTAAAATCAGTGTTGGCGAATCTTGCAATAGTCGTTTTGGTATTGGTCTTGACTTTTGCAAGTGCCCAAGCGACAGTTTTCTTCTCTTGGTCGCGAATCTCTGCAACTTTTCTGACTGCGTTTATTATTGTGCGAAGTTCAAAAGTTCTAGCGAATAAGTTGTTAGTTTTGATTGGCGACAGATCTTATTCTTTGTACCTTTGGCATTATCCTCTAATCGTAATTTCTAGAAGTATTGATTCAGGTTTGGCAAGTGGTATTGCTCTTGTGTCAGTAGTTTTCTTTTCAGAGCTTTCATTTCGCTACATTGAGACGCCTTTTCGGCACTCAAACCGAACGGCATCAAAAAATTTTGGTTTTTTGAGAATTGTTCCCACCTCGCTTGTATTGA
The DNA here is from genome assembly GCA_945865395.1 of Acidimicrobium ferrooxidans DSM 10331. Classification (GTDB taxonomy): domain Bacteria; phylum Actinomycetota; class Acidimicrobiia; order Acidimicrobiales; family Ilumatobacteraceae; genus BACL27. The sequence goes on along the minus strand of CAMBDT010000021.1, from coordinate 2,367 downwards.
TAAGCGTTTGCGTTGTATTTCTGAGACTTGACGTCGTAGCCAAAGACATGATCGATCCATCTCATTTCGTTGCTGAATCAGCTGATTCACAATACTTTTACGATGAGACCTCGAATTGTTGGTCAGATGATGGCGAATTGACTTGTGGTGACGAACTGAATGAATCAATCCTGCTGGTTGGCGATTCGCATGCAGGCAGTTTAAGGCCAGGATTTTTTAAAGCTATTTCGTCAATTAATCTCAGCCCAAGATATAGAGATGGTCGATGTCTTTTTGCTTCATTTGACCGCGACGCTAAATCAAGTGCGAAATCGGGTTGTGATGAGTTGGGCATTCAACTCCAACGGGAAATCATTTCTCAGAAGCCGCGCATTGTGGTGTTCTTAATTTGTGGTCGTATTCATGACTCTTGTCCAGAGGGTCTTGATTCGGAGAGCGAAGAGGATTGGGTAAATGCCGGCAAGAGAGCGTTGCAACCGATTTTGGACGCGGGTGTTTCGATTGCGTTGGTGAGAGACCTTCCAGTTTTAACTCCCGACCCCAGATATGCGGCATCTGTGGTTAGAAGCATTTTTGACATGCCGATTAATAGTTTTAAAATTGACAAAAACTACCAGCGGATCTCTCAATCAAGATTTGAGAGTCTCTTTTCAGAGTTGACTTCGTCTAGCGGCGAACTTTTTGAAGTTCAATTCTTAGACTCAGTCTGCATTGAGGATTCTTGCAAAGCGAAAACTCGAACTGGTGCAGATATTTGGCAGGATGCGGATCACCTATCGATTAATGGTTCAATTGAAATTGCAGATGTGATCGCGAGGGAAGTTTCTCTGCTTGTTAAATAAGTTAAGATTAGGTCGTGGCCCAATAGTGGGCGAGAACTGTTTTTCGGAATTTGCGAAATTTGATTTTAGGAAAGCCGTGCCATACTTGATCTGAAGTGCGGTATAGCAACGCAGAATTATTTAGGTTTTGCGGAATTAGTATTGGTTTCGCAAATGTTGCGTCTGCGAAAATCGACGTTCCGCCGGCTTCCCAGCCTTCGCCGTTAGCTTCAACAAAGTAAATTATGTTGATCAGTGAGTCGTTAACTTTGCTGTCTTGACCCATTGAGTCTTGATGCGGCGTCAAGTATGAATGAGAATACGACTGAGTCAGAAGTAGTGAGAAATTCTTTCGCTTGACTCCATCATTGCTGATTGCGGAAAGATTATCGCAAAACTCTTCAGATTTAAGCTGGTTGTATAAATCTAAAATTGCTGGATTTTTGTCGATTGACGTGTCGAATCGATTTGTTGCTTCGTTCCAGCGCAGACCACTGTCGTAACTCTTGCCATTTTGGCGAAACCGCAGTGGCTCAAACCATCTCTTTTTGGGCCAGTTTTCAAGCAACATTTTGTATGACTCTTTGTCAAGAAAATTCTCAACGAATAGGAAGCCCTTGGTTGCTAGGTCGTTGTTCGGGTCACTGACGGTAGTAATGACAAATTGCAACCGCGAGTAAGTATTAGTCTTCGCTCGCCGAGTATCAAAATTTTGAAGTTTCAGTCGTAATCGACTGCGCAGTGATGACGTCGCGTACCTTGGCCACAACAGAAATGAGGTCAGCAACAGTTTTCTGTTGGTCTTTGGGTCTGATTTTCCGCCCATGCTATTTATCAACCACGGTCAAATTCTAGTCGCGTTTGACGCGGCAGAGTTTGTTGCTGCGCTATTTGAATAAAAATCGCGAGTAAAAATCACGAATAAAAATTCACAGATAACCTGACCTGCGATGTTTGAAACGCTCTCAGATCGGCTTGGCGGTGTTCTAAAAGGACTGCGCAACCGCGGTCGACTGACCGAAAGCGATGTAGTTGAAGTTCTGGCCGAAGTGCGCACCGCGTTGCTTGAAGCCGATGTCAATGTCGCTGTCGTGCGCGATGTGATTGAACGAATTCGCGTGAACACAGTTGGCGCGACGGCATCGACTGCACTAAACCCTGGTCAGCAAGTCATAAAGATCGTGAACGACGAGCTCGTCGCGATGCTCGGTGGTGAGACGCTGAAAATTACTTACGCGACGCATCCGCCGACGGTTGTTTTGTTGGCCGGCTTGCAAGGTTCGGGTAAAACCACCAACGCGGCCAAACTTGCAAGTTGGTTTAAATCGCAAGGGCGACAGCCTTTGCTTGTGGGCGCCGATTTGCAACGACCAGCCGCAGTCGAGCAGTTGCGTGTTTTGGGTGCGCAGATAAGCGTGCCTGTGTTTTCAGAACCAGGCGACCCGGTGACTACGGCGAAACTTGGTCTGGCTGAAGCCAAGCGTCTTGGCAAAGATGTTTTGATTGTCGACACGGCTGGCCGATTGGCGATTGACGAAGAGATGAT
>CAMBDT010000020.1 GCA_945865395.1 Acidimicrobium ferrooxidans DSM 10331 | reverse complement strand
CAGTTGGCGCGGCAGATTGCGACACTTCAACAAATTTCAAATTCGCGGTTGGTGGTTAACGCGATTTCGTCCGAGATGCCGGGCGAGCAACTTTCAAGCGAAGCTCGCTATCGACGCACCACAGAATATTTGTTTGCGCTCGGCGAGCTGCTCGAAGGAAGATCTGTAAATTTAGAGGGCGAATTTTTGCAGTTACATATTGATCCGCCACGAATTTCTGGTCAGGGTTTCGGTTGTCCACCAATTTATTTTGGTGGATTATCAGAAGCGGCGCGTGACTGTGCCGCGGCGAGTGCAGATGTTTATTTGATGTGGCCAGACACGACGGCGAAAATTTCGTCGATCGTGCTCGACTTGACGCAGCGCGCACAGCGATATGGGCGCCCGATGAGTTTTGGTTGGCGCAGTCATGTGATTGTGCGCGAGACCGAGCGAGAGGCGCGAGAGGCGGCACGGCGATTGCTATCGCGACTCGACCCCGTGACTGGCGAAGCGATTCGTGCAAAGTCACTCGACTCGACTTCGACTGGCGTCAATCGCCAGAGCGAGTTGCGCAGTTCATCTGATGATGAGGGTTACATCGAACAAAATTTGTGGACAGGTGTTGGGCGGGCGCGCAGCGGTGCGGGCATTGCGATTGTCGGCGACCCCGATCAAGTGCTGGCGAAACTAACCGAATTGAGTGATGCCGGCGTTTCGGCGTTTATCTTGTCGGGCTACCCACACCTAAAAGAGTGCGACCTGTTCGCCAAATATGTCTTGCCAAAAATCAACCATGGCCCACTTTCATTGGCTCACACCCCGGCCACCCTCGACTAACTAGTTAAATCTTTCGCGCTACGCAGCGAAAAATTAGTTGAGGCGGCAGTTGGCGCGCTTGATGCCGTTGATGAAACTGCTCTGCAAATAAGCGGGTTCGCCAGTGATCGTTAGGTTCGGCGCGCGGCGACGAATCTCGTCGAACATTACGGCGATTTCGCGTCGCGCCAGGTTGGCGCCGAGACAAAAGTGCGGGCCACCGGCACCAAAACCGATCTGAACTGGTTGTGGTGCACGAGTGACGTCAAACTTAAATGGCTCTGTGAATACTCTTTCATCTCGATTGCCTGAGTTGTAGAACAGCACTACTTTTTGACCAGCGTTGACTTTGAAGCCGTTGATTTCGGTGTCGGCAGTGGCCGTGCGTCGAAAGTGAATCACCGGTGTTGACCATCGCACGATTTCCTCGACGGCAGTTTTCGTGTGTGTATCGAAATTGTCAAACCAAGTTTTTCGCTGGTCGGGGTTTTCGGTAAGCGCCAACATGCCATGAGTTATGGAGTTTCGCGTCGTCTCGTTGCCAGCAACGACGAGCAGAATAAAAAAACTGCCAAACTCTTGGCTCGTGAGACGCTCGCCGTCAACAACTGCGTGCATCATCACGCTGGTCAAGTCTTCGGTCGGTTTCGCTAGCCGCGCTTCACCCAGAGCCTGAGCATACGAAAACATTCCGATTGCGGCTTCCATTAGTTTTTCGAAACTGCCGCCGAAATCAGGGTCGCCAGCACCCAAGATCGTGTTCGTCCATTCAAATATTTGTCGCTCGTCTTCGGCGGGGATGCCCATCATCTCGCAAATTATTTGCAACGGAAACTTGGCGGCGACCGCGTCAACGAAATCAAATTCTTTGTCGGCAAATTCATCCAAGACAGAATCGATAATTGTTCGAGCCTTGACTTTGACGTATTCTTCGATGCGCGAAATTTCGCGGGGAGTAAAACCTTTCGAAACAATTGACCGCAGGCGAAAATGTTTCGGGTCGTCCATGTTGATCATCGAGCCGAAAAACTCGTTGAGTTCTTGTGAGAGGTCGATGATGTTCGAACCTTTGCCGCTGCAGAAAAGTTGCGGGTTGCGACTCACATGCCAGATGTCGTCGTGGCGGGTGAGGGCAATATAGCCAGGGCCTTTCGGGGCGATTGCTAGCTCCATTTCTTCAAAGAATCGATACGGATCTGCGTCGCGCAGTTTGGCGAATGCCGACTCACGAAAGTCGCGCGGGCCGCGCCAAAATTCTGGCGCCGAAAGGTCGATGTCTTCGAGGGGGACATCAAACAATTGCATTGCCTAACAATAGAACTCTGGCGCTCAATGCTCTGAATCAGACCCCTTGACTTCAGGTAATGTCAAAGGGTGGAAAAAAAGTCGTTATTTAAAGAGAACATAGGAGAAAAGCGGACGGAAATCAGCTCCGAAATCGAATTTCGAAAAGAGCGCACTGAGATGTTTGGTCGAATGTCGGCCGAAGATGTGGCTGAAGCCCCATTTGTTTATTTAGACCGGCAGTTAGTCACACTCATACTGACTCGCATTCACCTTTTCGAGAAAATTCTAAATGTGCACGGCTCAATTGTCGAGTGCGGTGTTCATCGCGGAAACTCACTGATGCTTTACCAGCATCTCTCTACAATTCTTGAGCCAACTAATTTCAATAGAAAAATTATCGGCTTTGACACTTTTGAAGGTTTTCCATCTATCACCAAGCATGATCCAGACGGGGTTGTCGGACACATGCAAAACACCGACTATGAGCATTTGGCGAACTGGGTCGCGCTTCAAGATAAGAATCGGACGATCGGTCACATTCCGAAAGTTGAGTTGGTCAAAGGTGATGCGATCAAGACAATTCCACAGTATGTAAAAGACAATCCCTATTTGATCGTCGCATTCTTGTACATGGACTTCGATATTTATGAGCCGACTACGGTCGCACTCAAGCATCTTCTGCCCCTAGTTCCGCGAGGTGGGGTAGTGGGTTTTGATGAGGCTGGCCAGAAGCGCTGGCAGGGCGAAACTGTCGCTCTCAAAGAAAACATTTCATTGTCAGGAGTTCGCTTGCAGAGGTTCTACTATGACGCCCACGTTTCTTATTATGTGGTTGAGTGACTTCGCGAAAAGGTCGAGTAACGGCTAGGGTTTTGCAACGCTAAATGCGCAAAATTTAAGGAGCACGAGTCATGCCAGAAGCAGTCATTGTCGCAACAGCCCGAAGCCCGATTGGTCGCGCGAATAAAGGCACGCTCACCGAATTGCGTCCTGACGACATGTCGGCGCAAATCGTGCGTGCATTGATGGCCAAAGTGCCGCAACTCAAAGCCGATGATGTCGAAGACTTGATGATGGGATGTGGCCAACCTGCGGGTGAAGGCGGATTCAACATCGCTCGCGTCGTAGCCGTGCTTGCCGGGCTCGACAATGTGCCTGGTGTAACGGTGAATCGTTACTGTTCATCGAGTTTGCAAACAATTCGCATGGCGGCACACGCAATTAAATCTGGCGAAGGCGATTGCTTCATTGCAGCCGGTGTTGAAACTGTGAGTCGCTATGCATCTGGTGCAAGTGACACCGCACCGAATGCAATTTTCAAACCATCAGGCGAGCGCACAAAGGCGCGTGCCGCTGGCGGTCAAGGTGTTTGGTCAGCCGCAGCAGGTTTGGCCGACATGTATATCGCCATGGGTCAAACAGCCGAAAATGTTCGTGAACTCGAAGGTGTAACACGCCGCGAAATGGACGAATTCGGCGCACGCAGTCAGCAACGCGCTGTTGCCAACCAAGAAAATGGTTTCTTCGATCGCGAAATTACGCCACTCACTTTGCCGAACGGCACTGTCGTCGCCAAAGACGACGGACCGCGCGCCGGCACAACCGTTGAAGCACTTTCAGGTCTCAAGCCGGTTTTCCGCCCCGATGGTGAAATTACCGCGGGCAACGCGTGCCCGCTGAACGACGGCGCCGCTGCAGTCATCGTGATGAGCGACACGAAAGCCAAACAACTCGGGCTAAAACCTTTGGCGCGAATCGTTTCGTCGGGTGTGTCGGGTTTGAATCCAGAAATCATGGGTCTCGGACCAATCGAGGCTTGCCGTCAAGCACTCAAGCGTGCGGGCATGACGATCGATCAAATCGACTTGGTCGAAATCAACGAAGCATTTGCCGCGCAAGTTATTCCGTCAGCAAAACACTTGGGCATTCCAATGGAGAAACTGAACGTGCACGGTGGGGCGATCGCGCTCGGTCACCCTTTCGGCATGACTGGTGCACGCATCATGACAACGTTGATCAACGGCTTGCAACATACCGACAAGCGATTTGGTCTCGAGTCGATGTGTGTTGGCGGTGGCCAAGGCATGGCGATGATTATCGAGCGTTTAAAATAAGTTAGCGCGCGCTAACGCAAGCTAACGCAAGCTAACGCAAGCTAACGCAAGCTAACGCAAGCTATTTAAATTTCGCAGGTGCATGATGCCGGCGATGCCAGCAATCCCGGCAATGCCGACTGCGACGACAAAAAAAGTTGTGAATGCGCCATGCGCGCCATAAATCGTCGGCGCAATAAACGCAGTGATCATTTGCCCAAAGACAGTGATTGCACCCGACAAGCCTTGCGCTGCCGACGCTCGACCATATGGCGCTGCTTTGGCAATTGCCGATAGCGCGGCCGGAATCATCGTTGCCTGCAGAAATCCCTCGATTAAACCGATGCCCAGAATTACCCATGGTTGTTTGACAACGCCGTAGGTAATTGTCATCAAGCTGATCGGTATAGCCAACCACAGCACCACGGCAACCGGTGAGCGTTTATCGATCAACTTGCCAGCCCGCGCCGAAAAGAAAATAAACGGCAGTCCGTAGACGGCAAAAGTTAAACCCGTCATTGCGTTGTTGCCGCCGAGGTCGTCCAAGAAGCGGTCCCAAAGTGCGTCGAACATGCCAGTCGGAAACGTGACTGCGAGTGTCAAAATTAATGCCACGCGCACACTGCGAATTCGCAAAAGATCAAAACTCAAGCGCTGCGACTCTGTCGTCGTAGCCAATTCAGGAAACTTGCGTGGGCTGATGATGAATAACGCCAAAACGGCGAGTGTGCCGAACAACAAAAACGTCGCGTCAAGACCAAACGGGCCAATAATTAGCGAACCAATTAACGGGCCAGAAACAAAACCGCCGATCTCCATGCCGGCAACTGCACCCAGTCGTTCGGCGCTGCGCGACTCATCGAGGTGCGCAGCCAACGCACGCACCGCCGGAAAAGTCAAACCGATCGAGGCGCCAACAATGCCACGACCAACAATAAAAATGAGAAGCGAATCGCCGAGCGCGAAGATCACCGAACCGAGTGCCGCCAACGCGAGACCAAATTGAATAAGTTTCTTGCCGTGCCCGCGGTCGGCCAACGGGGCGACAAATAGTTGCACGACAAGCCCCATCGCAAAGCCGGTGCCGGCAATTAGCCCCAATGCCGAATCAGCATATTTATATTGCTCTTGCAATTCAGACATTGATGCAAAAACGACGCTGTTGGCCGATGCTGTCGCAAAAACGCTGAACAGCAACAACAATAAGTCGGCGCGCTGGTTTTCTTTAGTAGTCATAAATAGATATCAACGTTTTATCGAGAAAGTTCGCTCAGCACAGCATCAAAAAATATTGGCCAGTGATGCATCGCCCAAGCGTCAAACTCTACTTCGCACAAACCAACGCACGAGATGTTGCTCGTCGGGTCATGCCATAAAAACGAACCAGTACCGCCAAAGTGGCCAAATGTCGATGCACTGTTGCGTGAACCCATCCAGTGCGGGTGCTTTGCGCCGTGAATCTCTGGCCCGAAACCCCAATTGCATGGATCAAATCTGCCGACGCCGGGCACGACACCTTCAAGTTCGGCATATTGCGTTGTTGTTGCAACATTCGCCGTCTTGGTTGTAATCAATTGCGGGTTACGCAACTCAAGTGTGAACTCAACTAAGTCGTCGACGCACGAAACAACATGGTGTGCTGCTGAACCGTTTAAAAAACTTTTAGACATACCCAGTGGCTCAAAGATTGCTTCGCGCAAAAAATCACTGAAACTAATTTCAGTAACTTGTTCGACATGATCGGCGATCAGCTCGTAGCCCGTATTTGAATAAATTCGCTTGCGACCCGCGGCGACAATCGGCACCGTGCCGTCGAAACTGTAACCGCCGGCGTGCGTCAGCAAGTGGGCGAGCGTGCAATCTTGTTGACCGACTTGGGCGTCAAGACTCGTCGAACCGTCTTCAACGGCAATCAGCGCTGCCCACGCGGTTAGCAATTTCGAAACAGATGCAATTCTCGATGTGCGTGTCGTGTCACCAAAAGTATGTGCGACACCACGACGATCAACGATGCAAATCGAAGTGTTGCTCGCCGGCCATTCGCGAACGAGTTCGAACGCCCGCATCGGGCTATTTTGCTGCGCGGATTAATTCGGCAACGCGAAATGCCAAATCTAAAGATTGTCGCGCATTAAGTCGCGGATCACAAACCGTCTCGTAACGCGTATCGAGGTCTTCTTGACTTACCGACTCGGCGCCACCCAAGCACTCGGTTACATTGTCACCAGTCAACTCGATGTGAATGCCTCCCGGCCAGGTGTTTTCAGCACGATGAGCCAAGACGAAACCTGTGATTTCGCGAATGATGTCATCAAAGTGGCGTGTCTTGCGACCGTTGGTTGCCGTGAATGTATTGGCATGCATCGGGTCGCACGCCCAAACAACAGGGTGGCCGGCGTCGCGCACCGCACGAATTAGAGGTCGCAAACCAGATTCGATTTTGTCGGCGCCCATGCGGGTGATCAAAGTCAAGCGACCAGGCACTCGCGATGGGTTAAGAACTTCGCACAACGACAACACGAAGTCAGTCGTCGTCTCGGGCCCAATTTTGCAACCAACGGGGTTGCCAACGCCACGCAAAAACTCAACGTGCGCGCCATCGAGTTGGCGAGTGCGCTCACCAATCCACAACATGTGTGCCGAGCAGTCATACCAATTGCCCGTTAACGAGTCTTGCCGCGTGAGCGCCTCTTCGTATCCCAACAACAAAGCCTCATGACTCGTGTAGAAATCAACTTCATGCAAAGCGCTGTGACTCTCGGTGTCGACACCGCACGCACGCATAAAGGCGAGTGCTCGTTCAACTTCGCCGGCGACTTGTTCGTAGCGCTGACCTTCGGCGCTCGTCGTGACGAACTCTTGGTTCCAGGCATGCACGCGATTCAGGTCGGCAAAACCGCCTTTGGTGAATGCGCGCAACAAATTAAGCGTGCTGGCCGACTGGTGATAAGCCTGCACGAGTCGTTGCGGGTCTGGCACTCGCGACTCGCTATGCGGCGCCGGGTCGTTGACCATGTGACCGCGAAACGACGGCAACTCGACGCCACCAATTTTTTCGGTGTCACTCGAGCGTGGCTTGGCGAATTGTCCGGCGATGCGACCAACTTTTACGACGGGCACACCCATCGAATAAGTAAGCATCACCGCCATCTGCAAAATCACGCGAAGTTTTTCGCGAATATTTACGGCCGTGAATTCTTCGAAACTCTCGGCGCAATCGCCGGCCTGCAACAAAAATGCGTTGCCGCTTGCGACTTGACCAAGTGACGCCAGCAACGATCGCGCTTCGCCGGCGAAAACTAGTGGGGGATACGAACCGATCTGCTTAAGTGCCTGCGCCAACTCGTTTTGGTCGGGCCATTTTGGTTGCTGCACGGCGACATTGTTTTGCCACGAAGACGGTGTCCAGCGCGCGCTCATGGTTATAACCCTATTGCCAGGGCGAGCCTCAGACGGTGAGGATTTCGCCGGCGTCGTCGCGAAGCGTATCTACCGCACGGCTTACGAGGCGTCGTGCTGCTTCGGCGGTTACGCCGAGTTCTTCGCCAACTTGACGAAAGCTCTTGCGCTCGCCGTCATGCAAACCAAAACGAGCCTCAACTGCATAGCGAGCACGCTCATCGAGTGTGCCGAGCAAACGGTCGAGCAAGTTCGTGTCGACCATGCCCATGACGGCATCTTCAGGGCTGATGTCTTCGTTCGGCACGAGGTCGCCCAAAGTTGCGTCGCCATCTTCGCCGATTGTTTTGTCGAGCGAAACTGGTGTTGTAAGGCGATGAAGCTCTGCGTTCATCGCACTCAAACCTTCGGCATCGCCAGAACCTTGACGCAATGCTGCGCGCAAAGTCGCCGAGCGATCACCAGGAATTCGAATCAGACTTGCTTTTTGGTCAAGTGCACGACCAATCGCTTGACGAATCCAGAATGTTGCATATGTTGAAAACTTGAAACCACGACGCCAGTCAAACTTGTCAACTGCGTGCTCAAGACCAAGGTTGCCTTCTTGAATCAAGTCGAGAAGATCCATGCCCTGTGGCAACGGGTAACGACGGGCGATCGAAACAACCAATCGCAGGTTCGATCGAATAAATCGATCTTTGGCGCGAGCCGCATTGCGAATGTCGGCACGAATCGCCGCACCGCGTTCACCTTTTTCGTGACGCTTGCGTGCTTCGCGACCAGCTTCAATCGCTTTCGACAAATCGCGTTCATCTTCGGCGTTGAGCAACGCAACTTTGCCGATTTCGTTCAGATAGATGCCAATTGAGTCAGACATGGGGGTTTCGATTCTTTCTGTATGGGGGGTATTCGGGGGACTTGTTACATTAGGGCATCGGCACAAATAGTTCAAGAGGTAAATGAATTTTTTCAAAATTATTTGAGCCAAGTTTCATAAGCCTTTCGTCACACCGAATATGGTCAGAGGGCTCTTTGACTCATACACTTTGATAGTGCCAATGCGTGTCGGACTGTTCGGGGGAACATTTGATCCGCCCCACCTGGGCCACCTTGTTACGGCCGTAAACGTGCGTTATGTACTCAAACTCGACCTCGTCGTGCTGATGGTGGCCAACGACCCGTGGCAAAAGCACGGCACCCGCGAGGTTGCCAGCGCGTTAGATCGACTGGCCATGGTGCAAGCGGCAATTGCAGGTGTTGATGGATTAATCGCGGGCGATGACGAAATCACTCGCGGAGGTCCGAGTTATACCGCCGATACTTTGGCCGCTCTGCACGAGCGATATCTCGGCGCAGAACTTTTTACAATCGTCGGCGATGATGCTGCCGCAAAATTCGGTTCGTGGCAACGCGCCAACGAAATCGCCAAACTATCGACACTTGTTGTCGTTGATCGACCTGGTTCGCCTCTAATGCCGCCAAGTGAATTTGATTGGCATCGAGTTGAAGTGCCACGACTTGAAGTGAGTTCGAGCGATCTTCGTGCGCGATTCATCGACGGTCGACCGCTCGAATATTTGGTCTCGGATGCAGTGCTGCAAGTCATTGCTGCTCGCAATTTGTACGGCTCAAACTTGTGACGGCGATTCCGCACCGCCAAAAACAACGCGCAATCGTCGCATTGTGTTGCGGTATCGCTGCCGCGTTGATGTTGCCTGCTGGTCTCGTCGTTGGCTACAACTCTGTGCTCAACTCAGGCAACGGCACGAATGTCAATAACGTAACGACGCTGAAAATTCCGAGCACACCAGTTGCGTTGTTCGCAACCGTCAATGCATCGAGCGAAATTACGTCCATCAACATAGTTGCTCTTTCTGGCAGCAGTTTGGGCGGCACGATTGTTTCGTTGCCGGCTAAATCAATGGCTGAAGTTCTTGAAGGTGAAGAGCCGCGTCGAGTTTCTGATTCGTATACGGGCGACGATACGTCGGCGTTTGTCGCCGATGTCGAAGGTCTTCTTGACGTCTCGTTCACGACGGTGGGCATCATGAAGCGTGGCGAACTAGTCGAGTTGTTCAATCCGATTGGGCCTGCTGAAATTCTTTTAGATTCAGATGTTCGCAACACCGAACCAGACGGCGCGTTGCGCACTGTCACCAAACTTGGTCGAACTACCGTCGAGACGACCACGCTTGTCGACATTTTGCTGGCGCGTCAAATTGATCAAACCGAAGCCGAGCGTTTCAACCACCAAAAGTCGGTGTTGACGGCCATTGCCAACACGGTAGGTCTCGGTCTCAAACTTGACCCAGCAGTTTCAACCGTCGAACCACCAACCGATTTCAAATCTTTTTTTCAACGACTAATTTCTGGTCCGATTCAAGTTTGGCAGTTCGCAGCAACGGCTGTGCCAGCCGGTGATTTGAACCCGAACTCATTAGATATGTATCAACTCGATAGTGCCGAAGTGACGATGATCATGGCCAGTGTCGCGCCAACCTCGAAGACCGAGTCAGATCTCACGGGGCAGTTGTCGGTGCAGATTGATAGTCCATTCAATAATGCGGTTGTCAGTCGTGAAATTGTGCGACGGTTGATGGCCAAAGGTTTGAATATCGCTCTGGTTCGCGAGGTGCCGGGTCCGCCCCAAGAGGTGACACGGGTGCTTTATGTCGACAGCAATGTTTTGGTTGGCGTCGAAGATTTAGCCAATTACATTGGCGAAGTTTCGGCGGGCCGAACCAACGAGCGAGCCCAAGGCATCGATCTGCAAATTGTCATCGGCGCGACTTTTGCCCAGTTTCTTGAGAGCAATCCAGAGATTCCGACGACTACCCTTAGCGTCGACGACGAATGACAAACTTTCAAATTCAACCAGAGGCAATGCAAATTGCCAAGATTGCCGCGCAAGCCGCTGACGATAAGCAGGCCACCGACATCACGGTTTTGAATGTTGGCGAAGTTCTCGCCATCACCGATCTTTTTGTTGTTGCGAGCGCCGGCAACAAACGCCAAGTTCGCACCATTTGCGACGCGATAACCGACGCGGTTCGCACTCAAACTGGTCGTTCACCGTTGTCTAGCGAAGGTGTTTCGCAACAACAGTGGATTCTCATTGACTACGGCAGTGTGGTCGTGCATGTTTTCGACGATGACACGCGCAGGTTTTACGAAATCGAGCGCCTCTATCAAGACGTGCCACTCGTCAGCTGGCGCCTCGTCAGTTAATCCGGTGATCGGGTAGCGTAAGAAGTCGTTTGGGGCTATAGCTCAGTTGGTAGAGCGCTTCCATGGCATGGAAGAGGCCAGGGGTTCGAATCCCCTTAGCTCCACAAATGTTTGTTTAGTCGCCACTGATCGTTAACCCGTTGCTCGTGCTGAGTTAATCCGCGTTGTTTATTGTCTGGACTCAATAAGTTCAACAAAACCAAGAAGGGGCAAAATGAACAACGAGATGCATGAAGAAGTAAGCAATAAATCAAATAATCGCGAGTTCGAAGATGTTCTCAATAGTTACATGTCGAGGCGTTCACTGCTTGTTGGATCGCTTGCCGGTGCCGCACTTACATTTGTCGGCGCTCGCGCGGCTTCGGCATCTGCGTCAACTGGTTTGAACGCGAAATCTGCATCTCAGGCAATCACGGCCAAGTCGCCAAAAATTGGCTTCACTTCGATTCCATTGCAAGGCACTCCGATGCCAACTATTGCACCTGAATACACCTACAGCGTGTTGATCCCATGGCGCGAGAAGCTCGACGGTAGCGGCACTTCATTCGACTATGCAGGTTTTACTGCTGCGCAGCAAGAGCAGAGCATCGGCATCGGCCACGACGGCATGTGGTATTTCGGCGACGACAAAAAGGGTTTGATGTGCATTAACCATGAATATGGAACCAATTCCCATCTCTTGGGCAAAAAGGCGCCAACAAGCGCGGCCGATGTTGCGCTGTCTCAAACTGCGCACGGCATCTCGGTTGTAGCAATCGAAAATGTCGGTGGCAAATGGAAGGTCGCCAAGAGCAAAAAGAATCGCCGAGTGCATGTCAACACGCTTGCGCAGATGAGTGGCCCAGTCGCAACAAGTGCGTTGATTAAAAACGTTGCTGGCAATCCAATCCAAGGAACGATGAATAACTGCGCGAACGGCAAAACACCTTGGGGTACATACTTGACCTGCGAAGAAAACTTCAACGGCTACTTCGGTTCAACCGTGACAACATGGAAGCCCAGTGCCGAGCAGACTCGTTATGGCATTACTGCCACTGGTAACGGCTACGACTGGCATAAGTTCGACGCGCGATTTAACTTGGCAGACGCGAATTATGCCAACGAAGCAAATCGTTTCGGTTATGTCGTCGAGATCGACCCAAACAAGCCGGGTTCTCAGCCAGTCAAGCGCTCGGCTCTCGGTCGCGTCAAACACGAAGGTGCTGAAGTTGTCGAAGGCAAAGACGGTCGCATTGTCGTTTATATGGGTGACGATGAGCGGTTCGACTATGTCTACAAGTTCGTGTCAAAGTCGAACTGGAAGTCAATGATCAAAGCCGGTGTGAGTCCGCTTGATGAAGGCACTCTTTATGTCGCCAAATTCAATGACGACGGCACGGGTACATGGCTTGAACTGAGTCCGAGTAATCCGGCGTTGTCATCGTGGTCACTTGACAAAATTTTGGTCTACACACGAATGGCTTCTGACGTTGTCGGCGCCACAAAAATGGACCGACCAGAGTGGATCGCTGGTTCAAAGACTGGCGAAATGTATGTCACGCTGACGAACAACACGCAGCGCGGCACTGTTGGTAAAGCCGCAGTAGACAAAGCAAACCCGACTGCAGTCAACACATATGGTCATATCGTGCGCTGGAAAGATGCAAATCAAAATCTTGGTTTGACATTTACCTGGGATATTTTCCTACTTGCAAACCAAACATTCGACGAGGGTGGTCAGATGTTTGGTTCGCCCGATGGCATTTGGCTTGACTCTGATGATCGCGTGTTCATTCAAACTGACGGTGAGCAGCCAGGCAAATATAACGATCAGATGCTCGTCGCCAACGCAAAAACCAAAGAGATTCGACGACTTTTCACAGGTGTCAAAGGATCTGAAGTTACAGGCGTGGCGGTTACTCCAGATCGCAAGACGATGTTTGTCAACTTGCAACACCCTGGTGATGGCGATCCAGCAATCAGCAACTTTCCAGCCGCGTACACGGGGGCAACTGGCCCTGTGCCACGTGACTGCACGATCGTGATCACTCGCAAAAACGGTGGAATCATCGGTAGTTAGCTAGCAGACATAATCTCTGAAACCTGAGTCTCTCGTGTGGGCGCCGAACTTTTGGCGTGGTGCACGAGAGACTAGGTTTTAGTGAATGACAACAACGGCTAACTCGCAAGATTTTTCGTTAAATGGCCTGCGGGCGCTCGTCACTGGCGGTGGCTCGGGCATCGGCAAAGCGATCGCTGATGCTATGTCGCATGCCGGTGCCCGTGTTGTTGTCTGTGATGTCAACAACACGACAAAGCCAAATTATGTTTGCGATGTTTCGAAATCGAGTGATGTCGCAACAATGTTCTTGGCAATTGAGCGTGATCTCGGCGGACTCGATGTTTTGGTCAATAATGTTGGGGTGCCTGGACCGACTGCGCGGGTCGATGAAATGGACGCCGATGCATATGACGAGTGCGTGCGCATAAATCTGGGTGGCACATTTCGCTGTACAAAAGCTGCAGTGCCGATGTTGTTGAAGTCGCGCGGCTCGATCATCAATATTTCGACAAGTGCCGGAATTTTCGGCTATCCGTTGCGCTCGCCATATGTTGCCGCAAAATGGGGCATCATCGGGCTCACAAAATCGTGGGCGATGGAGCTTGGCGCCGATGGTGTGCGTGTGAATGCCATTTGTCCAGGTTCTGTTAGTGGCCCACGCATGGATGGCGTGATTGAGCGCGAAGCCGCCGCAACTGGCGTGAGCCCACAAAGCATTCGTACTGGTTACGAGAATCAAGTTTCGATGAAATCATTTATCGACGCCACAGACATTGCCGCAGCGGCCGTGTTTCTCAGTTCGCCAGCAGCGAGGTTCATCACTGGCCAGGTCTTGCCAGTCGATGGCAATATTGAGACGATGCGGGCCTAATATTTTTCGGGGGATAAACAGTGCCAGCAGTTGAACTAGACGGCGCGGTAACGCTAAAGAATTTATTTAAGTCGTATGGCGAACGAGTTGTGGTCAATGACGTCTCACTTGAAATTAAAGCTGGTGAATTCTTCTCGATGCTTGGTCCGTCGGGTTGCGGCAAAACTACGACGCTACGCATGATCGGCGGCTTCGAACAGCCTGATAGTGGAACTGTGTTTATCGACAATCGCGATGTCACCCGCGACGAACCCGAAGAGCGGCCGCTGAACACGGTGTTTCAGAACTATTCTTTGTTTCCGCATTTAAACGTCAAAGAAAACATCAAGTTTGGTCTGCGATTTGAAAACTCTTTCACGAAAAGCGCAAAGCCGGCCGACCAAAGAGTCGGCGAGGCACTCGAACTGGTGCAACTCGGCAATTTTGGCGATCGCCGCGTGCACCAACTTTCGGGTGGCGAGCAACAGCGCGTGGCGTTGGCCCGTGCGCTGATACTTGAGCCCAGTGTTTTGTTGCTTGACGAACCGCTCGGAGCGCTTGATGCGCAGTTGCGCGCGAGATTGCAAATCGAACTAGCAACTTTGCAGCGTCAAATCGGCATCACATTCGTCTATGTGACCCATGATCAACACGAGGCATTCACTATGAGCGACCGCATTGGTGTGATGCGCGACGGGCGGTTGATGCAAGTCGGTGCCCCCCGCGAACTATATGAATTGCCTAACTCAGTCGAGGTTGCTCAATTTGTGGGTGCGGCGAATTTGATCTCGGGTGAGGTAACTTCGCGCAGCGTTGTCGAATTTGCTGGAGAGAAATTCGTC
Organism: Acidimicrobium ferrooxidans DSM 10331; assembly: GCA_945865395.1. GTDB lineage: Bacteria > Actinomycetota > Acidimicrobiia > Acidimicrobiales > Ilumatobacteraceae > BACL27. The sequence continues at coordinate 2,468 of CAMBDT010000020.1, read as the reverse complement.
TGCCCTGATTCTGCGCCAATTGGCAAAGGCATGATGATGATTCGCCCCGAGCGAATTCGAATCGGCTCTGGTTCGCACAAAGCGATGATTGAACGCGTCACTTTTGCTGGCTCAAGTTTGCGGGTCGCGCTCAGGCTTGGTTCGGTAACTATCAACGCCGAAGTGCCAAATGATGAAACTTCGGCGAGCCTTCTTGCGGGCCAAGAGACGACGATTGATGTGTTGCCCGACGCCGTGCGCGTCTTGCCGCTTGCGAACTAGATAACTATCTAGCTATCCATCTGCGTAACATCGGCAAGCGCTGCTCTCAGACCGCCGCGTTCGCCATGTCGTTTGCGCCAGGTCGATAAACCAAATAGTCCGATAATTAGCACCGTGAATGAGGTCAGTACGAGAAGTGTCGCCAATGCGTTGAGCGCAGGCGTTGCACCGCCGCGAACCGAAGAATAGATTCTTAACGGCACTGTTTCTGAACTGACGCCAGCCGAGAGAAAACTTGTGATCACAAAGTCGTCGATCACGGTTGCAAACACGACGACGAGGCTCGCCATAACTGAAGGCCAAAGCATCGGCAGTAATACGAAGCGCATCGCTTGCCAGCGAGTCGCACCCAAGTCGCGCGCCGCTTCTTCGAAAGACGCGCCAATAGAAACGAGTCTGGCGCGCACGATGACGACGACAGTGGCCAGCGCAAATGTGACGTTGCCCAACAACTGTGCAAAAAAGCCAAGAGGCACGGCCGTAAATAATCGTGTGAATGTTAATAACAATGCCGCACCGACGACTATTTCCGGCGTGATCAGCGGTGCTGAGGTCAAGCCCTGCACAAAGTTCGCACTTCGGCCACGAATGCGCTGCGAACCGATCGCTAACGCGATGCCGAGCGGAGTGACGACCAGCAACGTTGCGAATGCCAACACGAGCGAGTTGGAAATTGCATTTCGGGTTTCATCATTTCGGAAAATTGAGGCGTATGGGTCGGTGATCCACCAGCGCAGCGAGAAGCCTTGCCACACCGTGCGACTTCGGCCGTCGTTAAATGAGTAGATCACGGCAATCAGCACCGGCACGAGGCTCCAGATGATGTAGCCCCAAATCACAAAAGCAAGTGGTGAGCCGCGTCGCGTTCTAGTTGAGTTGAGCGTGTTCATCGGATCATCTCGTTACCTGTCGAGATTGTTGGCGAGTGCTACGCAAATAAAACGACATGAACAACAATAAAAACAGCGACAGTGCCAGCACGAGTAGCGCACCGTTTTGTGGCTGAGTGCTGGCATTCAAAAAGAAATCGATTTGGTTGCCGATCATTTCGGTGCTGGGTGAACGCGATAGCAAGTCATTGGTGTAATAGTCGCCAAACATCGGCAAAGCGATCAAGATACCCGCAGCAACCAACCCTGCTTTTGACATAGGTATGGTCACGAGTCGAAACGCTTGACGCGGCTTTGCGCCAAGGTCGCGTGCTGCGTCGACCAAACGCCAATCGAGGCGCTCAAGTGTGGCGTAGAGCGGCAAGATTAGAAACGGAATATATCCATAAACCAAGCCGAGAATCACCGTGATGGGAGACCCGTCAAGCCAGTTGTAGTTGACGCCAAAATTGCGCATGAACCGCGTGAACAGGCCATCGACGCTGAGCAAGTTGACCCAAGCCAACATGCGCATCAAATAGTTGACCCAGAACGGCACGATGATCAGCACTAGCAAAAGTAGTTTGCGTTTGCCGGCGTGTCGCGCCAAAAAGTATGCAATCGGAAAACCAATCACAAAGCAAAGAGTCATTGCACAGACGACGTAGACAACAGTGCGAATTGCGACGCCTTGCAGTGGGCCGGTTGCAAGGCTCGTGAAAATTTGTTTCGCCTGCACGAAATCCCAAGACAGTGGGTTCCATTGCGGCACGGCATCACGAAACACCGGGTCGATCGTGCCGAACGCAACGCACGCCACCGCATAAAACGGAATTGCAAATAGCGCAATCAGCCACACAGTGCCCGGAATTGCGAATCCTGCCCAAAGGCGGGGCGAGTTTTTCAATTTAGCTTGCGTCAGCCCGCGGTGAAGCGCGTCCACTGTTCGAGCCACAGACCATCAATAGCCGGCTCGAGAGAAACTTGAGCAAGACCAGCGTCGTATTTCTCGGGCGTCACCAAAGCATCGATCAGCGACTCGGGGATCGTGCCACTCGAGATCAACAGATCAACGGTGATTGATTCGAGTGCGGGCTGGTAGCCGACATATTCGCGATTGAGCAATGCGTTGTCTGTGTCACTCAAGAAATTAATTAACTGATGCGCGAGCACAGGCGCTTTGGCACTTTTGGTGATGCACATGAAGTCATTTTTGGCCACCGTCTTTTCTGGATACCAAAAGCCCAGCACATCGGGCGCCACACCTTCAGGCAGATACTGCAATGCAGTGAACAAGTCGCCCGACCATGTGAAGTTGATGTCGCGATTGCCGGCAGG
>CAMBDT010000019.1 GCA_945865395.1 Acidimicrobium ferrooxidans DSM 10331 | reverse complement strand
CTGCTGACAACTTCGCGAACATATTCATCTTGTCCACGTTCGACAACAACAAATGCCGACTCACCGTCTTTATCAACACCACAAAGTTCGGCAAGCGCCTGGCGTCGCGCCGCCGGCAAAACTGGCAACGCAGCACGAACTCGGTCAATCCAAGATTGCTCGGGCACGAGCGGCACCAAATCTGGCTCTAAGAAATATCTGTAGTCATCGGCGTCTTCTTTGGTTCGCAAAGTTTCGGTGCGACCGGTTGCATCATCCCAGTGACGCGTCTCTTGGCGAATCGTGCCACCACTTTCGATCAGATCAACTTGACGACGCGCTTCATAATCGATCGCTCGGCCTACAGACCTAATCGAGTTCACATTCTTAATTTCACATCTAGTGCCAAATGGCGTACCCGGCTTATGTATCGATACGTTGACATCACAGCGCATCGAGCCTTCTTCCATTTTTGCATCACTCGCGCCAACGGCCAGCAAGATCGACCGTAACTCTGCAACATATTGGCGGGCCTGTTCAGAAGTTCGAATATCTGGTCGCGAAACAATTTCAACAAGTGGCACACCAGCGCGGTTGTAATCAAGCAACGAATAATCACTGCCATGAATTCGACCCGATGAACCACCAAAGTGAGTCGACTTGCCGGTGTCTTCTTCGAGGTGAGCGCGTTCAACACCAATGCGCACGTCGCCTGGCAACATCAAGAACCCATCAACATTTAACGGATGGTCATATTGCGTTATTTGGTAAGCCTTCGGTAGGTCTGGGTAAAAATAGTTTTTGCGATGAAAAGTGCATGGTTGTACTTTGCAATTCAAGGCCAAACCAATTCGCATTGCCAACTCAACGGCTTGCTTGTTGAGAACTGGCAAAGCGCCAGGCAAACCCAGTGTTACGGGGTCGATATTCGTGTTCGGCTCATCACCAAATCGATTTGCGCTCGCACTAAACATTTTGGTTTTTGTTGCCAACTCGACATGAACTTCAAGACCGACGACAAGTTGCCAGCCGTTTGGCAATGCTGAGTTTTCGCTCATGATGCACGCTCAAGTTCGGCCGCGACTTTGAACATCGCTTGCTCGCCCATTGTCGTTGCCAACACCTGAATACCAACGGGCATCGAATCGGCGCCGACGCCAAACGGCACGCTCATCGCGGGGTGCCCCGCCAAATTTGTCGGAATAGTGAACACATCGCACAAATACATGGCCAATGGGTTGTCTGTCTTCGAGCCGAACTTGAATGCAGTTGATGGCGAAGTCGGTGTCAAAATCGTGTCGACATCTTTGTATGCGCGCGCAAAGTCATCTGAAATTAGTCGGCGAACCTTGAGTGCTTTGCCGTAATACGCATCGTAATAACCTGCCGACAACGCATAGGTACCAAGCATGATGCGACGCTTAACTTCTTCGCCAAAACCAGATTCGCGAGTCGCTGCATACATTGCGTTTAAATCTGCGGCATCAACTCGATTTCCGTAACGCACGCCGTCATATCGTGCAAGGTTGCTGCTGGCCTCTGCTGGCGCGATCAAATAATAAGCGGTTAAGCAATATTGCAAAGACGGCAACTTGACGTCGACGATTGTCGCACCAGCAGTGCGCAATGCATCGAATGCCGCTTCAAGTCGCGCGAGAACATCTGGTTCACAACCTTCAGGTAGATCGGTAACGCGACCTATTCGCATACCTTTGACACCATGATCAAGCACCGAAACTAGCGATGTCGCAGGTTGCGGAATCGAAGTTGAATCCATCTGATCATGCCCCGAAATGACTTCAAGCAAAGTAGCGGCGTCGCGCACATCACTAGTAAATGGACCAATCTGATCGAGGCTGCTGGCAAACGCAACAAGGCCATAACGCGAAACTGTGCCATAAGTTGGTTTGACACCGACCACGCCGCACAATGCCGCAGGTTGACGGATGCTTCCGCCAGTGTCGCTGCCGAGTGATGCCGCAGCAAAACCCGCGCTAACTGCAGCGGCACTGCCACCACTCGAGCCGCCAGGCACACGAGAAATATCGAGTGGATTTTTTGTCGGTCCAAAAGCCGAGTTCTCGGTGCTCGAGCCCATCGCAAACTCATCAAGGTTTGTCTTGCCGACAATTATCGCGCCGGCATTTCGCAATTTCGTGACAACAGTTGCGTCGTATGGCGGCTTCCAACCTTGCAAAATTTTTGATGAGCAAGTTGTTTCAATACCGCGCGTGCACATGTTGTCTTTAAGCGCAATCGGCACACCCGCCAACGCACCAACTTTTTTACCAGCCTTAACATCGGCATCGATTATCGATGCGTCTTCACGGGCTTGGTCTGCAGTCACCAAATTAAACGCATGAATCTCGCTTTCGCGAGCATCAATTCGACCAAGATGTTCTTCGAGAACACCTGTTGCCGTCAATGAACCACCAGCAACACCCGCAACAATTTCAACAAGTTTTTGCATCGCTTAAACGTCAAATCCAATTGTTGGCGGCACACGAAAGCGACCACTCTCGGCAGAAGGTGCTTGATCTAAAACTTCCTGACGATCTAGTGACTTAGCCTCAACATCTTCACGCATCACATTTTTTAATGGATACGGCTGCGTCATCGGCTCAACATTCGCGAGATCAAGGGCGTCGATATCGCGAAAATGTTCAAGCATGCCGGCCAGTTGCGCGGTCATTTTTTCTGCTTGTTCTGGCGTGAGACTTAACCTCGCAAGTCGTGAAACTTTGACGACTGTTTCTTTCGAAATTGGCTCTGACACGGCTTTAATTCTATGAGGCGACCCGCTCTAGATACTCAAGAGGTGAAAAATCATTCCAGTCTCGGGTTGCATTAAAGGCAGTTTCAAACCTGTTGTCGAAAGTTGCTGTCCCGTATATTCGCCAACATTGTGACTTGCTGAGAAATTTGAATCAAACTTTATGACGCAGTATTTTAGCTCTGAGTCAAGGCCCGGCAGTCGCAAAATCTGTGACTCTTCGCCCTGTTTTGTTTCTGTCAACTTCACGACCGATACGAGCGCTTCTCCGCGGTCTTTCGAATAAACACCATGACTTATTTGTGATGCATCTTCGCAATCAAATCGCACCGCATCACCCGTGTGCAACAACCCCCGAAACTTTTTGTGCCAAGCAACTATTTGCGAAATCAACTCCAATTCGGTATCTGCGCACTGGGTCAGATCTAGCTCAAGACCCAAGTGACCAAAAACTGCTGATATTGCTCGAAACTCAAGTGAGTGCGAACGCCCTGTCGTGTGCGCTTTTTCTGCACCAATATGCGCACCCATTACTTCATTCGGAATAAACATCGATGCCCCGCGCTGAATTTTTTGTCGGCGATACGGGTCGATGCAATCACTCGTCCAAACGCGATCGGTGCGCCGCAAAATTTCGTGGTCGATTCGTCCACCACCAGACGAGCAACTTTCAATCTCGACACTTTGATGCACTGCCCGCAGTTGGTCGATCAATTTATAAACAGCCAGAGTTTGTTCGTGTGTTCCGGCGGCGCCACTTTGCAAAGTTGCCTGAACGTGTGGCCTGTTCATATCCCACTTGACGAATGCGATTTCATTTTCACTCAGCAACTTGTCAAGTTTTGAAAACACATATTCATAAGCAGGTTCATGCGTCAAATTCAGAACTAGCTGATTTCGCGATCTCACCGGCTCATAATCTGGCGAGACGAGAGCCCAGTCGGGGTGCTGGCGAAACAATTCGCTATCTTCGTTGACCATCTCGGGTTCAACCCAAATGCCAAAGTCCATGCCCAAGTTTCGAACATGTGAAATCAAAGGCGCCAAACCATTCGGATATATCTCAGGCGAAACCCACCAGTCACCCAAACTTGACTTGTCGCTTCGCCGACCTGCAAACCAACCGTCATCCAAAACGAAGCGTTCAACACCAACTCTCACTGCCAAATTTGCGAGTTGTTTCAACTTCTCTTCATCATGATCGAAATAAACGGCCTCCCAGGTATTCAGCAGCACCTTTCGCAACGGAGAATTTTTAAATTTTGGCAAATTCGCACGAACACTTCGGTGAAAGCCCCATGAGGCCGGGGTCAAACCATTTTGTGAATACGTCGCCACAACTTCTGGCGTTGAATAAGAACCACCTGGTTCTAAGCAGATCTCGCCAGCCATTTGCAACTCGCCAAGTTGCAAATACTTTCTGCCGTCTGAGAGCACCTCGGCCAACAAAACATGATTTCCACTCCAAGCGAGATGGGCACCCCAAACCTCACCGTGCCATTCGTTTGCGTTTGCCTGCACCGCCCAAACAACAGGTGGATGTTCATGAGATGTTCGGCCCGTGCGATTTTCAGAAGTCCAAGCACCGTGCAAAAAACTTTGGCGGTGCAACGAAAACTCTCGCGCCCAACCGCCCGTCAGTGTCAATAACTCTTCGGCGCTATTTGGTAACGGCAGCGTGATGCTTAGCGTGTCAAGCAAATAACGATTGGTGCCATTGTTGGTCACAGTTGCTTTGATCGCCAAAACACCTGACTCACGAAGTTCAAACTGACAACACAAACTCAACTCAGCCGCCAAATCTCTACTTGTAAAGACAAATCCATAATCTGACACTTCAACTACAGGTTGACTAAATCGCGGAGCAAAGTGTCTACCTCCAGGTCGATGACCAGCCAGACCTGGTCGGGCAAAACATCCCTCACCGTGTTGAGGCACAACAGCAACCGGTGCCGTCACATCAACGCCACCAGGTTGCTTTGGTAAATACACCGAAGACAAAATTGAATCACGATCAATCGTTTCGAGTTCTCGCCCCCAATGCACAATCACCGGCACACCGGCAGAAACTTCGACGACGACACTTACTCCGAGTCGTCGAAGATGAATCAAGTCTGCAGTCACAATTTTCTAACTCACGGTCACTTGATACGCAAAGACATAAGTGCCCGCATTGAGTCGATACTTTTCGAGCACATCCGGACCGCAGCTCGCCGTGCCCAAACCACGGTGAGCAACATCAAGATGCACGATCAACTCGTCACGTGGTTTCAAGTTGCATTCGTTTTCGGCGGCAAACAGATCGTGTGCCGAATAATTAGTCGCCGAGAAGTGCATCGACGACGGCTGCAAGACCTCGATTCGCACTCGCTGATTCGATTTTGATGAAGTGAATTCAACCCAGCGCATATCTGTGCGCAGACCAAATTCTTGAGGCACCAAGTATGGCGGCACATCAGGCGTGGATGTCCATTCACCGAGCATCGAACCGCTATTTCGATCTGGATAATTCTCGTAAGGTCCACGACCAAACCAGGCAATCGAGTCGAAACCAACCGGCAAAGAAAATCGCACGCCGACACGCGGCAGATCATCAAGAGATCTTGTCACCACGACTCGATGTGTGAACACAGTCGCCCGACCATCGGCGCTGACTTCACGCGACACTTTGTGATCGACAAGACTTTCTGCGTCCACTTGATCGAGACCCAACTTGTGCCAGGTTTGCATCGCTTTACTACCGGTGCCCTGCTTTTCAAAAAGCTCGGGCATCAACTTGTAGCCATCGTTGTCGACGGGCGATCGCCACAGAAACAACTCAATTGGCGAAACCAACAATTTTTCAAACTCTGAAACTGAACTTCTATTTTTTATTGCACCGCTGTCTTTTATCGCACCGCGCGAACCAGATTTCGGCTTGGCGCGAGGCTTTCGTTGCAGTTCGATCTGGTCCCAAGCCACACAATGATTCTTCGGCGCGAACCAATCGTCTCGCTTCAGTCGCCAGACAATATTCAGGTGCACTTCGCTCTTGGTCGATGCCGCAACGGGGCATGGAAATGCAAAAAGTTTTGATGACCGCGCATTCAGCTTCCATGTGGGCAGCTTTCCGCGCGCAGTCACCACGCCATTGACCAATAATTCGAAATTTGCAACATAACTTTCTGTACCAACAAATGACTGACGATTCGTCACCAAGATTTTCGTTCGACCTTTAATTCTTTTAGCCTCGGCGGTGATCGGTCGATAGACCCATGCAACTTCGTGCATCGCCGGATGCGGCTCGCAGTCAGACGAGACGAGGCCGTCGGCAACAAAACTTCGATCATTTGGCCGGTCTCCAAAATCACCGCCAACCGCAAGTCGTGACTTGTCGGCACCAAATTTCTGTCGCAGACCATGATCTTTGAACTCCCAAATGAAACCACCTTGCAGGCCGGGCGTGTTATTGATCACCTGCCAATAGTCGGCCAAAGATCCGTTTGAGTTGCCCATCGCGTGGCTGTATTCGCACATTATTAATGGTCGTGTGCCGAGACCATCATCGCCATATTTTTTGATCGCATCGATCGGCACATACATCGGGCAGACAACGTCACTCGCATGTAGGCCCCCATCAACCCAGTTCGATTTAGAGATTCGATTTTTGTCTCCGTGAAAAATTGCACCTTCATAATGCAACGGCCGCGAAGAGTCTGTGCGCCTGATCCACCCTGCTAGCGCGTCGTGATTGGCGCCGTAGCCAGTCTCATTGCCCAAACTCCAAAGAATTATCGATGGATGATTTCGGTCGCGCTGCACCATTCGCGCGCCACGCTCGACAAATGCCGACAGATAACGAGCATCGTCACAGATGCTCGTGTTGAATGCGTGGCCCTCGATGTTCGCCTCATCGACGACATACATTCCGAGTTCATCACATAGTTCATAAAACGCAACATCGTTTGGGTAGTGCGCGCCGCGAATCGCCAAGATGTTATGTCGACGCATCACTTCTAGATCGCGACGCATATCTTCGATCGATACAGTGCTGCCTTTATCGGGGTGATGGTCGTGTCGGTTGACGCCAAAAATCCAGATTGGTTGACCGTTGACAAGCAATTGTCGATCTCTGACTTCGACGCGACGAAATCCAATTCGCTGCCGAATGGTTTCGATCACTTCGCCAGAAGGTGCTGTCAACTCTGTTTCAACGAGATACAAATTCGGCGCTTCAGCCGACCACGCCACACAATTCTTGACTGTCCAGTTAAAACTCGCTTTGTGGCCGGCAAACAAATATGGCTGCGCAGCAACATGCGGCACGACTTTTGACTGAGACTTGCCGACTGTTGTGCCGCTAGGTGACAGCAAGGTTGTGCGCACGATAAAACCAGGTCGAGTTTCGTGTAGAAATCGCACCTCTGTCGTCGCAGTCAAGTTGCCAAGTTTTTTCTTGTGGTCAAAATCTGCCTCGCAAACAACATCGGAGATGCACACCTCTTTACGCGATTCGACAAAGACTTTTCTATGCAAGCCAGCCATCCACCACTGATCTTGATCTTCGATATAACTCATCGCGCTATACCGCATCACGACGATCGCCAAAATGTTCTCTCCAGCCACGAGAAACTTGCTGATGTCGTATTCACTCGGCAACCTACTGTCAGTGCCGTAACCGACAAACTCGCCGTTCAAATAAACGGCGTGAACGCTCTCGGCACCGCCGACACAAAGCACCGTTTGAGACTCTCGCCAGCCGTCTGGCACTACAAACTTTCGACGGTACACACCAGTGGCAATTCGCGCTGGCAATTCTGGTGGGGCACCATCAAATGGCATCTCGACATTCGTGTAGTGAGGAAGGTCACTGGTGTCTTGCATTGTCCAATTGCCCGGCACAACGATGTTTTTACTCGACCGCAATTCACACAAAACTGCCGAGCCAACTTCATCTGGATGCGAAAACAAATTGAATGACCACTCGCCGTCCAACGACATTCGATTTTCGCGAAACATTGTCGCATGCATTGGTAGGCGATTAATTTGATTTATTCGTGGGTCAGCCCACGGGCGCAAGTTACCGATTGTTGGCAGCATCGCAAAAGTCGCCCATGGCTCAAAAGATACACTTCTTATTCTGTGCGACAAGATCCATGGTTAAACACTTTGGTGCACATCGTCGAGTCGCGACAGAACCGCCCTAACTTGCCAAACAACAGTTGTCCGTTTTGTGTTGGCGGTCTCGAAGCGGCTCAACCGTACAAAATGAAGTCATTCATAAATCGTTGGCCGGCAATGCCCGACGATAGGTGCGAAGTCGTGCTTTACACGGGCGACCACGATTCATCTTTTGGCGAATTGCCAGTTGGTCACATCAAAGAAATCGTCGACATGTGGGCATCGCGCACAACCGCATTGATGAACCGACAAGATGTCGACAGCGTTTTAATTTTTGAAAACCGCGGTCGCGAAGTCGGCGCCACGATCGATCACCCGCACGGTCAGATTTATGCATTCGACCATGTTCCGCAACGCACCTTGCAACGACTCTCAAGCAATTGGCGCCCTGACCCAGATCAACAACGACGCTTTATCGAGCTCAACGGCTGGGCCGCCTGGGTAATTTCAGCACCGATTTACCCCGTCTCAATTGAAGTGGCGCCGCTTAAACAAATCGCAAGTCTCTCGGCCCTCACCGAACAAGATCGCATCAATTTCGCGACAATTCTTAAAGAAGTTTTGCAACGAATTGATCAACTCTTTGACAGTAAAACTCCTTACATGATGTGGATCAACCAAGACGCAAAGAATCAATCACCGTCATGGCTCAATGTCGAAGTCGTGTCGCCTTGGCGTGACAAAGATGTCTCTCGCTATATTGCAGCAGCCGAAGTTTCAACCGGCGAGTTTTTTAATCCGGTCAACCCAGAGGATCTTGCGAAGCGTCTTCGCTTGCTAAGTTCGTAGATTTATTCTTGGTAATTGCCATATAAATTACCGCGCAAGCAAAAACAACAAGCGATGTCCATTGATTCAACCGCAGACCTGCGATATTTTTCGCTTCATCAATTCGCAACGATTCAACAAAGAACCGAACAAACGTATATGCCGCAACATACATTGCAAACAGCCTTCCATCGCGAAAGTTCGACCGCTTTTCGGCTTTGATCAACCCCACACATATGAGTAGACAGCCCAACGATTCATATAAAAATGTCGGATGAAATGTCGTGCCGACCTCAAAACCAGCCGCTTGTGCCTTGCCTGCCGAAACTTGCAACGCCCACGGCAAATTAGTCGGCTTGCCGAACAATTCTTGATTAAACCAATTTCCCCACCGTCCAATTGATTGGGCAAGCGCCAAAGCCGGGGCAACACAAGTAAGACCAACAGCAACCGGTATGTTGCGCTTTTTTGCAGCGACAACTCCCGCGACTACACCGACTGCAATTCCTCCCCAAATACCGAGACCCCCTTCCCAGATTTTGACGACATCAAACCATCGGCCATTGAAGCGCTCCCAATCAGTGATCACGTGATAAGCCCGTGCGCCGACGATGCCAATCGGCACGGCGATCATGGCGATTGAACTCGCGTCTTCTGGTTTGCCTATCTGACGTTGTGCAAGTCGCTTCTTAAACAACCAAACTGCCGCAACAACGCCGAGCGCAATCATTAATCCGTATGCGTTAAATCGCAGCGGCCCGATCTCGAGCGAACCCGCAGACGGGCTTGGCAAACTTGCAAACATCAAACTCAGACTAGTTCTCAGCGTCGAATTAGCGAGCAGTTGCCTATCTGCGACTTTTGCTGGTCTACTTAATATGTGTCTACCGCTAAACGGCAAGTCGATTCGGCTGCGATTAGTGCACTTGCCCCGGTTGCTGCTCTGATTCCGATCTGGTTGATCGCAATCGCAATTTTTTGGCTACCGCTCTGGATCTTCACTGATGTTTCTTATCCACTGTTTGCATTTTCTGCGCTCGCTCTCGGCATCGTTTTGTTTTCGAAGTCAGTACAAAGAATTTTTCTTGCACGACTATTGAATGCCCGAAAGCCAACGCCAAAAGAAGCGGCCACTCTTCACAAGTCGTGGCGCAGAGTCGCCCAAGCAAATCATGCCAGCACTGAGAGTTTCGTTCTCGCAGTTGTCGACAGCCAAGACATCAATGCTTTCGCTTCTGGCGGTCACCTTGTGGTCGTTTCGTCGTATGCGATCAACGAACTCGACGAAAATGAACTCACGGGGGTTCTCGCACACGAACTCAGTCATCACCTCGGCTCACATACCATCGCATTGACAATCGCTCAATGGCTAAGTTTGCCGATCTTGTTGCTCGCACGAGTTGGCTTTGTGCTGCAACGAATCGCCGAGGCAATTTCGCACATGTTCAGTTCAAGATTTGCCGCTCTCAAGTTCTTCGGCTTGTTAATTTCGGCAGCGCTAACTGTGACTTCTTCACTTTTTGTGGCAGGTCTTGTCGTGGCACAAGCCTTGAGCAGCGCAGTCGGTCATGCTTCTGAATTTCAGGCAGATCATCGCGCGGTTCGCATGGGCTTTGGCAACGAACTACTCACAGCACTAAAACGAGTTGTCGACGATTCTGAACTTGGTGATCGGCAAGCCTCAAGCAGCCTTGTGGTCGCATCACATCCACCAGCGCACGAAAGAATCGCGCAACTTCAGGTTTTACTTCGTACCGAAGATCCGTTTCGATGACGATCAATCTCAAGCTATTTAAGACTTCTTCGCGAGCACGCAAAGTTGCCGCGCTCACTTCTGGTTTACTTGTCGGTTTCAGTTTGCCCCCTTGGGGATGGTGGCCACTGGCAATAATTGGTGTCACAATTTTTTTCGCTCTCTGCAACCTGCCACTAAGAACCCACGAAGTCTTTGTACTCGGCACAATGTTTGCAATCGCATGGCTAAGCCTCGGCATGATGTGGATGTGGTGGCTTACTGCACCTGGCTACATCTTCGTCGTAGTTCTATTTTCTGTTCTTCACGGCGTCGCTGCAATAGTCGCAAACAAATTTGGTAACACGCCAGTCACGCGCCCGATCGCCCACAGTCTGGCCGAAGTCTTGAGATTCTCATTGCCGTTTGGTGGGGTTCCACTCGCCACACTGCCGATTGCAATTTCACAAACGACTTTTGCCGATCTCGTCTCAATTGGTGGTCCAATCTTGGCGACGTGGTTTGTTTTGCAACTTGGTGCGCTGTTCGCTGCATATTTCAACCGCCGAGAGTCGCGAGTGAAAGTGTTTCGAATCGCAATCACTTTGATTGTGTTGCAAATCTTCGCGATTGTGGCGCCGTCATCCAAACCAACCGGCGAGACTCTGCGCATCGCCATTGTGCAAGGTGGCGGCCCGCAAGGCGTATTGGCGATCAACGCCTCGGCGCGCGAGGCCTTTGACCGACACCTCAAAGTGACTCAAACACTGCAAAAATCCGACAATCTCGATGCAGTGTTATGGCCAGAAAATGTCATCGATGTCGCTGATTTCAAAACAAGCAAAGAATTCACCGAAATCGTCACCGAAGCATCGCGGCTTGATGCTGAATTTATTGTTGGCATTACAGAAGATGCTGGCCCAAACCGATTTACCAACGCTCAAGTCGTCGTTCAACCAACGGGAGAAATCACTTCGCGCTACGACAAAGTTCGCCGCGTGCCATTTGGCGAATATGTACCGGCTGGCTTGCGCAGTTTTCTCAACGCAATCGGCGCGCCAATGAATCGCATTCCTAATGATGCAATTGCTGGCAAAGAGCCAGCCGTAATTCAGATCGGCACAACAAAAGCCGCTGTCGCGATCTCTTGGGAGGCATTTTTTGCGGGTCGTGCCAACAGTGGCGTTGAAGCAGGCGGCAAACTCTTGTTGAACCCCACCAACGGCTCGAGTTACACAGGCACCGTTTTGCAAACTCAACAACTTGCCACCAACTCTCTGCGTGCTCGCGAAACAAACCGATGGACACTGCAAGCCGCGACAACTGGCTTCAGCGCCGTCATTTCTCCACAGGGCGAATTAATTCGTCGTCTCGGCATCGGTGACGCAAACACTCTGATCGTCGATGTGCCGCTTTATTCTGGACGCACGCTCTATTCGCGACTTGGCGACGCACCAATAATCATTGCCCTGCTGCTCACGTTATTTTTGCTGCGATCCATTAACAAGCGAACAAAAATCAAACGATGAGCGACTCAGAAATCATTCTCCAAAGCAAAAACATTCGCTGCGCAGTTGATCCCAAAGTTGGTGGTCGAGTTTCATCGCTAATTGCATTTGATCGCGAACTTTTAGTCACCCAAAATGGCGAGACAAATCTTCAAAAGTGGGGCTCATACCCGATGGTGCCATACGCGGGTCGAGTGCGCAACGGCAAATTCAAGTTCGAATCCACGAATCACCAGCTCGAAATCAATATGGCGCCACACGCAATTCACGGCACCGTGCTTGACCGTACATTTAGAGTCATTGACTCATCACCAACAAGTGTGACGATGCAGATTGACCTCGGCGCACGATTTGCATTTAACGGTGCACTAACTCAGAAAATTTCAGTTACCGACGATGTCGTCAATTTCGAACTCGAACTCGTGACATCAGATACAAAAATGCCGGGGCAAGTCGGTTGGCATCCATGGTTTGCTCGACCGTGTCGAATCGAGATCAATTTCGAAAAAATGTATCTGCGTGACGAATTTGGCATTCCAACAGGTGAAACAATTTCGCCACCTGCGCCACCGTATGACGATTGCTTCACTGGGTCGCGACTCTCCCCAAAAATAATTTTTGACGATTCAATAACCGTCACAATCGATAGCGACTGTTCACACTGGGTCATTTATGACCAGACCTCTCATGCAATTTGTGTTGAACCACAGTCGGGCCCGCCCGATGGTTTCAATCTTGAACCGTTCGTCATTACTCCGTCGAACCCGCTCAAAAAGTTCATGAGACTCTCAATTAGTAAATAACTTCAACAAGGCTTGCGCCACGAGACTCTCAACAGCCTCACGGTAGGATTTTCTGATGACTAAACCGTTTGATGTCAACGGTCCGCTTCGAATTGCCTATCTCACTTATCGCGGCAAACCACATGTCGGCGGTCAGGGCGTTTATTCGCGCCACCTGACCAAAGCGCTGGTCGACCTCGGTCACCATGTTGAAGTCTTCAGTGGTCAGCCTTATCCGATTATCGATTCGCGCATTCAACTGCACAAACTGCCCAGTCTCGATATTTTCAATGATCAAAATCCCGGAAGATTTCCCGCCTATTGGGAGTTAAACACTTGGCCAAACTTTGTCGAAGCGGCATTATTTCTTAAGGGCACTTTCGGTGAACCGCTCTCATTCAGCATGCGGGCTCATCGGGTTTTGCGCGACCGTGTCAACGACTTCGATCTAGTCCACGATAATCAGTGCCTCGGCTCGTCAATTTTGAAAATCGAAAAAATTATTCCAACCATCGTCACCCTGCATCACCCAATCACGAAAGATAGAGCGCTTGAAATGGCGCACACACCAACCTGGTGGAAGCGTCGCGCGATCGGTCGTTGGTATTCATTCGTCTGGATGCAAGGTCGCGTCGCCAGCAAAATGCCGCGCGTCGTCGTGGTCAGCGAAAACTCGATCAACGACATTCATACCGACATGGGTGTCTCTCGAGACCGCATGCGATTGGTGCCGGTTGGCGTCGATCCAGATTTATTCAAACCAATTCCGTCGATTCAAAGAAAGCCCGGCCATTTAATTACAACTGCATCTGCCGACGTCGCACTAAAGGGTCTTTCATTTTTGCTCGAGGCTCTCGCCAAACTTCGCACTGAGCGCGAAGTGCATCTGACCATTATCGGCAAGCCTCGCGCGGGCGCAAGCGCAGACTTAATCGAGTCTCTCGGCCTTCAAGACTGCATCAGTTATGTATCTGGCGTCAGCGATGAACAAATCGTCGAACTCTACGCGTCATGCCAACTCGCCGTTGTGCCAAGTCTCTACGAAGGTTTCAGTTTGCCTGCGATCGAGGCAATGAGCACTGGTACCTGCCTTGTGGCCACAACCGGCGGCGCACTGCCCGAAGTTACTGGTCGCGATGGTGACACAGTTTTGTCATGCCCACCTGCAGATGCCGATGCATTGGCCGTTGCTATTCGTCGTGGTCTTGACGACAAAGACTTGCGAGAAAAAATCGGTCTCGCTGGTCGTCAACGCGTCGCCGAACGCTGGAGTTGGCGCCATTGTGCTCAATTAACTGTTGACCAATATCGCGAAGTGCTCTCGATGCCCCACAACATGGCCAAACTTGCCAAGCGAGACAGCAAATAATGCTGACGATCAAATTTGACCGCCTTAATTTAAAGCCGGGTGATCTCTTCCTTGATGCTGGCACTGGTTTTGGTCGACACGCATTTGAAGCAGCGCGTCGAGGCGCACAAGTAGTCGCCCTTGACTACGCCGAACAAGAAGTCACCAGCACTCGCGCAACATTTGCCGCAATGTATCAAGCTGGCGAACTCAAGGCTGAGTCTTTCACTGGCGTGGTGCGAGGCGATGCGACGCGATTGCCATTCGCTGATGCAACATTTGACTGCATCGTCACATCAGAAGTGCTCGAACACATTCATGACGACACCTCAGCGATCAACGAATTTGTTCGCGTGCTTCGCCCCGGGGGCACTCTCGCCGCAACCGTGCCTTCGTGGTTTCCAGAAAAAATCAATTGGGCGCTTTCAGACGAATATCATGCGCCATTTGTCGAGGGCGGACATGTTCGCATCTATCGTGGCAGTGAATTGCGTTCAAAGATTTCGCTCGCTGGCCTCACCATTGATGCAACCCACAAAGCCCACGGACTTCACTCGCCATATTGGTGGTTGCGTTGTGCTGTCGGGCCACAACGCGAAGATCATAAAGCCGTAGCGATGTATAAAAAATTTCTCGAGTGGGACATCATTTCTGCGCCAACCATCACCCGCGCACTCGACAAAGCGTTGAGTCCTGTTATTGGCAAGAGTTACGTCGTCTATGCGACAAAGCCAACTAATCAGCTCGTGGGTACCAAGCCATGAACCTGCAACAAAAGTCACTGGCCACAAATCGTGTGTTGACCGACGCCCAACTTATGCAAACTGCCAACTCAATCGCCGGCTTGCAACGCAAATCAGGAATGATCCCCTGGTTTGAAAACGGCCACTGCGACCCGTGGAACCACGTCGAAACTGCAATGGCGCTCGATGTCATGGGCTTGCACGAAAATGCATATCGCGCGTACCAATGGCTGCAAAACACACAACGCAATGACGGTGCGTGGTCTAACTATTACAACTTCGACGAAACCATCAAAGATTTCAAACTCGACAGCAATGTATGCGCTTATGTCGGCACCGGACTCTGGCATCACTGGCTTTGCAATCAAGATATTGAAACGCTCCAAGAATTTTGGCCAATGCTCGAAGCAGCAATGAACTGGGTGCTACAAATGCGTCTGCCAAACGGCACAATTCTTTGGGCACGCGAAGAAACCGAAAAGCCATGGGATTACGCATTGCTTACTGGCTGTTCATCAATCCGCCACGCCTTGATCTGCGCGGCGAATGTTGCCGAGACTCTCAAAACACCGCGGCCTGAATGGTCTGAAGCGGCTGCAAAAATAGATTTTGCAATACGCACGACGCCACAAGTGTTTGAACCAAAAGAACGCTGGGCGATGGACTGGTACTACCCAGTTTTGAGTGGCTCGCTAACCAGCGCAGATGCAAAATCTCGACTTGAAGAACAATTCGAAACCTTCGTGATGCACGATCACGGCGTGCGTTGCGTCAGTGACGAACCTTGGATTACAGCCTCAGAGACCGCAGAATGCTCGATGGCGTTTTCAGCTATCGGTGATATCGACACTGCGCAGTTCTTGTTGAACACGACATCGCATCATCGCACTAAAGATGGCTCATATTTAACTGGTCTGGTGTATCCAGGCAAAGTCGTGTTTCCGGCCGAAGAAACTTCGGCATACACGGGTGCGGCAATTATTTTGGCCGCCGATTCTTTGTATTCAATTTCACCAGCGTCACAGATTTTTCGTTATAGCGAAATAGTCGAAATCTAGATCGCGTTTCGCTTGATTCGGCGCAAAACACGCAAAGAGCCAACAGCCGAAATCTCAACGAACTCTCCAGAGTCGAGTGCTGGTCGATAAATAAAGTCGTGCGGCGCCTGACCACCGTCGCGTGCGTCAGAAAAAACATCATGAATTGCGAGTCGACCACCTATCGCAACTTTTGGTGTCCATCCTGCAAAATCAAGTTGTGTCGGCAACTCACCGTGCCCGCCATCAATAAAGCAAAAAGCGACTTCAAAACTTAATTGCTGGCTCGCTACTCGAGACTCGGCAACAATCGGTACGACAGCATCACCAAGTTCGGCGCGTTGCAAAGTCTTAAGAAGTGTCGGCAGGGTGTTCAGTTTCTGGGTGTTTGCATCAACCAAAGATTCATCGAACCACTCCCAACCTTTTTGGTTTTCTTCACTACCTGAATGATGATCGACGGTAAACAAGACCGTCTTGCAGCGTTCAGCCGCTGCACCCAACCAAACCGTCGAGCGACCACAATATGTGCCAACTTCAACTATCGGCAATCGTGGCAATTCATCGCATGCCGAGCAAGCCTCAACGAACAAGGCATCACCTTCGACCTCGGGCATGAAGCCTTTTGTCGCCATTGCAACTGCTTTTAGTTTTTTGTCGAGCACTTTTAGCCTGACTACTTTGTTTTCAGCACACTCAAGAAATGCTCTCGCCAGATCTGCTTCCAGTCGCTCGAAAAATTCGCATACTGATTTGCAAAATTGCGACGTGCTGTTTGCACTTCTTCACTCAGCCACCAAGCTTCGACATCTCCTGAAACTGCATTTGCTTTTTCGGCTGCGCTTGCCCCTGACAAATGCAAGATGCCAACTTTCACGAGGTCTTCAAGCAACAACTTGGCGTCAGATCTAAACCGATACGCGTCGACATCATAAAAACAAATCGTCGGAATATTGCTTCCCAGTGTTTCAAGCCACGATGTACCCAAGTAGTTGTGAAAAACAATTCGACTACTCGCATATTGCGAAAAAATATCTTGTGAATTATCAAAAATTGCACCACTGCTAGCCCTGATAATTGCATCGCGTTGCTGCGAGCCATACTCGCCTGGGAACAAGCGAATTCGTAACTCGGTTTTGTTATCTCTCGTGCGCACAAACTGGGCAGTCTGGTCATACATCGTCTGCAAAGTGCCGGGCAACGGAAAATACTGCAGACGATAAATCTGTTCAGGCTGATCAAAGCAGATCAATGCATCAAAAAGCTTTTCATTGCTGTGAAAGCCTGGTGCAACTGGCGGCAAAGGTCGTGTGTTATCCGCGCCGCGACTCCAACCCCATGTGTAATAGAAATCAGAAACTCGCGATTCATAATTTTCGCCAACATGAGTCTCGTCTAACCCATACCAACCGCCGTGCTGGTGATAATGCAACTTTGTGCCCTGCTCACACCACTGTGCAACCAAAACCTTGAACGCGAAATGTGTCCACAATGCCTGAGCCGAGTAAACATGCGCAAATCTCTTCGGCCTCGCCCTGTTGACCT
>CAMBDT010000018.1 GCA_945865395.1 Acidimicrobium ferrooxidans DSM 10331 | reverse complement strand
ATGATAAACAGCGGCACAACTGGTGGAAGTTTTGCATTTTCGCTGCTCGACCGCGTCGTCTGCGCGATTTTTTGTTTTTGGCGACGAGCGAAACTGACGCCTGCCACAAGTGGCGCGAGAAGCATGACGCGAGTGAGTTTGACGACAATCGCAGCGTGTTGAGCGTCTTCATTGCTTGATGCAGCCGTAGCCACAGTTTGGGCGACATCGTGCACGCTGGCACCGACCCACGAGCCGAATTGTGCACCGCTAAAACCGATGATTTCGCCGGTTACGGGCAGCAAAAAAATTGCGAGTGTGCCACAGATCGTGACGAGCGCAATCGCGTAAGCCATGTCGTCGTCGTCGGCGTCGCTCACTGGTCGCATCGCAGCAATCGCCGAAGCACCGCAAATT
This sequence comes from Acidimicrobium ferrooxidans DSM 10331, assembly GCA_945865395.1. Classification (GTDB taxonomy): domain Bacteria; phylum Actinomycetota; class Acidimicrobiia; order Acidimicrobiales; family Ilumatobacteraceae; genus BACL27. The sequence goes on along the minus strand of CAMBDT010000018.1, from coordinate 17,562 downwards.
GAGAACCCCGTGGCGACAAGCAGGCTCAGGCCACTTGATAGGCCCATCTTTTTACCCAACCACTGCGTGCCGGTGAATGTGACCGTGACGACGATAATTACCAGTGCGAGACCTGGTGCGCCGAGTTCGCGAACTTGTGTGAAAGACAGTTGCAGGCCGAGCAAGACGATGCCGAGACGAAGTAGGTTTCGCGCCGAAAAGCCGAGACCAAGGCGGCAAGTCTCGGGCAGCAAACCAAAATTTGATATCAGCGCGCCAAGCACGACGGCGAGTACCAGTGGCGACACGACAACTTGCGTGTTGTTCTTGACCAGAGATTCGACGACGAATGCGATAGTCGCAACTGCCGCCGCCATGATCAGGCCTGGTAAATACTTTGTCGTCAACATCGCACTCAGAGATTAGTGCTCAAAATAAAAGAGCCCCGGCCAAAGCCAGGGCTCTTTCAATTCGAAAACCGATTCGAAATTTAAGCTTCTTTGTAACCTTCTGCCTTTGAGCGAGCAATTGCGATGCCCAAGATCAAAAGACCATAACCTGGCTTGGCCAACACGTCGGCAACTGTGTAACCGACTTGAATCAGTGTTGATGAGTCTGCAGCCTCAAGGCCAATTGCCTTGGCCAAGAAACTCTCGCTGTCGCCCAAGAGGTAAGCAATTGGGTAGACCGCCCAAGTAACTAACAACACATATCGAAGGTTGTTGAGTTTCTTGCCGATGTCGCCCGATTGACCTTTGAGTGCTTTGCCAACTTCGCCTGCGAACAAGTTCCAGAGGATGTAAACAAAGAAAACCATCGACACGACCCACCAGATGATGCTGGCGTTGCTGCCTGAGGCTGCTGTTTCTCCTGGGTAACCAGTTGCGATCATCAACAACGCTGCAACTGCAAGTTTTGTTGTGATCCCGCTTGCTTTCTCTTTGGCGACGCCTGAGACGACTACTAGTTCGGCTACAAGTAGCGGAACCGTGAGCAACCAGTCTGCATAGCGATAACCTTCGTTCCAAGGTGCACCCTCGGCGAAATTGCTGAACATTCTCCAGTAGTGATAGGCGGCGATACCGCAAATCATCGCTGACATTGTTATGGCACTGCGATATGCAGGTGCAACGCGACTTCGTGACACCAAATAGTAAACAAACGAGATTGCCATCGCTGCTACAGCGAAAGAAAACGCGTTGTACACCAATTGGTCATTGCTTGTTACAAGCTTTTCCATTTGTGTCCTCCGTTAGTTAATGCAGGCGTTCCGGCCACGTTGTTGTGACCTTAAAGAATCCCCAAGAGATATATAAGCACAATTTGGTCATCAATTTGATTTTTCTGACGCTCTAAAAGCCTTATAGACAGCCATTGGTAGGGTTTGTGTATGGCAAATATCGCAGCAGTGGTCCGGCGCAAGGTCGCCAACTGGACGGTCACCGCGGTGCGCAAAGACGGCACGCAAGCCAGTAAGCCCGATGTTTTGGTGACCGAAGAGCCTCTCGAGATTCGCGCCGAGTCGCCGCAGCAAGAAGCTCAGCCAGTTGCAGTGACGATGCGCACGCCAGGCCACGATTTCGAGTTGGCTGTCGGGTTTTTGTTCACCGAAGGCATGATCAAGCAATCAGACGATGTGCGCACGGTGCGTTATTGCCAATTGCCAGATTCAGCCGAACAACAATTCAATGTCGTAACTGTGAGTTTGGCAGTGCCGTTTGATGAGGCGCTGTCGCGTCGCGGCATGGTGACATCGGCGAGTTGTGGAATTTGTGGCACAACCTCAATCGAACAACTCGCACAGATTACGAGTCGCATCGATATAGCGACTGGTCCGGTTATGACGGCACAAATGTTGACCTCATTGCCCGACATAATTCGCAAAGCACAGCCGACATTTGATCGCACCGGCGGGTTGCATGCTGCCGGCCTTGTTGATGCTTCAGGTGATGCATATTGCGTGCGCGAAGACATCGGTCGACATAATGCAGTCGACAAAGTGATCGGTAAAGCCGTGCTCGATAGCAAGGTGCCGATTTCGAACTACGCGCTAGTTGTGAGTGGTCGCTTGTCTTTCGAAATTATTCAAAAAGCGGCGATGGCTGGCATCGCATTTATTGCCGCTGTTGGTGCGCCATCAAATTTGGCTGTTGAAACTGCCGAAGATCTCGGCATCACACTTGTTGGTTTTGTGCGCGATGGCACGGCAAACATCTATACGCACAAACACAGAATTGCAAATTAGATAGCCTGAGGGTCTTGCCCTTGTAGCTCAGTGGATAGAGCACCGGACTTCTAATCCGTTGGTCGTAGGTTCGACTCCTACCAAGGGCGCCAAATAGATCGCAAACGCTAGACTTAATGATGCTCGGTATCTCAATTTATTCAGAATTTACTGCAAGCATGAACTAAGGGAGATTTTATTTCAACGCCTAAATCAATTGCCCCCGCGACAGGAAAACTCGGTGTTCTAACGGTTGGGTTGGGCGCCGTCGCTTCAACTTTGATTGCCGGTGTTGAACTCGCAAAGCGTGGCAACGGTCTACTTATCGGATCATTAACCCAGTTAGACACGATTCGTCTCGGCAAGCGAACCGATGGGCGCTCGCCATTGATCAAAGATTTCGTACCACTTGCAGATATCAACGACATCGTTTGGGGCGCATGGGATCCGTTTCCGGATGACGCCTATGTAGCCGCAGTGAGAGCCGGCGTTTTAGAGGGCGCAAAGCACATTGAGTCAATCGCCGAAAGTTTGCGAGATGTGCGACCGATGAAAGCGGCTTTTGATCGGTCATATGTAAAGAACATCGATGCCGAAAATGTGATGGGCAAAATCTCGAAACGTCAAATGCTTAATGCGATTCGCGAAGATATAAACCGTTTTAAAGACGAGAAAAAAGTCGATCGTCTCGTGATGATTTGGTGTGCGTCAACCGAGGTTTACATTGAAGCCGGTCCGACGCACGCAGATTTAGAATCTTTCGAAAAAGCAATTGATGAAAACCACCAAACAATTGCGCCGAGCATGCTTTATGCATATGCGGCAATCTTGGAAGGCGTGCCGTTTATCAACGGCGCACCGAACCTTGCGGTTGATACGCCGGTTTTGCGCCAACTCGCGACAAAAAACAAGGTGGCAATTGCAGGTAAAGATTTTAAGACGGGTCAGACCTTGATCAAGACAGTTATCGCACCAATGTTGCGTGCTCGAATGCTCGGGCTTGCTGGTTGGTATTCGACGAATATTCTCGGAAATCGCGACGGCGAAGTTTTGGATGACCCCGACAACTTCAAAACAAAAGAAGAATCGAAGCTCGGCGTGCTTGAAGACATTCTTCAGCCGCAAAAATTTCCGGATCTTTACGGCGATGTCTCGCACGTGGTGCGAATCAATTATTATCCGCCACGCGGCGACAACAAAGAGGGTTGGGACAACATCGACATTTTTGGTTGGCTGGGGTATCCAATGCAAATCAAAATCGACTTCCTGTGTCGTGACAGCATTCTCGCCGCGCCACTTGCGCTCGACCTGATCTTGTTCATGGACCTAGCCCAGCGCGCTGGTATTGGTGGCATTCAGGAGTGGCTATCTTTCTATTTCAAGAATCCGCAAGTAGCGCCAGGGTTGCATCCAGAGCATGACTTGTTTGTTCAGTTGACGAAACTAAAGAACAATTTGCGATGGATGATGGGCGAAGATCAAATCACCCATTTGGGTCGCGAATACTACGACGAAGCCTGAAAAACCTTTTTTAAACGCTGGCAGTTTCACCGCGCAACGCAGGGTGAATCATTTTGTCGCGCGGCAGGGCGATCGGCAGATATTCACGAATCTTGGCGTCAACTTCTTCTGGAATGTGGCTCGGAAAGTTGTTGTCAAGAACGCTTTTAACTTTGGCGATCGCCACATCAATGATTTGTGGTCGACCAACTTCGTTCCATTCTTTTGGACTCAAACGGTCGCCAACAGCAGGGTAGATGTATTCGGTCTGCATTATGTCGAGCGTTTGTTTGGCGCCCAAGTAGTGACCAGGACCGCCGATTACTGCGGCACGAATCGTTTCAATTGACAAAGACTCGTCGGTAACTTCGATGCCTTTGATCGTGCGTTGCACAGCGCCGACAATGTCGTTGTCGAGCACGACGCCTTCGAGTGAGAAGCCAAGCAAACTGCCGTGCATGCCGGCCGATTCGTAAATTAGGTTCATGCCAGCGTTGCCAACGAGAGCGTGGTTGTAACCCTTCTCGGCGCCAGCCTGTGCATCAGGAATTTTCGAATCGCTAATGCCCGACGAAGTGCCACCAGTGAGATCATAGAAATGCGCCATCTGAGCACTCGCCGCCGACAAAATTGCTTGTTCTGGACTACCACCCGACATCGCGCCCGAGCGCAAGTCAGAAACAAATGACCAAGTGCCAAAAATTGCTGGGTGACCAGGCTTGAGTGCGTTCACATATGCCAAACCTGCGAGCACTTCGGCAGTTTCTTGCACGAGTGCACCGGCAAGTGCTGCTGGCGCAGTTGCGCCGGCTTGACCAGCCGAAAGCAACAACACTGGCATGCCACCGTAAACGGCCGTCTCTAAACAACGACACGCATCAGTCGCAAACTTAAGTGGCGGAACAACAAAACAATTTGACTGACTAACAAACGGACGCGCACGCCACTTGTCTTCGCCGCCCGCAATGTCGTGCAGCATTCGCAGCGACGCGTCGAGATGATCTGGGTGAACCCACGAAGTGCCGACGTGTTTTGTTGTGCCGCTGACACTCAGATAACAAGTGTTGATATCCATTTCGGCTGGGTCTGGCAAATCGCGAGGCACAACGGTGCGCTGATAAAAGTGGATGTGCTCCATTTGGTCGACAAGTCGCGCAATGTCATAGGCATCTTGCGAAACTGATTCGCGATATTCGCCAGTTTTCGGGTCAACGATGTAAACCGCCGCGCCCGCTGTGCCGAAATAAACCTTTTTGCCCCAAGGCTCCATGTCATATTTCGGGTCTTGTCCGTAAAGGGTGAACTTTCGCGCGGCGATCGACAAAGTGTGTTCGATCAGGCTGCGCGGAAACAACAATCGACCTTCGGGTGAAAGTGTGCAACCAAACGGTGTGAGTGCGTCGATGCAAGTTGGTATCGCGTCGGCGAGGCCAATGTTTTCGAGCACATCGAGCGCGGCGTTGTGAATTTTCAAAACTTCGGCATCTGTCAGTGGTTTGTAGCGACCGCTCTCCATGCCTGGGTTGACGGGGCGAATGTCAAGAGCGAGCGGTGCGGCACGAAGCGCGCGTCGTGCACCTGGACCTCCGCGACGGTTTGGTTGTTGCGAACTTGTCATGTCGCCATCATATTACGACTTGACGCGCAAACTCTTGGGATCGTAGAACGGATCAAGCGACGCGGTGGCGCTGATACGGTCGCCAGCAACTTCGATTTCGTATTTGCCTTCTGTGACAAAAGTTTTGTCGGCCAAGCCGTTTTTGTTCGTGACATAGCCCATGCCGAGTGAGGCATTCACCGTGTGGCCGAACATGCCCGAAGTGATGCTGCCGACGAGTTCGCCGTTGCGCCAAATTGGCTCGTTGTGATAAAGCAAACGCTCTGGGTCGGCGAGCGAAAATTGCATCATTCGTTTGTTGAGACCAGTTTCTTTTTGTTTTGCCAAAGCGTCACGACCGATGAAGCCGTCTTGTTTGTTCATCGCGACAACGAAACCAAGACCAGCTTCGAGTGGTGTGTCGTCGGGCGAGACGTCGTGTCCCCAGTGTCGGTAGCCCTTTTCGGTGCGCAATGAGTTGAGTGCGTGATAACCCGCGTGGCGCAGACCGAAATCTTTACCCACATTTGTGATTGCATCAAACACAGACATTGCGAACTCAGTCGGTATGTATATCTCCCAGCCGAGTTCGCCGACATATGTGATGCGGTTCGCCCGAACACGGGCGTATGCCAAGTCGATGATCTTCGAAGTGCCGAAGGCGAATGATTCGTTTGAGAGATTGTCTGGTGTGAGCGACTCAAGCAAGGCTCGCGAATTCGGGCCCATCACACTCAAAACGGCTTGGCCCGACGAAACATCTATCGCCATCGCCCGAGCCGACGCCGGAATGTGATCGCGAAGCCATGCGAAATCTCGCACTTGGGTGGCCGCGGCGGTGACTATTAAGTACGAGTCAATTGTCTGGCGCGTAACAGTCAAGTCGGCTTCGATGCCGCCAGTTTCGTTGAGCCATTGTGTATAAACGATTTTGCCGACAGGCACATCGACCTCGTTGGCGCAGATTTGATTGAGCACCGACATCGCATCTGGTCCTTGCAAAATAAATTTGCCAAACGACGATTGATCAAATAGACCAACAGCATTGCGTACCGCGTTGTGTTCTTCGGCTGAGTACTTAAACCAGTTTTGCTTGCCATATGTATAGACATATTCAGGTTTCACACCTGCTGGGGCAAACCAATTGGTGCGCTCCCATCCGGCGACTTCACCGAAACAAGCGCCGCGCTCAGCGAGGCGATCGTGCAATACAGATTTGCGCACGCCACGAGCGGTTTCTGGCTGACGAAACGGCCAGTGCATCGCATACAGCAGGCCGAGCGTTTCGACGGTGCGGTCGTGCAGATATTTTTTGTTGCGCTGATATGGCATCGAGCGGCGAACATCAACATCCCACAAATCCATTGGTGGTTTGCCGTCGAGAATCCAGTCGGCGAGAACTTTGCCTGCACCGCCCGAAGACTGAATGCCAATCGAGTTGAAGCCAGCGGCGACGAAAAGATTTTCGACATCAGGTGATTCGCCAAGCAAATATCGATCGTCGGGCGTGAACGACTCGGGGCCGTTGAAAAATAATCTGATGCCAGTTTTTGCAAGCAACGGCATGCGATGTGTTGCCGCGGCGACCAAAGGTTCGATGTGTTCAAAATCCTCGGGCAATGAAGTGAAAGAGAATTCTTCTGAAATTCCCTTCATGCCCCAGGGCTTTGCAACTGGTTCGAACCAGCCGACCAAAAGTTTGCCGGCGTCTTCTTTGAAGTATCCGCAGCCATCTGGGTCGCGAAGCACCGGCATGTTCGGCGAAATTTCGGGCACCGCTTCGGTGACGATGTAAAAGTGTTCGGCGGCATGCAATGGCACGATCGCGCCCGCGGCGTCGCCGAGTTCGCGTGCCCACATGCCTGCGCAATTGACCACGAACTCGCTGCGAATTTCTGATTTCGTGTTGCTGCCATCGCCGAGAGTCGTTTTGACGCCAACGGCTCGGCCGTCTTCGACGATTATCGAATCGACTTTAATGTTCTCAATTATCTTCACGCCGTGTGAGCGTGCGCCTTTTGCAAGCGCCTGAGTCGTGTCAATCGGATTAACAACGCCGTCATTGGGCAAATGCACGCCACCAACAAGATCATCAACGCGAGCCAGAGGTAGAAGTTCGGCTATTTCTTTGGGTGTGATTATGTTGACATCAAGGCCGAATACACGAGCCATTGAAGCGCCGCGCTTGAGTTCTTCGAATCGCTCATGGTTTGGGGCGACGGCGACCGAGCCACGTTGCTGAAAACCAGTCGCTTGACCTGTCTCGGCCTCGAGAGTTTTAAATAAATTAGTCGTGTATTGCGCGAGGCGTGTCAGGTTGTGAGTCGCGCGCAACTGGCCGACCAGACCTGCAGCATGCCAAGTTGTGCCGCAGGTAAGTTGTTTGCGTTCTAGTAGAACGACATCGGTGCAACCGCGTAAAGCCAAGTGATAGGCCACACTGCATCCGACAATGCCACCGCCGACGATTACGACGCGAGCATTGGTCGGTAGTTCTGCCATTTGATGCCTCTTATTTTGTTCACAATTTGTTTAAGTGCTTTTTAATTCTTTAGCCTTGACAACGCTACAGTTTGGCTCTGGTTTTTTAGAATTTGGCGCCAAAAAAGTATGGTTTTAGAGAGGGTGTAGTCAAGGCGATGGGCGAGAGAGCAAAAGTTGTAATTATCGGCGGCGGCATCGCAGGTTGCAGCGCGCTTTATCATCTCGCAAAAATGGGTTGCTCCGATGTGTTGTTGCTTGAGCGCGACGAACTGACATCAGGTTCGACTTGGCACGCCGCGGGCAACGTGCCGACATACTCAACTAGTTACAGCGTGATGCAAGTGCAAAAATATTCTGCAGCGCTGTATCGCGAGTTGGCCAAAGACAAAGATTTTCCGATTAGTTATCACGTAACTGGTTCGGTGCGCTTGGCGCACAGCGAAGAGCGCATGGCCGAGTTTCGCCATGTCAAGAGCATGGCTCGGGCCAACAACATGGAATACGACATGCTGACACCAGCCGAACTCGTTGATCGATATCCATTAATTAAGACCCATGATTTGCTCGGCGCCTTATGGGACCCATTAGACGGCGACATTGACCCATCGCAAGTAACTCAGGCGATGGCTCGCGCGGCCCGAGCACTCGGCGCGCGCGTGCGACGCAATGAACGAGTTATTGGTTTGCGTCAACACAAAAATTTTGAATGGACGGTTACGTCACTTGCGGGCGGTGTCGAAACTGAAATCGAGTGCGAAGTTATTATCAATGCGGCCGGCTATCGAGCGGGTGAATTGATGCAATTAATTGGTCGACATCTGCCGATCATGACAATGGCGCATCAATATTTGATCACCGAAGAAATCGACGAACTTGCTGCACGCAGTGAGCCATTGCCGCTGCTTCGTGACCCAGACACTTCTTATTATCTGCGTCAAGAACGAAACGGTTTCATTCTCGGACCATACGAGTGGCAAGCAACGCCAATGTGGCTCGACGGTATTCCAGATCAATTCGCCAACCAGTTGTGGTCAGAAGATCTCGAGCGTCTTGAAAAACAAATTCTTGATGCAGGTGAGCGTGTGCCCGTGCTTGGTGACGCGGGCATTGCCAAAGTTGTCAACGGGCCGATTCCGTATGCGCCAGACGGCAACCCATATCTCGGACCAGAGCGTGGTATGCGCAATTTCTTCCACTGCAACACATTTAGTTTCGGCATCGCTCAAGGTGGCGGTGCCGGCAAAGCAATTGCCGAATGGATACTCACTGGTCGCCCAGAATTCGATTTGTGGTCAATTGACCGTCGTCGTTACAAAGAATATGCAACGACGCAATACACGGTCGACAAAGCAGTCGAGGTTTATCAAAACGAATATGCGATGGGGTTTCCGTTCGAAGAGCGACCTGCGGGCAGACCTGCATATGTTTCGCCGCTCTTCGAAAAACTAAAAAAGAAGGGCGCTGCTTACGGCGCACGCGGTGGCTGGGAGCGACCAACTTATTTTGATCCAAAAAATGAGGTGACTGATCATTCGCTGTCGTTCTTTAGGCGCAATGGATGGCGCAAAGTTGTAGCCAAAGAAGTGCACGCAGCACGAAACGGTGTTGCGATTCTAGATTTGCCTGGCTTCACAAAGATCGAAGTCAAAGGCCCTGGCGCGTTTGCGTATCTCGACAATTTGTTGTGCACGAAATTGCCGAAGGTCGGGCGCATCAGTTTGGTTTATGCATTGTTGCCCGACGGCAAAGTTCTCAGCGAGTTCACAGTTGTGCGCGTTGCCGAAGAGAGTTTTTATCTCGTCGGTGCCGCAAGTTCAGAGTGGCACGATCTAGATGTGCTCGAGATGGCCCTGCCGACAGATGGCACGGTGACGTTAAAGAATGTGACGAAAGATTATGGCTCACTAATTTTGGTTGGGCCGCGATCGCGAGATGTTTTGTCGCAAGTGACGACATCCGCACTTGATAACGCTGCATTTCCGTGGTTGTCGATGCGAATGATCGACACGGCAGTCGGCTCGGTGCGTGCGTTGCGCGTCAACTATGTCGGCGAACTCGGTTGGGAGTTGCACGCGTCGAACGAGCAGATGGTTGCTCTTTATGACGCAATCTGGAAGGCGGGCGAGCAATATCAAATCGCCGACATGGGCATTTATGCAGTCGACAGTTTGCGACTCGACAAGTGTTATCGCGGATGGAAGGGCGATCTCGAAATTGGATTCTCGCCATTTGATGCGTCACTCGATCGCTTCGTCGACTTGACCAAGGCATCATTTGTGGGCCGTGATGCGCTGATCGCCGAAAAGGCCGCGGGTTCGAAATATCGATTCGTGCCAATGACGCTTGACGAAGACGGCGACGCCGATGCGCCGTTCTGTGCTTCGGTGTTTAGTGGCGAAAAACGAATTGGCATCGCAACTTCGGGTGGTTGGAGTTTCACGCTGAATAAGAGTGTGGCACTTGCCTATGTGCGCCCCGAGTTTGAGGCGGCTGGCACAAAACTTGAGATTGAAATCTTTGGCGAGCGCAAGAAGGCCACGGTGGGTCAAGAGCCGTTGTTTGACATGCGCAACGAGCGGCTGCGGGCTTAAATTATTCGGCTATTTGGTCGTTCGTGGCGTATCCTTTGGGGTCTGATTGAGAAGGGTATTTAGTGAAACTTAAATGGAAAAAGGGTGACACAGTCATCTATCCACAACATGGCGCTTGCATCGTTATAAATATCAAGCGAATGAAGGCCTTCGGCAAGACATCTGATTATTTGATCTTGCGCACGGTGATCAATGAGATGACACTGTCGATACCCGTCGAACAAATCTCTGCCGTCGGCGTACGCCCGCCAGTCTCTTCGAGCGAATTACAAGACTTGGTTTCTGTCCTTGCAAAAGCCGACCCGCGTGTGCCAGCAAACTGGTCGCGACGCTTCAAGAACCACCAAGAAAAACTCAAGAGCGGTGATGTTTATCAAGTTGCTGAAGTTGTTCGCAACCTTGCGGCGCGAGATCGCGATTCGGCGTTGTCGGCTGCTGAAAAAACAATGTATGACCGTGCGCGCGTCAATTTAATTTCTGAAATACAGCCAGCACTCAAGTGCACGACCGAAGAAGCCGAGGTTTATTTAGACAAGGCGCTCGAAAAGGGCGTGCTCAAACCAGCAAAGACTGCCGCTAAAAGTTCGGCAAAATCGGTAGCAGCAAAAGCGACTGCAAAACCTTCGGCTGCGAAGCCTGCAGCAAAAAAGAAATAGTTTCACGGCGGGTCTGACGCAAAATGAAAGTTGGTTTTTGCGGACTCGGTGTCATGGGTTCGCCTATGGCACGGCATTTGGCCAGCAAGGGTCACGATGTGGTTGTCTATAACCGCAACACTGAAAAAGCCAAGCAATGGGTCGAGAAAAATGGTGGAAGTTTTGCTTTGACGCCGCGCGAAGTTGGCGAGCAGTGTGAAATCGTGATGGTGTGTGTCGGCAACGATGATGATGTGCGCAATGTCGTGCTCGGTGCTGATGGCGTACTTGCTGGCCTCAAGAATGGAACGGTGCTTGTTGATCACACAACTGCATCAGCGACACTTGCTCGCGAACTTTCGGCAGCGTGCACTGCGAAGAGTGTCGGCTTTATCGACGCACCAGTTTCTGGTGGACAAGCCGGTGCAGAGAACGGTGCGCTGACCGTGATGTGCGGTTGCGACGATCAAAAAGTTTTCGATCGTGTGCGACCAGTGTTCGACGCGTATGCCAAAGCTTGTCAACGCATGGGTGATGCGGGTGCAGGGCAGTTGACGAAAATGGTCAATCAAATTTGTATTGCGGGTGTCGTTTCTGGTCTTGCAGAAGCACTTAATTTTGCGATGCGCGCGGGTCTCGACGCCGACCAAGTTGTTGAGGTTATTTCAAAGGGCGCTGCACAGTCATGGCAAATGGAGAACCGCTCAAAGACGATGGTTCGCGATCAATACGAATTTGGTTTTGCCGCCGAGTGGATGCGCAAAGACCTTGGCATCTGCTTCGACGAGGCGAAGAATAGCGGCGCCGATCTGACGATGACGAAACTTGTCGACGCGCTTTACGCGCGCGTCATCGAAATGGGTGGCGCCCGCTGGGACACCAGCAGTCTGATGAAACTGCTAACTCACCCGCCGAAATAATTTGCGCGCGATCGCGCGACGCTAGAGCTATTTGCCGGTAGCGGCTTGGGCGAAGGCGTCGAGCAGTTTGTCAAGTTGTGCGTCGGTGATGACCAATGGCGGACAAAAAGTATTCGTATCGGCGTTGATCGCCCGCGTGATCGCACCCAGTTCGAGCATTCTGTCGCGAATTTTGATGTTGTTTTGGGACGCATGAAGGCCGGCCGCCCAAACAGCGCCATCACCTCGTGCATGGTCAATGACGCCATCTTGTGCGAGCGCTTTCAGTGCGTCGCCGATTCGCTTGCCAATCACAGTTGCGCGGTCGCGCAAGCCCTCGCGCTCGATGATCTCGAGGTTTACGAGTGCAGCACTGCACGCCGATGCGTGGCCTGAATATGTGTAGCCATGACGCAAAAAGAAATCGGCGTCAGCCTCAAGTGGCTGGCGCACTGCCTTGCCGATGAACACACCGCCAAGTGGTTGATAACCAGAAGTTACCGCCTTAGCGAAACACAACAAGTCTGGATTGACATCATAAAAATTTGCACCGAACCAAGTGCCGAGCCGAGCGAAACCAGTTATCACTTCGTCGAAAATCAAAAATGCACCGTGTTGATCACAAAGTTTGCGCAAACCTTTGAGATAGTCGGCTGATGGCGGGTAGACACCACCAGCGCCTTGCAGCGGTTCGGCGAGAACTGCAGCAACGGTGTTGCCTCGTTGGGTCATGAGCACCGACATCGCTTCAAGATCATCACTCGCAACTTGCTCGACATCTGGCACGAGTGGCCCGTAACCAACCTTATTGAGTGGCAAACCCTGCGCACTGGTGCCGCCATAGTTCGTGCCGTGGTAGCCACGCATGCGCGAAATAATCAGTGTGCGCTCTGGGTGACCTGCTTGAACATGGGCGAGTCGCGCCAGTTTCATCGCCGAGTCGACAGCCTCAGAGCCACTGCCGCAGAAAAACACCCGAGCATCTGGCATCGGGCAAAGTGAAACTAATTTCGCCGCGAGTTGTTCGACAGGCTCGCTCGTAAACGGATCGAATGTTGAATAGGCCTCGAGAGTCGTAATCTGCTTGGCAACTGCATCCGCAATTTCTTTTCGGCCGTGCCCAACTGCGCAATACCAAAGACTGGCCATGCCGTCGACGAGTTCGTTGCCTTTGTCGTCCCAAACGAGGGCACCTTGACCGCGCACAAGTTTTATAAAGTTGTCTTTTGTGGGTTTAGCGAACGGGTGCAAAAACGCATTGCGGGCTTGATTCATAACAGTTCACGCTAGTTCAGTGTGTCGCTCTAGGCTTAGGGGCTGATGAAAGGCCTGATTCTCTCTGGTGGCGCCGGCACGCGGTTGAGGCCAATTACGCATACGAGCGCAAAGCAACTTGTACCGATTGCGAACAAGCCTATTTTGTTTTATGGAATAGAAGCCATGGCACGGGCAGGCATCCGCGAGATCGGCATAATTGTCGGCTCAACTCGCGAAGAAATCAAATCGGCGGTCGGTGACGGCAGTCAGTTCGGCGTGAAAGTCACATATATTCCGCAAGACGAGCCGCTTGGCTTGGCACACTGCGTGTTGATCGCCGACAAGTTTCTTGGCGACGACGATTTCATTATGTATCTGGGCGACAACATGCTCGAGCAAGGTCTCGAAGAATTCGTCAACGAATTTGAAAGTGCGCGCTCTGGCAACGCCAAAGACAAACCGTCGGCACAGATCTTGTTGTGCCATGTTGAAGACCCGCGGCAATTTGGTGTTGCCGAAGTGGATAAACACGGCCATGTCGTGCGACTTGTCGAAAAGCCAAAAGATCCGCCGTCTGATCTTGCGCTGGTCGGCGTTTACTTGTTCGACAAAACGATTAACAAAGCAGTGCGATCGATCAAACCATCTTCGCGTGGCGAACTTGAAATCACCGATGCAATTCAGTGGCTGGTCGACAACAAGTTTCCGGTGCGACACAAAGTTTTGCAAGGTTGGTGGATTGACACCGGCAAGAAAGACCCATTGCTTGAGTGCAATCGACTTGTGCTTGATGCGATGAAAACCAAAATGGAAGGCACGGTTGACGCAGTATCAGAGATTCAAGGTCGTGTGACTATTGAAAAAGGTGCAAAAATTTCGAATTCGAGAATTCGCGGCCCGGTTGTTATTGGTGCAGGCGCGATTATTGAAGACAGTTACATCGGGCCGTATACATCACTTGGCAAAAATTGCCGCGTGATTAAATCTGAGATGGACCACTCGGTCGTGCTTGACGGAAGTTCAATCATTGGTGTATCGAAACTCACAGACTCGCTGATCGGCAAAGATGTCGAAGTGATTCGCAGTATTCAACAGCCACGAGCCTTGCGTCTGATGCTCGGCGACGACTCGAAAGTTGAGCTTGAATAATGGCAACGATCACAGAATCAACTCTGATCAAGGGCGTGCAAATAGTCGAGCCTCAAGCGTTTGGCGACTCGCGTGGCACTTTTATTGAGACATATCGGCGCGAGTGGTTTCCGCTTGGTCGCGAAATGTTGCAAGGCAATCGTGGCGATCGTCAGGCGGGCTGCATAGTTGGGTTGCACTATCACCTGCATCAAGCCGACTATTGGTATGTGCCAATTGGTAGTTGCCGCGTGGTGTTGCATGATCTGCGAGTTGGCTCGCCAACCGATGGCGCGACTCAGGTACTAGACATTGGCGCTCGCGCAGATGGCACGCACGATCACCGCGGTATTTTTATTCCACCAGGTGTGGCGCACGGTTTTGCATCGCTCACCGATATGGCGATCACGTATCTTGTTGACAGTTATTACAACCCGAAAGACGAATTGGGCTTGGCATACAACGACAAAGCCGTTAAAGCCGACTGGGGCATCGCCAAACCGATCTTGTCTGACCGCGATGCAGCCAACCCGACTCGCGATGCGATAAAAGATCAGGTTCGCCCGTTCTGGCCGATGCGAACGTAATCAATCGATGAAGATTTTTGTTACTGGTGGCGCCGGGTTTATCGGCTCGAATTATGTGCGTTGGGTTTTCGCCAACACTGATCACGAAGTAACCGTCTTTGACTCGCTGACATATGCAGGCAATTTGTCGACGCTCAAAGATGTTGACGACAGCCCGCGATTCAGATTTGTTAAAGGCAACATCTGCCAACCTGGCGATGTCGAATCTGCGATGACGGGCCACGACGCAGTGGTGCATTTTGCCGCCGAGAGCCATGTTGATCGTTCAATTGCCGGCAGCGAAGACTTCATTTTGACTAATTGCTTTGGCACCAATGTTGTGATTGACGCAGCACGAAGGTTGAACATCGCGCGAGTGCTGCACATCGGCACCGACGAAGTTTATGGTTCGGTCGAAACTGGTTCGTCGCGCGAGAGCGACCCGCTTGAACCACGAAGTCCATATTCGGCGTCTAAAGCCGGCAGTGACTTGATTGCGCTGTCGTATTTCTCGACACACGGCACACCGGTCGTCGTAACTCGTTGTACTAATAACTTCGGCCCTTTTCAGTATCCAGAAAAAGCGATTCCGTTATTCACCACGAATTTGCTCGACGGCAAGAAGATACCTTTATATGGTGACGGTCTGAACGAGCGCGACTGGATCTATGTCGACGACCACTGTTCGGGTGTTCATCTGGCACTTGAGCATGGCATAGCAGGCGAGATTTACAACATTGGCGCCGGTAATGAAACCGCGAATCGGGTTCTCGTCGACAAACTATTAGCCCAACTGGGCAAGGATGAATCGAGCGTGCAATATGTGGCCGATCGGTTGGGTCATGATCGCCGTTATTCGGTAGACATCACCAAAATTACGAAACTTGGATGGAAACGAACACGCTCTTTAGATGAGGCTCTGGAAGCGACGGTGAATTGGTATCGCGACAATCGCTGGTGGTGGGAGCCGCTGAAAGCGAAAAAATAGTGAAAGTTTTAATCACGGGCGCTGCTGGGCAACTGGGCACAGATCTCGCCTTGAGCGCCAATCATGCGGGGCTCGAAGTTGTCGGCACCACACACGCTGATCTTGATATCACTGACAAAGAACAGGTAGCGCGAAAGATTGCAAGCGTTTCGCCTGAAGCGATAATTCATGCGGCCGCCTGGACTGCAGTTGATGCGTGCGAATCCGATCCGCAAAAAGCAATGGCGGTGAATCGTGATGGCACTGCAAATATCGTTTCGGCGGCTCGTGCGGTCGGTGCCAGAGTCATATATATATCGACTGATTATGTCTTTGACGGCACAAAAAAGACACCTTATATAGAGAGCGATATACCGAATCCGCAATCTGTTTATGGTGCAAGCAAACTCGCGGGCGAGCAGCAACTAGATCTTGTTCAAGACGCCGTGGTGCGAATTTCATGGGTCTGTGGCGAGCACGGTGCGAACATGGTGAAGACAATTTTGCGCCTAGCGGCCACTAGTCAGACACTGACATTTGTTGACGACCAAATCGGCTCGCCGACGTTTACTAGCGATGCGGCACCAGCGATCGTTGATTTAGCAGTCAGTTCGCGTGCAGGTATTTGGCATTTAACTAATCAAGGCTCGACGAGTTGGTTTGGTTTTGCACAAGATGTTTTGCGCGCAGCAGAACTCGACCCAAATCGCGTGCAACCAATTGCGACAGCAGATTTGCGACCTCAACGCCCGGCGAAGCGCCCGGCAAATTCAGTACTTGAAAACTCACAAATGCGTAAGGCAAACATGACACTGCTTGACGATTATCACACACCCTTACAGCGACTTGTTGATCGTTTGACGAGTTAAGGTTGAGGCGTGGACGAACGCAAACTCTTAAAAGAGATTGAACCAGTTGCCGGTGATTTGTTAAATCGTCATCTTGGTGTGGCCAAAGAGTGGTTTCCGCACGAGATGGTTCCGTATAGTCGCGGCAAAGATTTTGTGCCTGGCTCACAATGGGATAAGAACGACGCAGATTTCGGATCGGTCAGTAACGAAATGTCAGAAGCCGTTCGTGCATCGCTTTATGTAAATTTGTTGACCGAAGATAATTTGCCGTATTACTTTCGCGATATTGATCAGTTGTTTGGCAACGACGGTGCTTATGGCGAATGGGGTCGCAATTGGACTGCCGAAGAAGGCCGACACTCAATTGTCATTCGTGACTATCTCACTGTGACTCGAGCGATTGACCCGGTTGCACTTGAGCGAGCACGGATGCAGCAAGTGCGCAGCGGGCAAGTGCCCGCGCCGTTAGATCTTTATGAAGCACTCGCGTATTTGACCCTGCAAGAGCTTGCAACTCGCATCGCCCATCGCAACACGGGCAAGATGATGAACGATGAAGTTGGTGAAGCAATAATGTCACGGGTCGGCAATGACGAAAATTTACATTATTTGTTTTATCGCGATCTTGCAACCGCGGCGATCGCAGTTGATCCATCAAACATGGTTATGGGCATCGAGCGAGCGGTGCGCACATTTGCGATGCCTGGCACTGGTATAACTGACTTCGAAAAACTGTCGCGAGAAATTGCTCGCGTCGGAATTTATGATTTGTTAATTCACCATGACCAGATCTTGCAGCCAGTCGTGATGCGCCATTGGAAACTTGAGCAACTCACTGGCTTGACCGATGAGGCTGAAAAAGCTAGAGAAGCGTTATTTAAGCG
>CAMBDT010000017.1 GCA_945865395.1 Acidimicrobium ferrooxidans DSM 10331 | reverse complement strand
GACGAGGTTTGCGTCTTGAGCGACATAGGTGCCGATGATTCCGCCGAACAAACCAAACACCGCCGCAACAATCACAACCCCAAAGCGGCGTCGTGGCGATCGCTGATCATCGTCGTGATTTTGCGACGACGAATCGTCGTGATTTTGCGCCGACATCTCTAATTGCGCCGGCAACTGCGGCGGCGGCAACTGTGACGGATTCTCGTTGAAATCGCTCATAAATAATTTCTACTGCCTCATCTCCTGATTAAACAACCTACAGTTCAGTGACTTACGTAATTCTTAGCTTGAGACTGAACTAGACCAATCGCCATTTGGAGGTACCGCCCAGAGAATATTTTCACTATTTAATCGTGCAGCAATTTTTGTTGCAAGCACTGGTATGAACGGCAAATAAACAGTAGAACCCGGGACAACCATTGATGGACTAACCACAGGCCTTCCAAAAAGCTTCTTGCCTTGTCGTGAAATATCTTCGTCCACAAAAAAATCAACATCTAACTCAAGTTCCCCGAATAACCAAAGTGCGTTTATCGAAGTACCTAATATTCCAAAAGAACCTTTTTTTGCCAAACTATTCGCGTCGTTTCTGACCAGATTAATCCATTCAATTGATTTCGCCACCCATGCAGTGTCTGTATCTGCCAAAACTTCTTTTTGTTCAGATTTACCTGGCTTGCAAATCGCCCAACATTCTCGAGTTTCAAGTGTCAACTCAATTCGGACTACCTCGAATCCTGCATTCATCAGGAAGATACCTAGAGTTTTCACTGAAAAGTGTGAGCAGTGGTCAGCAATTAATAATTTAAACGGGTCAATTGAGCAATCAGGAACCGCAATTGCTAAACAACCATCATCATTCAACAATCCTCGCAATTGTTGCAAAGATTCTCTTGGATTTGTTAGATGTTCGAGAGTGTGTGACATCGAAATCAGATCAAACTTCTGATTCGTTTTCAGATCACCCACAATTAATTGCTTGAAATTCTTAATCTTGCGAAGATTTTGAAGTTCTCGATCATCTAAGTCGAATCCATACAGGTCTAAATCAGTTCGAAAATTCGAGAACGACCGCAGTAAATTACCAGCACCACAACCAAAATCCAGAACTAGTCCGTTGGCTTTGGTATTACACGTCCTTAAAACCGAATCTACAAACAAATCACCGCGCCAAGATGTAGCTCCATCAATGAACACAGTCTGATCAAAGTCACTGGTCTGAAAATAAGACGCATAATCGCTATAGATCTCGGCCGCAGAACTTTTCCATTCTGGGGATACACCAGCCTGAGGAAATCCGCAGTCTTTGCAGAGCACAATTGAGAAGCCCGTTCGCCAAGGTTTTGCGTCAGAAGAAATTGTCCTCAAGTTTGAAAACGAATCAATCTGCTGAAGATTGCCGCTATCGCAGTAAATACACTTCATAGACCTAAACGCTCAACGCTAGATCCAATTTCTTAAGCGTTTTGAATCTTGATTTCGATGTCAACGCCGGCAGGCAACTCTAGACGCTGCAAACTGTCGATTGTCTTGGCGTTCGGATCAACGATGTCAATCAGACGCTTATGAATGCGCATCTCGAAATGCTCGCGCGAGTCTTTGTCAACGTGTGGCCCGCGAATAACGGTGAAACGATGCTTATCTGTCGGCAGAGGTATCGGCCCACGCACCGTCGCACTCGTACGAGTCACGGTTTCAACGATTTTCTTTGCAGAATCGTCAATGTTCTGGTGATCAAACGCCTTGAGACGGATGCGAATGCTCTGTGCCATCAGCGTGAACCAGTTCTTGACGATCTACTTAAGAATCTTTGTTACGCGTCCGGCGCCGACTGTGCGGCCACCTTCACGAATCGCGAAACGAAGACCTTCGTCCATCGCAATCGCTTTGCCGAGTTCAACTGTCATCGTTACGTTGTCGCCAGGCATAACCATTTCGGTACCCTTTGGCAATTCAACAGAGCCAGTTACGTCAGTTGTTCTGAAGAAGAACTGTGGTCGGTAGTTGTTGAAGAAAGGCTTATGGCGTCCGCCTTCTTCTTTCTTCAAAACATAGACCTGACCTTCGAAGTTTGTGTGTGGAGTAATTGAACCTGGGGCGCAAAGTACTTGGCCACGCTCAACTTCTTCTTTTTTCGTACCACGCAAAAGCGCACCAATGTTGTCGCCTGCTTGACCCTCGTCGAGCAACTTGCGGAACATTTCTACACCTGTGCAAACAGTCTTCTGAGTGTCACGGAGACCAACGATTTCAATTTCGTCACCTGTGTGCACTTTGCCCTGCTCGACTTTGCCAGTTACTACGGTGCCACGACCAGTGATCGTGAACACGTCTTCAATTGGCATCAAGAATGGCTTGTCAAGTTCACGCTTCGGCTCTGGAATTGATTCGTCACATGCATTCATGAGTGCCATGATCTTTTCTTGCCATGCTGCGTCACCCTCGAGTGCTTTGAGTGCCGACACGCGAACGACTGGGCAGTTTTTGCCGTCGAACTCATATGAAGTGAGCAGGTCGCGCACTTCTTCTTCGACAAGTTGCAACATTTCTTCGTCGTCAACCATGTCTGACTTGTTGAGTGCAACGACGATGTATGGCACACCAACTTGCTTGGCGAGCAACACGTGCTCACGAGTTTGTGGCATCGGGCCGTCAGTTGCTGCCACGACCAAGATCGCACCGTCTACCTGTGCGGCACCGGTGATCATGTTCTTGATGTAGTCAGCGTGACCTGGCATGTCAACGTGTGCGTAGTGACGCTTCTCGGTGTTGTACTCGATGTGCGCGATCGAGATCGTAATACCGCGAGCTTTTTCTTCAGGAGCCTTGTCGATTTGATCGAAAGGTGTGTACTCGGCGAGACCCTTGCTGGCGAGCGTCTTTGAAATCGCTGCAGTCAAAGTTGTCTTACCGTGGTCAATGTGGCCCATCGTGCCGATGTTGACGTGTGGCTTGTTGCGCTCGAATTTCGCTTTGCTCATTGTTCTTGTCTCCTGTTATTGCTGGTTACTGTTAAAACTTTGGCTTGCTCGGTTATTCGCCGCGCACGCGCTTGATGATTTCGGTTGATATTGCTTCGGGCACTTGCTGATACGAATGAAACTGCATCGTGTAAGTCGCACGCCCTTGAGTGCGAGAACGCAGGTCTGTACTGTATCCGAACATTTCCGAAAGCGGAACCTGTGAACGCACGATTTGTGCGTTTCCATTGGCTTCCATGCCTTCAATGCGGCCTCGGCGGCTTGAAAGATCGCCAATTACATCACCCATGTAGTCCTCTGGGGTCACTACTTCTACGGCCATAATTGGCTCAAGCAAGATCGGTCGAGCCAGCTGTGCAGCCTTGCGGAACACCATTTGACCGGCGATTTTGAACGCCATTTCGCTTGAGTCAACATCGTGGTATTGACCATCGACCAATGAAACTTTGACATCAACTGTTGGATAACCAGCAAGCACACCTGCATCAAGCGCCGACTGAATGCCCTGGTTTACTGGCTGAATGTATTCACGTGGAATGCGACCACCGGTGATCTCGTCTTCAAACTGATAACCGCCACCCGGGCCACTTGGCTCGATCGTAACTTTGACGACCGCGAACTGACCCGAACCACCAGTTTGTTTGATGTGTCGATATTCGATGTTCTCGATTTTCTTCGTCACGGTTTCACGATAAGCAACTTGTGGCTTACCGACAGTTGCATCAACTGCGAATTCGCGCTGCATTCGGTCGACGAGAATTTCGAGATGCAACTCACCCATTCCTGAAATAACTGTTTGACCAGTTTCTTCGTCGGTGCGCACTCTGAAAGTTGGGTCTTCATCAGACAATGACTTCAGCGCCTTGCCAAGTTTGTCTTGGTCGTTTTTTGTTTTCGGTTCGATCGCCACGTGAATAACCGGCTCAGGGAAGATCATTCGCTCAAGCACAATCGGGTTGCCGCGATCACACAGCGTGTCACCAGTGGTTACATCTTTGAAACCAAGACCAGCAACGATGTCGCCCGCCATCGCGAATTCAATGTCTTCGCGTTGGTTCGCGTGCATCAACAACAATCGGCCAACACGCTCGCGCTTTTCTTTGACCGAGTTATAAACCTCGTCACCTTTGGTGATCGTGCCCGAATAAACCCTGAAATATGTCAAGCGACCGAATGGATCAGCCACGATCTTGAACGCAAGCGCCGCGAACGGTCCCTTCTCGTCGGCATCGCGCGTCAGCGTTTCATCACCGTTAACATTTGTGCCGTTCGCCGCCGGAATGTCGAGCGGGCAAGGCATGTAGTCAACAACAGCGTCGAGCATTTGCTGCACACCCTTATTTTTAAATGCCGAGCCGCAAAGAATCGGCACAAAACTAAACGCCAACGTGCCTTTGCGAATGCCCATGCGAAGATCTTCTTCGCTGAGGTTATCGCTGGCCAAGAATTTCTCCATCAACTGCTCGTCTTCAGAAGCGACTAAGTCGAGCAACTCGGCGCGATATTGCTTGGCTTTGTCGAGATATTCGGCCGGAATATCTTCTTCGTGATACTCCGAGTCTTTTTCATCGCCGTCCCAGACGATCGACTTCATCTTTACGATGTCGATCAAGCCCTTGAAATTTGCCTCGGCACCAAACGGCAATTGCAAAACTGCCGGCACTGTTGCGAGACGATCTTTGATCATGTCGAGTGTGCGATAGAAGTTCGCGCCGGTGCGATCCATCTTGTTGATGAAACACATTCGCGGAACCTTATATTTGTTGGCCTGGCGCCAAACAGTCTCGGTCTGCGGCTCGACGCCAGCAACCGAGTCGAACACTGCAACCGCGCCGTCAAGCACGCGCAACGAACGCTCTACTTCAATCGTGAAGTCAACGTGACCAGGTGTGTCAATGATGTTGATTCGATGACCGCGCCAAACTGCAGTTGTCGCAGCCGAAGTAATCGTGATGCCGCGCTCTTGCTCTTGCACCATGAAGTCCATGACGGCGGCACCTTCGTGCACTTCGCCAATTTTGTATGTCTTGCCGGTGTAGTAAAGAACTCGCTCTGTGGTCGTAGTTTTGCCGGCGTCAATGTGCGCCATGATGCCGATGTTTCGGTATTTATCAAGTGGATACTCGCGTGATGGCATGGGGGTGTACCTATTAACTTGTTCTGCTGTTTACCAGCGGTAGTGGGCGAACGCTTTGTTCGACTCGGCCATCTTTTGCATGTCCTCGCGCTTTTTCATCGATGCGCCAAGACCATTTGATGCGTCCATCAATTCGCTTGCCAAACACTCTGCCATTGTTTTTTCACGACGGCTGCGTGCGTTCTCAACGATCCAACGAATCGCCAAAGTTGTTGCTCGGCGTGGTCGAACTTCGACCGGCACTTGATATGTAGCGCCACCGACTCGACGACTGCGAACTTCAAGTGGCGGCTTCACATTGTCTACTGCACGCTTCACCGCGGTAAGTGGCTCGCCGCCCATTTTTGTTTCCATTACTTTCATCGCGTCGTAAACGATTGACTCGGCGATGCTCTTCTTGCCGTGCAACATGACTTTGTTGACGATCTGAGTTACGAGTGCCGAACGATAAACCGGATCTGCGGCGAACTCGCGGCGAGTGACTGGACCTTTGCGTGGCATGGATTATTCCTTTACTTCTTCTTCGCGCCGTAGCTGCTGCGAGATTGCTTGCGATCTTTTACGCCGGCGGCATCAAGCGCACCACGAATAACTTTGTAACGAACACCTGGCAAGTCGCGCACACGACCACCACGTACAAGCACGATCGAGTGCTCTTGCAAGTTGTGACCCTCACCCGGAATATAGGCGGTAATTTCAACACCACTAGTCAGACGCACACGGGCAACTTTGCGCAATGCCGAGTTCGGTTTTTTTGGAGTAGTTGTAAAAACGCGGGTGCACACGCCACGACGTTGTGGAGAACCTTTGAGCGCAGGAGTCTTAGTCTTCGATGACTTCGAGCTTCGACCCTGGCGGATCAACTGTTGAATTGTGGGCACGCAAACGACCTTTTCTGAAATTTCTTTTATGAACCGAACTACTAAAAACCACCCCAAACGGGACAGTGAATACTACGGTTCAACGCCTCGTCTCGGCAACCTGCCCCACCCAGATGATTATCTAGTTATTGCAGTTATTGAGCGATATCGGTGTCAGCGACGCCGTTAGCGGTGTCGTCTGAGTCAGTTGCAAAACCTGCATCTGGCGCAGACTCAACTGCAACATCAGCGACAACTTCGGCTTCAACCTCGCCAAGTGGCTCTTCATCGGCGACATAGTTGCCTTGCAGACCAGCCAAGTATGCGGCTGGGTCGGCTTCGTCATCGCTCGAGTAATAAGGCATCGGCACATAATCTGGCGCGCTGACATCGAACAAGTTGTAACGATCCATGCCGGTACCAGCAGGGATCAACTTGCCGATGATGATGTTTTCTTTCAAACCAACCAAGTGATCTGACTTTCCATCAATCGCTGCTTCAGTAAGTACACGAGTCGTCTCTTGGAAGGATGCTGCCGACAACCATGACTCGGTTGCCAATGACGCCTTGGTGATACCCATCAACTCTGGGCGACCTTCAGCCGGCTTCTTTCCTGATTCGACGATGGCGCGATTGACGTCGCGGAACTCTTTCGAGTCTGCGCGATGACCCGGCAAGAAATGTGTGTCACCGGGTTCTTGCACGCTTACGCGTCGTGTCATCTGACGAACGATCAACTCGATGTGCTTGTCGTGGATTGCCACACCTTGGTCGCGATATACCCTTTGCACTTCTTCAACAAGATATTGCTGAGTTTCGCGAATGCCCTTAATTTGCATTAGTTCTTTTGGATCTAATGGGCCGTCGGTGATTCGATCGCCCGCCTCAAGGTTTTGTCCATCTTTTACGAGTGGTCGGCTACCTGTTGGCAAGATGATCTCGATCTCTTGACCTTGATCATCAACGAACTTGATCGGAATACCCTTGCCTTCGTCTTCGAGAATTCGCACAACACCGGTTACTGGCACCAGTCGTGCCGAACCCTTCGGGTTGCGCGCTTCGAAAAGTTCTACGACGCGCGGCAAACCACCGGCGATGTCTTTACCTGCTACACCACCAGTGTGGAAGGTACGCATCGTCAACTGAGTACCAGGTTCACCGATTGACTGAGCAGCGATAACGCCTACTGCTTCACCCAATTCGATGTCTTTACCAGTTGCCAATGAACGGCCGTAGCACTTGGCGCAAACGCCAACTTCGGCATCACATGTCAACACCGAACGAACACGAACACGTGTGACTTTCGGGTCATTGCGCAGTGTCGCCATCTCTTCGTCGCCGACGATCGTGTTGCGTGCCATGACCGAACCATCGGTCAGTTCGATGTCATTAAGCAACGCACGACCAAACAACTTTGTCTCAAGGTAGGCGCGCGTGTTGGCAGTGTCTGCCCCGACGTTTTCGACCCACACACCGAGTGTCGTGCCGCAGTCATCTTCGCGAACGATTAGTTCTTGTGCCACGTCATGCAGACGTCGGGTCAAGTAACCCGAGTCGGCGGTGCGCAACGCAGTGTCGACAAGACCCTTACGCGCACCAGGAGTTGCAATGAAGTATTCAAGAGTTTGCAGACCTTCACGGAAGTTGCTCTTGATCGGACGAGGAATCATGTCACCGCGAGGGTTGGCCACGAGACCGCGCATACCTGCGATCTGACGCATCTGGGTCATGTTTCCACGAGCACCAGAGTTGATCATCATGTCAACTGGGTTGAAGCGCAGTTCTTTGAATTCTTTTTCCATGGCTTGCTGAACATCTGTTGTTGCAGCAGTCCAAATGCGAACTTCTTGACTACGACGCTCGCCGTCGGTGATAATGCCACGACGGAATTGTGTCTCAACTTTTTCGGCTTGCTTCTCGTAGCCGTCAAGAATGCCGCGCTTGGCAACCGGCGTCTTTACGTCATCTACCGAAACAGTAAGACCCGATTGCGATGCATAGCGGTAGCACAGGTTCTTGATCGCATCGAGTGACGAGGCGATAACTGCTTTCGGATAATTGTCGCTCAGTCGTTCTACTATGACGCCGAACTCTTTTTTCTTTACCGGCGCCGTGATATGCCCGAATTGCTTCGAGAAATCTGCTGGCAACACTTCTTCGAACAACATGCGACCTGCAGTTGTCTCGAAATATGTCGAATTACCCTGATCGTCTTTTTCGAGAACCTTTATCTTGGCATGCAGTTTGAGGCCACCTTCGTCGAGTGCACGTGTGATCTCCCACATCGACTTGAATACACGACCTTCGCCAGCCAAACCAGCATCGTCACGAGTCAAATAGAAGCCACCGATTACAAGGTCTTGCTGCGGAGTCACAATTGGTCGACCAGATGCTGGCGACAAAATGTTGTTCGCCGAAAGCATCAACACGCGAGCCTCTGCTTGCGCTTCAACCGACAATGGCAAGTGAACTGCCATTTGGTCACCGTCGAAGTCGGCATTGAATGCCGTGCAAACAAGTGGGTGCAAGTGAATTGCCTTGCCCTCAACCAACACCGGCTCGAAGGCTTGAATACCCAAGCGGTGCAAAGTCGGTGCGCGGTTCAAAAGAACCGGGTGTTCTTTAATTACTTCTTCGAGAACATCCCATACTTGTGGACGACGACGCTCAACCATGCGCTTGGCAGACTTGATGTTCTGCGCAAGTTGCTGATCGGCCAGACGCTTCATGACGAATGGTTTGAATAATTCGAGTGCCATCAACTTCGGCAAACCGCACTGCTGCAATCGCAATGTCGGGCCAGCCACGATTACTGAACGACCCGAGTAGTCAACGCGCTTGCCGAGCAAGTTCTGACGGAAGCGACCTTGCTTACCCTTAAGGCCGTCTGACAACGACTTAAGCGGACGGTTGCCCGGACCACTTACTGGTCGCCCACGACGACCGTTGTCGAACAGAGCGTCTGCTGCTTCTTGCAACATTCGCTTTTCGTTGTTGACGATAATTTCTGGTGCACCAAGTTCGAGCAAACGGCTCAAGCGATTGTTGCGGTTGATTACGCGACGATAAAGATCGTTCAAGTCTGAAGTCGCGAATCGACCACCGTCGAGCTGCACCATCGGGCGCAACTCTGGCGGAATTACAGGAATCACATCGAGGATCATCGCCTTCGGGTTATTCACCAGGCGCTCGTCTTTGTCTTTTCGGTTAAACGAAGCAACAATCTTCAGACGCTTGATCGCCTTTTGCTTGCGCTGCGTCGACAACGGCTTGCCGTTGAGACCGTTCATGATTGCGTTGCGCAAAATTACTTCTTCGGCGTCAAAATCGATCGTGTCAATCAAAACCTTGATCGCTTCGGCACCTGTGCCGCCGGTGAAATAATCTTCGTAGCGGTCTTTGATCTCGCGCCAAAGTTCTTCGTCATCGATGATCATTCGTGGATGAAGCTTCTGGAAAGTTTCAAACGCTCGCTCGAGACGATCGAGATCTTTCGTATGGCGATCACCAATCAATTGAATATCTTTGTCGATCAACTTTTGGCGAGCGCGAATATCGCTTTCTTTTGCGCCGTCTTTTTCAAGTTGCTTGAGTTCAGCCTCGGCATCTTTTTGACGCAACTTGATTTCTTTTTCGCGTCGCTTCAACAATTCGTCGCGGTCTTCGAGATATTCTTTCTCAAGATCTGGCAACTCAACATGACGGCGATCTTCGTCGACGGCGCTCACCAACCAGGCAGCAAAGTAAATAACTTTCTCGAGTTGCTTGGCTTTGATTTCTTCGCGCGACTCTAAGCCACCAAGAAGATATGCCAACCAACTGCGTGTGCCGCGCAGATACCAGATGTGCACGACAGGTGCGGCAAGTTCGATATGACCCATGCGCTCACGGCGCACCTTTGAGCGGGTTACTTCAACGCCGCACTTTTCGCAGATGATGCCCTTGAAGCGAACACGCTTGTATTTGCCGCAATAACATTCCCAGTCGCGGGTTGGTCCGAATATTTTTTCGCAGAACAGACCGTCGCGCTCTGGGCGCAATGTTCGGTAGTTGATCGTCTCTGGCTTCTTTACTTCGCCACGCGACCAGTTACGAATGTCGTCGGCGGTTGCCAAACCAATGCGCAACTGTTGAAAGCTGTTGATGTCAAGCTTGCGCTTGTTGTCTTCAGTTACTACATCGCTCATGGTCATGCCAACCCTTCTGAAATACTGCGGTTAATCATTAGAAAGCCTTCTCTCGGCGACGCTCGCGTTCACGGTCGTCGGCATCTGAACCACGTTCGTTGCGGCTGATGTCGATGCCAAGTTCGCGAACTGCAGTGAAGACTTCTTCGTCAAGATCTGTGAGCTCGACTTGCTTGCCCTCGTGCGAAATAACCTCGACGTCAAGGCACAGTGCTTGCATTTCTTTCATCAACACTTTGAAACTCTCCGGAATACCAGGCTCTGGAATATTGTCGCCCTTGACGATCGCTTCGTAAACACGCACTCGTCCGAGTACGTCGTCGCTCTTGATCGTCAAAAGTTCTTGCAAGCAATATGCTGCACCGTAGGCCTCTAGCGCCCACACTTCCATTTCGCCGAATCGCTGACCACCGAATTGTGCTTTGCCACCCAATGGTTGTTGCGTGATCATCGAGTATGGACCAGTTGATCGAGCGTGAATCTTGTCGTCGACCAAGTGGTTGAGTTTCAAGATGTACATGTAGCCAACCGTGATCGGGTTGTCGTATGGCAAACCTGTGCGACCATTGCGCAACACGGTCTTGCCGTCTGTGCCGATCATCCTCTTGCCATCTACCGACTCTGGGTTCAAGTTCTTGAGAATCGATTGAATCGTCGGGTGTGAACCTGATTGATCGTCTTCATCCCAGTGAGCGCCGTCGAAAACTGGCGTCGAGATGAAAGTTGCCGGCGGTGTCGACGGACGAGTCTTTGACTCGGTGCCACGAATTGGGTTCGCGCCAACGGTCTTGTCGTTCTTTTCGTCGTACCAACCCCAACGGGCGCAATAACCCAAGTGGGCTTCAAGCACCTGACCGATATTCATACGGCTCGGCACACCAAGTGGATTCAAAATGATGTCAACCGCAGTGCCGTCTTCGAGATACGGCATGTCTTCGATCGGCAGAATCTTGGAGATGACACCTTTGTTGCCGTGGCGTCCAGCGAGTTTGTCGCCGACGCTGATTTTGCGCTTCTGCGCCACGTGAATCTTGACGATTTGGTTTACACCTGGTGGCAATTCGTCGCCTGGTTCATCGTCGCCCTCGGCTGCTCGCTTGAGCACCTTGACGTCGATGACCTTGCCGCCTTCACCGTGCGGAACCTTGAGTGATGTATCGCGAACTTCGCGCGACTTCTCACCGAAAATTGCACGCAACAAACGCTCTTCTGGTGTCAACTCGGTTTCGCCCTTTGGTGTCACCTTGCCGACGAGCACGTCGCCTGGGCCTACTTCTGCGCCGACGCGAATGATGCCGCGATCGTCGAGGTCGGCCAAAATTTCTTCCGACAAGTTCGGAATGTCACGGCTGATTTCTTCTGCGCCAAGTTTTGTGTCTCGAGCATCGACTTCATATTCGTGAATGTGAATCGATGTCAACACATCTTCTTTGACAAGACGCTCTGACAAGATAATTGCGTCTTCGAAGTTGTAGCCCTCCCATGGCATCAAAGCCACGAGCAAGTTCTTGCCGAGCGCGAGTTCACCCTCGTCGGTGCTTGGGCCGTCGGCGATGAGATCGCCCTTCTTGACTTTTTGTCCTTCTTTTACGCGTACGACTTGGTTGATGCAAGTGTCTTGGTTCGAACGCAAAAACTTGAACAACTTGTGCTCGTGTTCGCGCTTCGGCAAGTTCTCGTATTTAATGACGATTGATGCACCGGTTATCGACTCAACAACACCGTCATCTTTTGCCAAGACCAAGTCGGCGCCGTCGCGTGCAGCGCGAGCCTCGACACCAGTGCCGATGTACGGCGCTTCAGCACGAATCAACGGCACGGCTTGACGCTGCATGTTTGCACCCATCAACGCACGGTTTGCATCGTCGTGCTCAAGGAAAGGAATCAACGCAGTCGCAATCGACACGATCTGTTTTGGTGAAACGTCGATGAAGTCAACTTCTGCCGGTGTTACATAGCCGATGTCAGTTGTTGCGCCGAAGAAACTTTCTGCTTCGAGCATCTTCTTGAGGTCTTCCAAACTTGCGGCCTGTGGCGAACGACGCACGAGAACGCGCTCGTCGCGCAAACGACCGTCTGGCAAAATTGGGGTGTTGGCCTGAGCAACGACGTAATTTTCTTCTTCGTCGGCTGCCATGTATTTGATCTCGTTGGTAACGATGCCACCACGCACACGGCGATACGGCGTCTCGATGAAACCAAATGGATTAATTCGTGCATACGTCGAAAGCGCACCGATCAAACCAATGTTCGGACCTTCTGGTGTCTCAATTGGGCACATTCGGCCATAGTGCGAAAAGTGAACGTCTCGAACTTCGAAACCTGCGCGCTCACGGCTAAGACCACCAGGTCCGAGAGCCGAAAGTCGCCGACGGTGCGTCAAACCCGACAACGGGTTGACTTGGTCCATAAATTGCGACAACTGAGAAGTGCCGAAAAACTCTTTGATCGCTGCAACTACAGGTCGCACATTGATCAATGTCTGTGGCGAAATCGCCTCAGAGTCTTGGGTCGTCATGCGCTCGCGAACGACGCGCTCCATGCGCGAAAGACCGATGCGAACTTGGTTCTGAATCAGTTCACCAACCGAACGAATTCGACGGTTTGCAAAATGGTCTTGGTCGTCGAGACGATAGCCAGGCTCTTGCTTGACGAGATGCAACATGTAACTGATCGTCGCCAAAACTTCGCAACGGCTCAACACATCTTGATCGTCTGTTGGAAAATCGAGTTTGCCAAGTTCTGGCCCGACTTTGAGACCGAACATTTCTTGAATCTTCTTCAACTCGCCGCCAAGTTTGCGGTTCAGTTTGTAGCGACCAACTCGTGACAAGTTGTAGCGCACACCGAAGAAAGCCTGTTCGAAATAAACACGAGCCGCTTCAACGTTTTGTGGTTCGCTTGGTCGAGCACGCTTGTAAATTTCGAGCAACGCTTCTTCGCGAGTTGGAGCAATAACTTTTTCACGGCGCCACTGATCTTCGAGGAAGTCAAAGTAGTTGACGAAACGATCGATGAAACCCGGAGCATTAATTTCGTCGTAGCCGAGAGCACGAATGATCGTGAAGATGCCCATGCGACGCTTGCGTGCAACACGGGTGCCTGCGGTTACTTCTTTGCCAGGCTTGTGCTCGACATCGAACTCGAGCCACTCACCACGACTTGGGTGAATCGTGCCCTTTACAAGTTGATACTTCGACAAGTTGCGCAAACGAAAACGCTCGCCCGGTTCGAAGATTACGCCCGGTGAACGCACCAACTGGCTAACGACAACGCGTTCTGTGCCATTGACAATAAACGTGCCCTTGTCGGTCATCTTCGGGAAGTCGCCGATGAAAACGGTCTGTTCTTTGATTTCTCCCGTCGGACGATTCAAGAATTTCGCCTTGACGAACTTCGGCACCGAATATGTCATGTCACGATCGCGACACTCGGCTTCAGTAAATTTTGGTTTTGGGTTTAAATCTGCATCATCTGGATCAAAAGTAAGTTCGAGCTGCAAATCATCGCTTACACCCTTGACCGGAGAAATATCTTCAAAGACCTCTCGCAACCCTTCTGTGAGAAACCACTCGAAACTCTCGCGTTGAACGCCAATTAAGTTTGGGATTTCCATTGCATCGGAAAGTGTTGCGAACGAATAACGTTCGCGTGCATCAGCACGAAGGGCCACGAGTGTACTCCTAAGGTTAGAAATTGGCAAGCAGAAAAATTAGAGTGAAATGCCCGCTGAGAAATTTTTTTGAATCACTCAAAGGGCATTGCACGGCGGTAGACGAGCCTATCGGTGAATAACTGAAACTCACCAACCCGAAGACCAAAATGCACGGTCGAGGCGCCCGGATGACCCAGGCGCCAAGAGCGAGTTATTACGCGAGTTCGACGGTTGCGCCGGCCTCTTCGAGCTTGGCCTTCGCCTTGGCGGCGTCGTCCTTGCTGGCCTTTTCTAATACTGGCTTTGGTGCGCCATCGACAAGGTCTTTGGCTTCTTTGAGGCCAAGAGATGTGAGTTCGCGCACTGCCTTGATAACGGCGATCTTCTGAGCGCCACCATCTTTCAAGATGACTGTGAATTCGTCTTTTTCGGCTGCTGCATCACCGGCTGGTGCTGCACCGCCTGCTGCGGCAACTGCCACTGGGGCTGCTGCTGTCACACCGAACTTCTCTTCGAATGCCGAGAGAAGATCTTTGAGTTCAAGAACTGTGAGTTCTGAGATTCCGTCAAGAATCTGATCTTTTGTTAGTGCCATTTTTGTTTCTCCTTTTATTTGTTAATTAATTAATTTGATTAGTTCTTTATGCCGCTTCACGCTGTTCAACGAGTGCCTTGAGGGCATATGCGGTCTTACGCGGCAACGCAGCGAACAGATTTGCCGTCTTGGTGAGTGGTGCTTGCAACATGCCGGCAAGTTGAGCGAGCATGACTTCGCGTGGCGGAAGATCGGCAAGCGCCTTGAGTTCTTTTGCGTTGATCGCTTTTCCGGCGACGACGCCACCCATCAAAATGAGTAGCGGATTTTCTTTGGCGTGCGTCTTGAGAACTTTCGCGACAGCCGAAGCATCGCCATTGATGAAAGTAATCGCAGCCGGGCCCTTCAAGAATTGTTCGAGTTCGCCGTAGCCAGACTCGCGCGCGGCAAAACGAGCCAGCGTGTTTTTGTAGACCTTGTACTCGGCACCGTGTGGGCGAAGTGCGCGGCGCAAAGTCGCCAACGAACCGACAGACAACCCGCGGTATTCAGTGATAATCGCGGCGTTCGATTTGGCAAGCTTCTCGCTCACCTCTTTGACTACCGCGATTTTTTCTGCGCTTGCATTTGCCATGAGTTTAAAACTTTCTGGTTTGACAATGCTCGGGTGCTCAACGCAGTGCGGAACAACCCGGCGCGAAAACTCGCGACCAGATTCATTCACCTCGTCTGGCGAACTATTGCTAGTTCATTATCTGAAACTAATCTTTCAGACCAAATTTCTGCGGTGGGCAACCTTCACATTGCTGTGTTTGCTGCTTTATTAACTTCTAACGACTTGTCACGATATCGGCTGTTTTTCGACCTCACACCCGAAATAATTTTTGGTTTGACGAATTTCTACTCGGTTCTACTCGCCTGCAACGAGTGCAGGGTCGATCTTTACGCCAGGTCCCATTGTCGAAGACACTGAAATCTTCTTGATGAAGCGACCCTTGGCAGCAGCCGGACGTGCTCGGTTTAGTTCGTCAACGACGGCCGCGACGTTCATCGCCAAAGCCGATGCTTCAAAACTAACTTTGCCCACCGGAATATGCACATTGCCATAGCGGTCGGTGCGATATTCAACTTTGCCACCCTTAAATTCGGCGACTGCTCGCGCAACATCTGTCGTCACTGTGCCAGTTTTTGGGTTCGGCATCAGACCGCGTGGTCCGAGTGCGCGACCCAACTTGCCGACGAGCGGCATCATGTCTGGCGTCGCAATCGCAATATCGAAATCCATTTTGCCTTTTTCGATTTCAGCAGCAAGTTCGTCGCTACCAACGATGTCGGCGCCAGCATCACGAGCTTGTTTAGCAGCCTCGCCTGCCGCGAAAACAGCGATCCGCACCGATTTGCCGGTACCTGACGGCATCGACACGGTGCCACGAACGCTCTGCTCTGTTTTGCGTGGATCAACCCCTAAGCGCACGGCCAACTCAACGGTTTCGTCGAACTTTGCCTTGGCCAATGACTTAACTTTGGCGACAGCATCGGCCGGCGTGTGCAATGTCTCGCGGTCATAAGACGCAATCGCGTTGCGATAGTTCTTGCCGTGATTTTTGTCTTGATTGTTATCTTGTTTCGTTTTATTCTGTGGCATTTCGCCTCCCTCGTTGTTGACCCGTCCGGATGAGGTTCTTCCGAATCAGGCTAATTATTTATTGCTTATTAATTACTTCTTGATCACCCGACGACTGTCAGACCCATAGAACGGGCTGTGCCGCGGACTTGTTGTTTGGCAGCCTCAAGATCATTGGCATTTAAGTCAGGCATCTTGATTTTGGCCACTTCTTCAACATCTTTTTCGGTCACCGAACCAGCAACTTCTTTGCCTGGATTCTTGGCGGCCTTTTCGAGACCTGCTTTTTGACGCAACAAAACTGGTGTCGGCGGCGTCTTAAGAATGAACGAGAACGAACGATCCTCGAAAATCGTGATCTCAACAGGCACAACCGTGCCGCTTTGCGACTCGGTTGCAGCGTTGTATTGCTTGACGAAGTCCATGATCTGAATGCCGTGTGGTCCAAGGGCCGTACCAACTGGTGGTGCCGGTGTTGCCTTGCCCGCAGGAATCTGAATCTTGACGACTGCTTTAATATCTTTTTTTGCCATGACTGGTTCTTTCTTTTAAGTTTCTATTAAAGTTTCGCGACTTGACTGAAGTCCATTTCGACGAGAGTTTCTCGACCGAAAATATTGACAAGCACTTTCAACTTCATGTGGTCGGCATTAATTTCTGCAACCTGACCCGAGAAGTCTGCAAACGGACCTTCTTTAACACGCACACCCTCGCCAACTTCGTAATCGAGTTTTGGTGCCTTGCGCTTCGGTGCTTCTTTGCCGTCGCCTTTGGCCGACAAGAAAGTTGCAACTTCTTTGCGCGACAACGGCGCTGGTGTCTTGCCTTTTTGGCTTTGACCCACGAAACCAGTGACGCCCGGTGTGTTGCGAATGCAAAACCAAGTTTCATCGTCCATTTCACAACGCACGAGCAGGTATCCAGGAAAAACTTTTTTCTGCACAGTTTGCTTGCGACCCTGCTTGAACTCAACGACGTCTTCCATCGGGATGACGATTTCGTAAATGCGATCGGTCAAGTTATATGAAGCGATGCGAGCTCTGAGATTGGCGTCAACTTTTTTCTCATAGCCCGACTGCGAGTGCACGACATACCATTTGCCTGGGCGCAACCACGGACGATCGACTTCGTCATCTGGCGAATCGCCATTTTCGGTGAGATCAAAAGTTGCATCGACTACAGCCGAATCTTCGGCTGTTGCTTCGGGTGCAAGTTGAGTTGTTGTGGTGTCGTCAGTCATTTAATCGGTGCCTAATCTTTATAAAGCCAGCCTGAAAGTATGCCAAATGCAGCGTCCAATCCCCCCACGAATGCGGTCACAATTACGACTGTGACCAGCACAATTATTGAATAACGGCGAACTTCGGGCCATTTTGGCCAGGCAACCTTGCGCATTTCATCGCGAACTTCGCGAATGTACTGAAATGGACCAACTCGTTCTTTGGCAACTTGGGCAGCAACCGTCGGTCGAGCCTGGCGTATCGGTGCGCCTTGCTCGTTGACTTCGCCCATTTTTTGCATGGCGCGCTTCTGTTGACGGTTGAGATCCATTGACATATCGGCTAATAACCCTATCGGTCATTCACTCAAACTTGGCTAGAGGGCCTTTCCAGATTGAGTTATAGCGAGTAATCGTCTTGGTAAATGCCGCAACGAGATCGGCGCTTCCCTGCTGATGAATCATCGCCATAGCTTCTGAATAGACCTTTTCGTCTTTCTCAAGTGCTGTCCATCGGTAGTTTTGACCCATCTTCGGGCCGTCGGCAATATTTTTTCTCGGGATGGCGTTTTGCCGCATAATTTTCTTCATGCCTTTGGTCTGTGATCGACCCAAAAATTTGCCAAGAAGAGCTATCTCGTTTTCGGGATCAAGAACCAAGTTTTCAAACTGTATGAAATGAAACTTGGACTCAGTATTTTTCTGAGATTGCGCGACGTCAATCACCCAGTTACTCAAAAAGTCGACGCTCATCAATGCTTGATCAAAAGTTTTTGCCTGCGCAAACTTCTCGGCCCATGAACTTGCGAACCAAGGAACTTTGTAGCCGTTGCAATCAATTGTTAAATTGATTTCGCGC
Organism: Acidimicrobium ferrooxidans DSM 10331; assembly: GCA_945865395.1. GTDB lineage: Bacteria > Actinomycetota > Acidimicrobiia > Acidimicrobiales > Ilumatobacteraceae > BACL27. Next base: position 1,575 of record CAMBDT010000017.1, on the reverse strand, counting down.
ACGCGACGCCAACGAGATGGTTCAAGAAATCTCGACCAGTGAGTTACAAGATGCAATGGATGGCGAACCACCTCGATAAATTTCAGGCGATCACCGAAAGCATCGACAATCGGTGACGCAACCGGATAGATGCAGTGCGTCGTAATATTGTTGGCAATGTTTTGTTCGTCAATCGTTCTGGCAATCGCCTCGCCGTCTTTACTAAATAGTCTGGCGACAAATTTAAATGGTGTTGGATGAAATCGCGGACCAGTTTCGTCACGCCAGCGTAGGTTGACCTCTCGACCAATGAGGTTGTAATACTGATTTCGACCAGCGATTAGTTGAAGAAGTGTGACAGTTGCATTGGTGTTCATCGCCTGAAGATGTGACGCCGCACATAAATAGTCATAATCGGGGTTGTATTTGAAATGTTCGACTCGATCAAACCCACCGACAAGCGTGCTGACAAGTTGCTTGCCCGAGCCCCAGAGACCATCGACGACGATTACATCATTGCTGAAATCGTCAAATTTTTTTAATGGCCACTGGCTCAATGAGTTGCCTTTCTAATTGCCTCACCAAAACGGTACTCAAAAGTGCCTCAGTGACTAAATTTTGCAGGGCAGGAGGGATTTGAACCCCCGACCATCGGTTTTGGAGACCGGCGCTCTACCAACTGAGCTACTGCCCTAAATTCATTAACTTGCGCTAATCACGATAGTGCGCAAACGTCTGAACCGCTTGACCGATTGGCGATTTCTAGAGAATCCAGTCTTGATTGTCGCGCAAAAACTGTGCGCCGTATTTCGCACGGATCTCGCCGTGGCAGATGGTTCGCTGTTCACCAATAACTTCAGAATACTTTCGCCAGAATTTAGTTTGTAGTTCGTCGTCACCGCTTTGCGGTTTCCATTTTCCTTCGATGCGATCCAACATTTCAAGCATCAGATCTCGAATTTCTTCGGGGGTGTTGCTGTCAATCGAGACACCGGCGTCTGAGTATTGCGATGTGTGCGAGAACTGGGCGATGCCATTTTCGCCCATCTGTGAGAGATTCAGCCGCTTGCCTGTTTTCAGCGAACTAACGGTTTTGGCGATGCCGAGGTCGCAGGCACGAGACGAAAAGAAAATATGAAATGGAGTGAAATTCACGTATGCGTTAGGTCGGCGAAATGCAGCAGGTATCGCGTAATAGCCCAAGCCGTCTGAGACACAGAACTCGCATCTCGCACCAAGAAAAACATCCATGAATTCACTCTGGAATTTCGAATTGGCATAGTCAATGATCTTCGGATTTTTCGAGACCATCGGCTTCTCGACAATTGAACCCATTCGAATAACGAATAACCCGCGATCAGCCAACGCCTCTGCACCCATTACAGAGTCATCAATGTCGCAATTTCTAAAATCGTGATACGACATGTCTTTGCCAGGGAAAGCAACCTTCGTATATTCGGCATCACGCACGATGATGCACACGAATCGATCGCCCTCGCTGAGCCCCATTTCTCTGAGCGTTTTGTTTCCTAGTTCGATTTCGCTCGGCGTAAAAGATAGATGTGGTGGCGCCCCATCGATCAAATTATGTACATC
>CAMBDT010000016.1 GCA_945865395.1 Acidimicrobium ferrooxidans DSM 10331 | reverse complement strand
CATCATGCCCAAGACGAAAGCAACGATGCGTGCCTTGGGTTTGCGCAAGATCGGTGATGTCAACACATTGCCAGATCGTCCAGAGATTCGCGGCATGCTTGCGCGAGTTCCTCACCTTATTGAAGTAAGCAAAAAAGGAGCATAATCATGCGCGTCGATGAAATTGGACCTCGCTACGGAGCACGAAAAAAACCGAAGCGCGTGGGTCGTGGCACCGGTGGTAAAGGCGGAAAAACAGCCGGTCGCGGTACGAAGGGCCAATACGCTCGTAACACGGTTGCCCGTGGTTTCGAAGGTGGACAGATGCCACTCAAGCAACGCGTGCCAAAGCTCAAGGGCTTCAACAACCCGTTTCGTGTCGAGTATTACGCGGTCAACCTTGATGCGATCGACTCTCTTGGTGCAAGCGAAGTTGACCCAGCGAAACTCGTTTCGGGTGGCGTGGCTCACAAAGGTCAGATGATCAAGGTTTTGGGTCGAGGCAAAATAACTCGTGCGGTCAAAGTTTCGGCGCACGCAGTTTCGAAGTCGGCGCAAGAGGCAATCGTCGCCGCTGGCGGATCAGTAGTGATCTTGCCACCAACATTCAGAGGCGTTCGACCACCAGCCAAGGGCAGTCAGTTCACCAACCGCTAGTACAGTTCGCATGGGCCTGCTTCTAGTAAAAACATCGAGGTAAAAACGTGTCAAAAATTGGCAACATTTTCAAGGTTGCAGAACTTCGCAACAAGATTCTGTTTACTTTGGCGATGTTACTCGTCTATCGTCTAGGTGTTTCGTTGCGAGTGCCTGGTGTCGATGCACAAGCAGTCAGCCAGTTGCGCGAAGCGTCAAAGTCGCAGGGTGCACTTGGCTTCTTGAACTTGTTTTCGGGCGGCGCCTTCGGTAGCTTCTCGATTTTTGCGCTCGGCATCATGCCGTACATCACCTCGAGCATCATCATGCAAGTACTCACTGTTGTGATTCCGAAGCTTGAGCAGTGGCAACAAGAAGGCGCCACGGGTCAACGCAAAATCACTCAATGGACTCGCTATGTGGCGATCGGTATTGCAACGTTGCAAGGCGCAGGTTTAACTTTTATTTTCGGTCAGGGTCGTGGCTCGGCATTTTTCGGCGCAAGCACTCAGGCACCAGACGTTGTCTTGCTTGATCCATTTATGCCACGAGCATTGTTGGTGATTCCGTCACTGGTTGCAGGGACAGCATTGTTGATGTGGCTGGGCGAATTAATTAGCCAACGAGGCATCGGCAACGGTATGTCGATGGTTATTTTCGCGTCTGTCGTCAGCGATTTGCCATACAGCTATTATTCGTTGTTGCAGACACGTAAAACTTTGGTGTTTATTATCTTGGTCGCACTCACTATCGCAATCATTCTTGCAGTCGTTCGTGTTGAGTTGGGCCAACGTCGACTGCCGGTGCAGTTTGCAAAGCGTGTTGTTGGTCGCAAAATGTACGGCGGACAAAACACTTATATTCCGCTTAAAGTAAACCAGTCGGGCGTTGTGCCAATTATTTTCGCCAGTTCGGTTTTGTTGTTGCCAGTTTTGATGTCGAACATGTTGGGTAGTGGCGAGGGTTGGCGCGGTTCGATCGCCCGTTTCGTGGATCAATACTTGATCAACAGTCAGAACTTGCTGTATGTCACGGTCTTTGCGTTGTTGATTGTCGCGTTCGCTTACTTTTATAATTCGATTGCGTTTGACCCGATTCGACAAGCAGATCAGTTGCGCAAGCAGGGTGGGTTTATTCCGGGCATTCGACCCGGTCAGCAGACAGAAACTTTCTTGGCCAAGACGGTGAATCGCATTACATTGCCGGGCGCGACATTCGTAGCGGTAATCGCGATCTTGCCGTACATCGTGTTGTGGGTTGGCAACGTGACTTCATTCCCGTTTGCTGGCACAACAGTTTTGATCGCAGTTGGTGTTGCTCTTGAATTGATGCGCCAAATTGATAGCCAGTTGATGCAGCGAAATTATGAAGGTTTCCTCAAGCAATAATCTCGAATGACGTAAACACGAACAACGTTTTATTGGCCACAGGATCGGAATAGAAAATCATGAGCGCTGGAGTGAGAATTATTATGTTCGGTCGCCAGGGCGCCGGCAAGGGCACGCAGAGTGCTCGACTTGCAAAGCATTTTGACGTTCCGCATATTTCAACTGGCGAAATGTTGCGCAACGCCGTAAAACAAGATTCAGTCGTGGGCCGCGCAGCCAAAGCCGTGCTAGATCGTGGTGAATTAGTTGATGACGGTTTGATGGTGTCTTTGGTGCAAGGTCGCATCAGTCAAGAAGATGCGCGAACTGCTGGTTTCGTTTTGGACGGATTTCCGCGCACGATAGGCCAAGCCACGGCGTTTGACTCTTTGACTCAAACGCGACCGGTGGGTTTCGTGATCGATCTGGACGTCGATCGCAAAATAGTCTTGGGTCGACTTTCGTCGCGAAGAACTTGTGAGCGGTGCGATGCGATTTATACGGCGACTGGCAAAGAGCCGAATCCGTGGAAGTGCGCAAAGTGTGGCGGGGCAGTGGTTCAGCGCACGGACGACACGCCGGCGGCGATAAATAAACGACTAGATGTCTATGAGACCCAGACGGCACCGCTTATTTCTTACTATCAGGGACGGGGTTCGTTGCATGTGGTCGATGGCTTGGGTTCGCCAGAACAGGTCTTTGATCGCATAAAAACGGTGGTTGAAACAGGACTGCGCCGATAGCCTAACTAGTCGCCCTAAACGGTCTTCGGACTTTCGGGTAATAAGAGAAAAACCATAATTCGTTCGGAGAAATTTTGCCCAAAAATAAGGAAGATGCAATCGTGCTGGAAGGCAAGATTACTGAATCCCTACCTAATGCAATGTTTCGAGTCGAGTTAGAAAACGGACACACGGTTTTGGCTCATATTTCAGGAAAGATGCGAATGAATTACATTCGAATTCTTCCTGGCGACAAAGTGCAAGTAGAACTAACTCCGTATGACCTCACAAGAGGTCGTATCACATATCGATTTAAATAACAAAGGCGTGCTGTGAAAGTAAGAACCAGCGTTAAAAAAATTTGCGAGAAGTGCAAGATCATTCGTCGGCACAGTCGCGTAATGGTGATCTGCGAAAACCCACGCCATAAGCAACGTCAAGGCTGAGCGAGAGAGACAAAATGGCACGTATTTCTGGAGTCGACATTCCGCGCGAGAAGCGCCTTGAAATTGGTTTGACATATATTTTCGGCATCGGTCGCACGACCGCAAAGAAATTGTGCGACGAAACTGGCATCAACCCAGACACTCGAGTTCGTGATTTGACCGACTCTGAGGTCAACAAGATTCGTATGTTCATCGAAAACAATTTGAGCGTTGAAGGTGATCGTCGTCGCAACGTGCAGACCGACATCAAGCGCAAGATCGAGATCGGTTCGTATCAGGGCACGCGGCACCGCAAAGGTTTGCCGGTTCGTGGACAACGCACGCATACAAATGCGCGTACGCGAAAAGGTCCGAAGAAAACAGTCGCTAACAAAAAGATCGCAGTAAGGAAGTAATCATGGCCGAAGCAAAACCAGCAAGTCGCAAGCGCAAGCGCGAGCGTCGCAACGTCACATCAGGCATCGTGCACATCAAGAGCACTTTTAACAACACGATTGTTTCGGTTACCGACACCGAGGGCAACGTAATTTCGTGGGCATCATCTGGTGGCGTTGGCTTTAGTGGCTCGCGCAAGTCGACACCGTTTGCTGCACAGATGGCGGCAGAAAAAGCTGGCCGCGCCGCAATGGAGCTTGGCCTTCGTCGCGCCGAAGTGCATGTAAAAGGTCCAGGTTCGGGTCGTGACACCGCTTTGCGTCAGATTCAAAACCTTGGCATTGAAGTTTCGGGCATCAAAGATCTCTCACCGGTACCGCACAACGGTTGCCGTCAACCAAAACGAAAGCGTCCATAACTCATGGCTCGTTACACAGGTCCTAAAGTTCGCATTTCGCGCCGTCTCGGCGTCAATATTTTCGAAAACACCAAGGGCACAAAGGCACTTGAGCGTCGTCCGTTTCCGCCGGGTCACCACGGTCGTTCGCGCCGCAAAGGTGCAGGCAGCGAATATCTTGCTCAGATGCAAGAGAAGCAAAAAGCCAAGTTCATTTACGGCTTGCTTGAGCGTCAATTTCGCAACCTATATAAGAGGTCAGTTCGTCTTACCGGCCCAACCGGTGAAAACCTTTTGCGCCTTTTAGAGTTGCGCCTTGACAATGTTGTTTATCGTGCAGGTTGGGCAGCATCACGCCCACAGGCACGCCAGTTTGTGAGTCACGGCTTGATCAAAGTTGATGGCAAGCGAGTAGATATTCCGTCATACACGTTGCAAAAGGGTGAGGTTGTGACGCTGTCGACAAAAAGCAGCAACATGATCGTCATTCAGCACAACATCGACACGCTCGACCGCAAAGTTGTGGCATGGCTTGATGTTGCCGAAGCCGGCAAGCAAGTGACGGTGCGCGAGTTGCCGGTGCGCGAACAAATCGATGTGCCTGTGCGTGAACAATTAATCGTTGAACTTTATTCGAAGTAACCCCAAAAAAGAGTCAGAGGAGAAATCATGCTTGTAATCCAGCGCCCAACAGTCGAACCAATCGGTTCACCAGAGAACAATCGTCAAAAGTTTTCGGTTGGTCCACTCGAGCCAGGTCTTGGTCACACAATCGGCAACTCGTTGCGCCGAATGCTGCTGTCATCGATTCCTGGTGCGGCAATTACATCAGTCAAGTTCGAATCGGCACTACACGAGTTCGACACGATTGAAGGCGTATCGCAAGATGTGACCGAAATTATTCTCAACCTGAAAGACATCGTTTTGCAGTCAACTTCAGACGACCCAATCGTGTTGAGCGTCGACGTCAAGGGTCCAATTGAGCTCACGGCTGGCGACATTCAGTGTCCACCAGAAGTAGAAATTCTGAACAAGTCGCAAAAGATCGCCACACTTTCAGCCAAGGGCAAACTCGTGTTTGAACTTACGGTCGAGCGCGGCAAGGGATACATGTCGTCAGACCGTGATGGTGCTCGCAAGACAATCGGCATTATTCCGATTGATGCGATCTTCTCGCCGATTCGTCGCGTGACTTTCGAAGTTGTGCCGACTCGCGTCGAGCAGTCAACCAACTATGACAATTTGATCATCGACATCGAAACTGATGGCTCGATTGCGCCAGTCGACTCACTTGCCTCGGCAGGTGCGACATTGCGATCTCTCGTAGATCTTGTGGCAAACCTGACTGCAGAGCCAGTTGCTCTTGAACTTGGCGAAGTTTCTGGCTACTCAAGTGGCGCCGGCGACCTCGACATGCCAATCGAAGATCTCGACTTGTCAGAGCGACCACGCAACTGCTTGAAGCGCGGTCAAGTAAACACAATCGGTGAGTTGTTGACTCGCTCAGAAGAAGACTTGATGAACATCACCAACTTCGGTCAGAAGAGCCTGGACGAGATCAAGCAAAAGCTTGATGAGCGCGGACTCTCGTTACGAATCTGAGCGACTGAACTAAACGAAATTAGATAAGGGAGACGATTCAATATGCCAGGAAGACCACGCCGCGGACCAAGTTTTGGTGGTAGCTCGTCGCACGAAAAATTGATGATGGCCAACTTGGCATCGTCTTTGTTCGCTGCCGAAGGCATTGTCACGACTGAGACAAAAGCAAAGGCGCTTCGACCGATCGCCGAGAAGTTGATCACCAAGGCTAAAAAAGCACAGGGCACCAGCCCGATGCGAGTGCACCGCATTCGTCAGATTCAGAGCTATTTGCGCGATAAAGAAATGACCAACAAACTTGTCAATGTTGTTGCCCCAAGATACTTAGAGCGAAATGGCGGATACTTGCGAATCATGAAGCTTGGTCCACGCCATGGTGACAATGCTCCAATGGCGCGCATCGAACTGATCTAGTAAAAAACAAAACCTATGCGTCGAGTGCGCTTGGTTGTTGCTTATAACGGGCAACCGTTTCACGGTTTCGCGGTCAACCCGAAAGTTGCGACTATTGCGGGCACGCTCGGTGGGGCGTTGCAACAGATTTTTCAGACTCCGATACCGCTTGTGTCGGCAGGTCGAACCGACGCTGGCGTTCACGCCACTGCACAAGTGATTAGTTGTGATGTCGCCGATGACTGCGATCTGGCGACTTTGCGCAAGCAACTGAACTCGCTTTGTGGGCCAGAAATAATCGTCAAAGATATTGCCTGGACGACAAGCGATTTTCACGCGAGGTTTTCGGCGATCTGGCGGCACTACCAATATTTTGTTTACAACGCCGACTTTCCAGACCCTTTCAAGGTTTCGTCGTCGTGGCATGTTATTGCACCACTCAATTTGCATGCGATGCAGTTGGCATGCGACCCGATTATCGGCACTCATGATTTTTCGGCGTTTTGTCGACGGCCAAAACCAGACACCGAGCCAGATCTCGAGGGCCCAGAAACCGAAGATAGTTCTGGCGAAATTGTGCGCGAGAAATCGTTGCGCCGTTGCGTGATGCAGGCCAGTTGGCGCGAGATTGGTGATTCAATGTTTCGCTTCGATATTCGGGCAAACGCGTTTTGTCATCAGATGGTTCGCTCGCTCGTTGGCACGTTCGTTGAAATCGGCGCACGCAAACGGCCGAGTAGCGACATGATGGCGTTGATCCGCTCAGGTGATCGTGCTGAAGCGTCGCAACTGGCCCCGCCGCAAGGTTTATTTCTGACCGAGGTCGGGTACCCGAGCGATGCAGCCTGAGCCAATAACCCATATTTATGTGGGGCCGATTGTGATTTAGGGGGCTACGGCCCTATCCTTAACAGGTCGTTAAAACGGGTGCGAAATGCATTCAGGCCGAAGCAATTTTTATCTTAAGGAACTTTTAATGCGTACCTATTCAGCAAAATCTAGCGAAGTGCAGCGTGCCTGGCACATCATTGACGCACAGGGTTTGGTGCTTGGTCGTCTTTGCACAGAAGTTGCAACGCTGTTGCGCGGTAAGCACAAGCCGATGTACACACCAAGCATGGACACCGGCGACCATGTCGTAATTATTAACGCTTCGAAGATCGTGCTCACTTCGGGCAAGGCAGATCGCGAGATGGTTTACGACTACTCGGGTTACCCAGGTGGTCTGAAGTCGGAGACATATCAAAACTTGCTCGACCGCAAACCTGGTGATGCGATTCGTCGCTCGATTCGCGGCATGTTGCCAAAAGGCTCACTTGGTCGACAGATGCTCAAGAAGTTGCAGGTTTATCCAGGTGCAGAACATCCGCATGCAGCGCAATCACCAAAAGTGTTTGAGATTCCGCATGCCAAGGCTCGTTGAGTCGTAGAAAATTCGAAAAAAAGGAACTAACTCGTGGGAACAAAGCCATTGACACAAACAACCGGTCGTCGCAAGAACGCAGTTTGTCGTGCTCGACTGCGACCAGGTACTGGCGTCGTAAAAATTAATGATCGTGCGTTCGACGAATATTTTCCGTCAGAAGTGCAACGCAATTCGTCGACTGAAGCTTTGCGAATTACGAACACTGAAAAGACATACGACGTAGACGCCGACATTTTCGGTGGCGGTATTGCTGGTCAATCTGGTGCGTTGCGCATGGCGATTGCACGAGCACTCGTTGAACTCGACCCGGCACAACGATTGGCATTGAAGAAGGCCGGTTTGTTGACACGCGACTCGCGCCGTAAAGAGAGCAAGAAGTACGGTCTCAAAAAGGCACGCAAGGCGCCGCAGTACACGAAGCGTTAAATCGCTTTTGCAACGCATGGCTTGTTGCTGTGCTGAAACTAAATCTGAAAATCGCGTTCAACTCTCTTTGTTACGACAAGGCATTGGTGGTTAGATGTTGACATTTGGTACCGACGGGGTTCGTGGAGAATTCGGCAAAGAACTGACCGAAAATTATGCAGCGAACCTCGCAGAGGTTGCTGCGCAAGTATTGCAGTGCAACCTGGTTGTGATCGGTCGCGACACTCGTGAGTCTGGGGTGTTGCTCGAAACGGCAATCACCAAGGCGCTTGCGACGATGGGTGTTGAAGTGCAATTGATGGGTGTTGCCCCGACGCCGGCGATTGCATTTGCGGCACGAAAGCACGGTGTTGTGGCGATAGCGATTACGGCATCGCACAATTTGTATCAAGACAATGGAATAAAGATTTTTGGCGCCGGCGGGTGCAAGCTTTCGGATGCAGAGCAAGAGAGCATCGAGCAGGCCATGTTGGCGCGCGGTGAGAATGCGAAAGCGGCTGACGACATGGTGTCGAGCAGCGCAAAATCTGGCGTAGCGCGACCAGAACTGTTGCAAGAATATTGTGACTGGCTAGTTGGTTTGGTGCGACCTGGTGCGTTGAAGAACCTGCATGTTGCCCTTGATTGTGCCAATGGCGCGTTCAGCCATGTGGCACCAGAGGTCTTTTCGAAACTTGGGGCGACAGTGACGACAATTAATGCGACGCCCGATGGCAGAAATATAAATCTGCAATGCGGCGCAACACATCCCGAACCGCTGAGCGAAGTGGTCAAGAGTGTCGGGGCACATTTTGGTGTTGCCTTTGACGGAGATGGCGACAGATTGATTGCAGTTGACGGCAACGCCCAGATCGTGGACGGCGACCATTTGCTGGCGATCAGTGCACTCGATATGAAGCACCGTGGCACGCTGCGCAACAACAAAGTTGTCGTGACGGTAATGACGAACATTGGTTTTCATCAAGCAATGAAAAATGCCGGAATCGAAGTAGTGACCACGCCCGTCGGTGACAGATCTGTATTGCTCGCACTTGACGATGAATCGCTCTCGCTGGGTGGCGAACAAAGTGGACACATTATTTATCGAGACTTGGCGACAACCGGTGACGGTTTGCTAGCGGCGGTGTCACTTGCTGCTTTGATCGTCGAGTCAAAAAAATCGTTGAGCGAAATTGCTAACGGTGCAATGACTAGTTTTCCGCAGGTGTTGATTAACTTGCGTGTCGGCAAGCGAGTTGATGGTGTTGATCAACTGTTTAAAGGCGAAATAGCAGCAGCCGAAAAAACTCTCGGCGCTAGCGGTCGAGTTTTGGTGCGTGCGAGTGGCACCGAGCCGATGGTGCGCGTGATGGTTGAAGCACCGCAACAAGATATTGCCGAGAAGGTTGCTGCAACATTGGCTGAAGCGATAACTGCGCGACTCGGCTGACAGTGATGCGAAAGTAGACTAGAAACCATGTGCGGAATCATCTGCGTGCTTAGTCGAAAGACTCGACGAGCCACCCCGACCGCCAAAGAGATTTTGGCACTGTTGGATGCCGCGTTGGATGCCGGCGCAAAGAGCGACATCGACCAACTTGCCCAAGCCGTGACGATAGCCGACAGGCTTTTGCGCGGTGATGCCGGTCAATTATGTATGGCCGACAATCATCAGTTGATCGCGTCGATGACATCGCGGATAGATCAACTCGATGCAATTGTTGTCGCTTACGAACAATCGATTGAAAAGTCGGCGGGCTTGCAGACTGAGTCATCGCAACATGCATTGCACGAGATAATTCGTGCAAAAGATGCAATTTGGGAGCTGCGTAACGATCGCATACGCACGGCGAAGCTTGTTGATGCGTTGGCTGGGCAAGGCGCATCAGAGTCGGCACGAAGTGGATATTTTTCGATTCAACAAGCGTTCTCAGGTTTGGATCGGCTCGAGGTTCGTGGTCGCGATTCGGCTGGCATTCATGTGCTGGTTTCAAACCACGCGCTGAAAGCCACCGACAAACAGGTCAAGGCATTGTTGGCAAACCGTAGCGAAGATGCATTGTTTATGTCTGGCGCTGTGCGGATGACCGAGAATGCGTGGTCATTTGTTTATAAAGCAGCCGCTGAAATTGGCGAACTTGGCGACAACACTCGCGTGATGCGCAACGCGGTGATGGCTGACGCACTGTTGCGACTTTGCATTTCACAGCCCAACGCGCAAGTCGCCGTGTTGGCGCACACGCGATGGGCAAGCGTCGGCATAATTTCTGAACCCAACGCCCACCCGGTGAATAGCGAAGAGCTCGAGGGCAAGCACGACGATGCATATCTTGTCGCAGCGTTAAATGGCGACGTTGACAACCATGCTGACCTGCGAGTGCAATATGGGTTGCGTGTCGCGGGGCCAATAACAACCGATGCAAAAGTTATCCCTGCGTTGGTTTCAAGAAAATTAGCGACGACCAAAAATTTGACCGATGCGTTTCGCGAAACTGTTGCTCAATTTGAAGGTTCAGTAGCAATTGCAGTTGCGAGTGCGACAGAGCCAGACAAACTTTTGCTGGCTTTGCACGGCAGTGGTCAAGGCTTATGTATCGGTCTTGCTGAAGATCGATTTGTAGTTGCCAGCGAACCGTATGGCCTGGTTGAAGAGACTCTTAACTATGTGCGAATGGATGGCGAAGCGCTTGCCGACCCAGATAACCCTTCGAGCAGAGGTCAAGTGGTGATGCTCTCGGGCGCGAATGCCGGTGAGTTATCGGGCGTGCAGTTGGTTTCTTACGATGGGCGTGAAATTGAACTGAGTCAAGACAAAGTTTTGACCGCAGAGATAACGACGAGAGATATCAATCGCGGCGAGCACAAACACTTTTTGGCAAAAGAGATTGCCGAGGCGCCAGAAAGTTTTAGAAAGACGATTCGTGGACGAATCGTCGAAGACAATGGCATGTTGACAACCGATTTGGGTGAAGATGTTCTGCCGAAAGCGATTTGTAATCGCATGGCGTCGGGCGAAATCACGAAGGTTCGTGTGATCGGTCAGGGCACTGCGGCAGTTGCGGGTCAAGCGTTGGCCAAGTTGCTGAACGAACTGGTTGGCATCGGCTTGAGTGCAGAAGCTTTGCTGGCCAGCGAACTTTCGGGTTTTGGTTTGCAACTCGATATGAGCGACACACTCGTTGTCGCGGTTAGCCAAAGTGGTACGACAACAGATACGAATCGCACCGTTGACTTGGCGCGAGCACGTGGTGCGAGTGTTCTAGCGATTGTCAATCGTCGTGGCAGTGAACTGTCGGCGAAAGCAGATGGCGTGATGTATACATCAGACGGTCGCGATGTCGAGATGAGTGTGGCCAGCACCAAGGCGTTTTACGCGCAGGTTGCGGCCGGTGCGCTCTACGCGTGTGCGTTGTCGAAAGCTCTCGGCAAATCTTCTGATCGTGTGCGACATGAACTGTTGTCGGGTTTGCGCAAGATACCCGACGCGCTTGTTGAAGTTTTGGCGACGCGACCAGCGATTGCGGCGGCTGCCAAGCAGTTTGCGTCTTCGCGCCGCTATTGGACGGTCGTCGGTAACGGCATGAATTTGATCGCTGCACAAGAAGTGCGAATCAAATTGTCTGAGCTTTGTTATAAGTCGATTTCAAGCGACTCGACCGAAGATAAAAAGCACATCGACTTGTCTTGTGAGCCGTTGATTTTCGTTTGTGCCACGGGTTTGCTCGAGGGCAATGCATCAGATGTGGCAAAAGAGATCGCGATTTATCGTGCGCACAAGGCCTTGCCGATCGTCGTTGCGACAGCCGGCCAGACGCGGTTTGATGCGGCGGCCGCAGTGTTGTTGGTGCCAAATGTCGAGACGCATCTTGCGTTTATTTTGAGTGTGATGGTCGGACATTTGTTTGGCTACGAGGCGGCTTTGGCGATTGATGCATTGGCTCGACCGTTGCGTGAAGCGCGCGAAGTTGTCGAGCATGCAGTTGAGCGTGGCGGTGAGGCGAACAAATTGTTAGAAAAGATTCGCACCGAGTTGGGTGCGCCAGCGACGCGGTTTACCGATGCGCTCGCAACCGGCAACTATGACGGCAACTTAGAAGCCAGCACGGCGGTGCGAATCGTGACGATGTTGCGCGACACATTGGCCAGCGACCCCGTGCAGGCGTATCAGCGCAGTTCGGGAAAGATTGCGTCACCAGAATTATTGCTCGATGATTTGACGAGTGCTTTGACGCGTGGCGTCGACGAATTGACGCGCCCAGTTGATGCGATTAAGCATCAAGCAAAAACTGTGACGGTGGGTATTTCGCGCAGTGATGAAGGATTGTTCGATCGTAAGTTGGTGAAATCGTTGCTTGAAGCAGGCGTGGCGCGCGAGCGACTTTCGTATCGCGTGTTGAAGATCGTTGCCGATTTAGATGCAGCAGTAAGCGCCGTGACCGGGTTTACGCGATATCAAATTGAAGGCGACATCGCCGGCGGTTCGGCGACGATTGCAATAGTCGATCGCGGTGGAATGTCGAAGAACTTGACTTCGCGGGTCGATCGCAATTCACAACTTGTGGGTACGAAACGACGCGTGGCAAGTGACCAAGAAGTGCTCGTGGCGCGCGGTCGCAGCGACAACCGCACGGTGATTATGGTGCCAGAGACAAAAGGTGGGCAGACCACTGGCATCACCCTGTTGCATGTGATGTTTCATGATCGTTTGCCCGCAGCGGCAATGCGCGCGGTATTGCAGGGCTACGACCGTCGCTATGACCGACTCGTCGACTGGGTCACAGAAACCGAAGGTGCGTTTAGAGAAGATCGACTGGCCGAAGTTTCGGTTGCTGACTTGTTGATCTTGCCGATCAGCGAGATGGCCGATCACTGGCGCCCGAAGGCATAGTCGCGATGATCGGGTTGGGTGTTGATGCAGTCAGCGTGCAGCGATTTCGCGAAGCGCTAGATCGCACGCCAAATTTACGCACGCGAGTTTTTACATCGGCCGAACTCGAATCTCTTGCTGGTCGTGCAGATAGTGCAGCAAGTTTGGCTGTTCGCTTTGCGGCTCGCGAAGCAACGATGAAAGCACTTGGGGTCGGGCTCGGGGCTTTTGATTTGCGCGATGTTTCGATCCGTAATTCGACAACTGGTGCACCTGAATTAGTTGTCACTGGTCGGGCACTTGAACTTGCGCAAGCACAAGGTGTGAAGAGTTGGCTTGTTTCGCTTTCGCACACCGACGACACAGCGATCGCTGTCGTCGCGAGCAACTGAGCAAAAAGTTCGGCGATGAATTCGGTTAATCGCTGGGCGTGGGTTGAAATTGACCTAACGGCGATAAAAACAAATGTTGCGGTGCTCGTCAAGCAGGCAGGGCGTGCCGAACTTTGGGCAACGGTAAAGGCAAACGGATATGGCCACGGCGCCGTAGAAGTTGCGCGAACTGCATTAAGCGCGGGCGCGCGCGGTTTGTGCGTGGCTTTGGCTGATGAGGCGCATCAATTGCGTCAAGCAAAAATTGTGGCACCAATTTTGATTGTCAGTGAGCAACCTGAGGTTGCGTTTGAACAGATGTTGCGCGATGAAGTAGTAGCCACCGTTTATAACGAGGCGACTATAAATAGTTACGCGGCGGTAGCGGCGAGACTCGGCGTTGTTGGCACGGTGCACCTAAAGGTTGATACTGGCATGCATCGAGTTGGTGTGCCTGTGGCGAGTGCGATGGCGCGCGTTGAGCAAATTATCGCAGCGAAATCATTGCAACTTGATGGTGTTTATACACACTTCGCGGCTGCCGACTTGCCGAGTCATGATGAGACTGCCAAGCAGCAGCGGCGATTTGACGACTTTGTCGCCGAACTTGATCGCAAAAAATTGCGTCCAAAATATGTGCATACTTCGAATTCGGCAGCGTTGCTGCGAAGTTTGAATGCGGTGACCGACATTGCGCGAGTTGGCATTGCGATTTACGGAATCGCGCCGAGCAACGAAACTGAAACAGTTGCTCGTGGTTTGCGACCCGCGATGTCGCTGCATGCTCGGGTTAGCCATGTGCAGCGGCTTGAAGCGGGCGAAGGTGTTTCGTATGGACTGCGCACGAGATTAGAAAAATCGGCGAACATCGCCACGCTGCCACTTGGATATGCCGATGGTGTGCCGCGTCGGCTGTGGAGTGTCGGTGGCGAAGTTTTGATCGGTGGCAAGCGTTGCCCGATTGTTGGTGTCGTGACGATGGACCAGCTGATGGTCAATTGTGGCGAGATTGATGTGAAGATCGGCGACCAGGCTGTGTTGCTTGGCGCACAAGGCGATGAAGTGATTTCGGCGAACGAAATTGCGACTCGACTCGACACGATTGGATACGAAATTGTTTGTGGCGTTAGCGCGCGCGTACCACGCGTTTATTTCGAAAACAAGGCTTAGGCGCGATGAAGTATTTGCTTGGGTCGTTGACTGACACACAGCGGTTCGCAGAAATTGTTGCCGCGCATGTGCGACCTCGCGACATGATCGTTTTGGCCGGCGAGATGGGCACGGGTAAGACGACATTTACGCAGAGTTTTGGACGCGCGCTTGGCATAACTGATTTGATTACCTCGCCGACGTTCAACCTGTTGCACAATTATGGCTCGGGAAGAATGTCGTTGCATCACGCCGATCTCTATCGTCTTGAACGCACTGGCGAACTTGAAGATTTAGGACTCGACGAACTGCAAGACAGTGGCGGCGTGATCGCCGTTGAATGGGGAGACATTGTCGGCGATGAATTGGGTGACGCATTGGTGTTGCGGTTTGCACATGCTGACGAAACGGTCGATACTGATGTGCGTGGCGTAACAGTTTTGGCACGCGGAGCCCAATGGGAGAGCCGAATTCACAAACTAGTTGAAGAATTGACGGCGAATTTCAAAGTATTGGCGCGAGGCTGAGACTGATGATTATTTTGGCGATTGATACGTCGACCGATGCCGTGAGTGTGGCGGTCAACAACTCAAAACAGTTGCTGGCGAGCGCACATGTGACGAGTGATCGCCGTCATGCCGAGTTGCTTGCGCCGATGATTTCAAGCGTGTGTGCTCAGGCAGAAATCTCGATGCGCGAAGTCGATGTTGTAGCCGCTGATATCGGCCCAGGCTTGTTTACGGGCATGCGAGTTGGTATCGCATCGGCCAAGACGATTGCTCAAGTGCTTGATGTGCCAGTTGTTGGGGTTTCGAGTTTGGATATTTTGGCGCGCTCGGTGACAACGACCGAGCGTGTCGTGTTGTCGACGATCGACGCCCGTCGCGGCGAACTTTATTGGGCGATGTATCGCAACGACATCGGCTCGAGTATCGAGGTTAAGCCACCACGAGTCGGCAGTCTTGGTGAATGTGTTGTCGACATCGTGGATCGCGGCCAAGAAACTTTGATTGTTGGCAACGGTGCGTTGCGATATCGCCAGCAGTTGAGCGAGATGCTCGAGACGACGGGTGTGTCGATCGAATGGGCGAGCGAACAACTTGCACAACCTAGTGCCGCGGTTTTGGCCTTGATTGCTGCTGAGTTGGCTCTGGTTGAACAGTGGCAGACCGCGACCGAGTTGCAGGCGCTTTATTTGCGGGCGCCTGATGCCGAAATAAATTGGGCCACACGGGTGAATTCATGAGTATTTTGGATCGGTTCATCCGCGCGAAGGCAGTTGATCGTGATGGCGATTTACATCGCGCAGACTCTGAGCCGTCGCAAGACTTAGTGATCGTGCCGATGCGTCGTGCGCATATTCGCAAGATCATGCCAATTGAACAGCAGGTTTATCCGCGACCGTGGACTGCACAAGTTTTTGTCGAAGAACTTGAACAGGCCCGTGTCGGTAAACGGCACTATTTGGTTGGCACGATTGGCGACGAATTGGTTGGTTACGGCGGGCTGTTATACGTCGAAAATGATGCGCACGTGACTAATTTAGCTGTGCATCCGATGTGGCGCAGTCGCGGAATTGCGACTGAGTTGCTGCTTGACTTGGCGTGGGAGGCGAATCGCCGCGGGTGTGAGGCGATGACGCTTGAAGTGAGACACACGAATGTTGCGGCCCAGCAGTTGTATCGCCGTTTTGGTTTTGTGCCTGCTGGTGTGCGCAAAAAATATTATGAAAACCGTGACGATGCCATTGTGATGTGGTGCGCCGGAGTTCAGCAACCTGAATTTGCAGAGCAGTTGCGCAGAATTGAACTGGACCGAATGTGAACGGTTTAAACGTGAAGCGCGAACTGAAAATCGATAGCGCGACTGTCGTGCTTGGCATCGAAACAAGTTGTGATGAAACTGCCGCGGCTCTCGTGATGGGTGGCAATGATGTTTTGTCGTCGGTAGTTGCATCGCAGTTAGAGGTGCATGCGCGTTTTGGCGGCGTCGTGCCGGAGATCGCAAGTCGCGCGCATCTCGAGGCGATAACGCCTGTTATCGATCAAGCGATTTCAAAATCTGGCTTGAGTTTTGATCGTGTTGATGCGGTCGCCGCAACCGTTGGCCCGGGCCTAGTTGGCGCGCTGCTAGTTGGCGTGGCGGCGGCAAAATCATTGGCGTTGACACTCGATGTGCCGTTTGTTGGTGTGAATCATCTTGAAGCGCATCTTTATGCAGCGATGCTCGACGACCCGAATGTTGAGTTTCCGATGTTGGTGTTGCTTGTTTCGGGTGGGCACACGATGTTGGTTGAAGTGCGCAAGCCTGGTGTTTATCAAATCGTCGGGCAAACTCGCGACGACGCCGCTGGTGAAGCGTTCGACAAAGTTGCACGGTTTCTAGATTTGGGTTACCCAGGCGGACCGGCGATCGATGCGTTGGCGAAAACTGGTGATGCCGAAGCGATTGACTTTCCGCGAGCGATGTTGCATGACGGGCTCGATGTTTCGTTTAGCGGATTAAAAACCGCGGTGATCAACTATGTTCGCAAGAATGACGGTGCCAAGACGAGTGACATTGTCGCGTCGTTTCAACGCGCAGTGGTCGATGTGTTGGTTGCAAAGACGATGCGCGCGGCAGAAAATCTCGGTGCAAGCACTGTTGCGCTTGGCGGTGGAGTTGCGGCGAACTCGTTGTTGCGCAGTGAGACCGCTCGTGCGTGTGAGCAAAAAGATTTTCGATTGGTGTTACCCTCACTGGCGATGTGCACAGACAATGCGGCGATGATTGCATCGGCAGGTTGGCATCGGTTACAACTGAGCGGTGAGTCGACACTCGACGCAGGGGCGTATCCGAACTTGGGTTTGACGGTGGCAGGCGTATGAACGAAGTTGTGACAGCAAAACCGTTGCAACTAGGTGAGCGCAGCATCTGGCCCCCGGTCGTATTGGCGCCGATGGCGGGTGTGACGAACCAACCGTTTCGCACGCTGTGTCGCGAGTTTGCCTCGGGTCTTGTTTATGTCAACGAGATGGTGATGGCGGCGGCGTTGGTTTATAAGAACCCAAAAACTGAGGCGATGATTGCGTTCGGGCCCGATGAATCTTTTCGAAGTTTGCAACTTTATGGCAGCGACCCGAAAATTATGGCTGATGCGATCACCCAACTTGGTCGGCGCAATGCGGTTGATCACATTGATTTGAACTTTGGTTGCCCAGCGCCAAAAGTGACGCGGCGCGGCGGCGGGGCGGCGGTGCCGCTGAAGAAAAATTTGTTGCGTGAGATTGTTAATGCCGCCGTTAAAACGGCCGGTTCGTTCGGCATACCAGTGACATGCAAATTTCGCATCGGTTTGAATGACGATTTACTGACACATATTCATACGGGCCTAATTTGCCAAGACGCTGGCGTCGTGGCGATTGCGTTGCATGCACGCACCGCCGAGCAGCATTACGCACCGTTTGCGCGATGGGAAGCGATTGCTGAGTTGAAGAGTGCCGTGACCGAGATACCGGTTCTGGGCAACGGCGATATCTGGGAAGCAAGTGATGCGCGAGAAATGATGCGCGTCACTGGTTGCGACGGCGTCGTGATTGGGCGTGGCTGTTTGGGTAAGCCGTGGTTGTTTCGTGACATGGTGGCGATGTTCAACGGTGAGCCAATACCTGCGACACCAAAACTCGGTTGGGTGCTTGAAGTTATGTTGCGACATGCGATCGCGCTTGAAGCGCACTTTCCGCCAGGCCGAGGTATTCGTGAGTTTCGCAAACATGCTGGTTGGTATTTGACGGGATATCCAGTCGGCGGCGACTTGCGTCGGCAGTTTGGCGAAATTTTGAGTATCGAACATTTGTGTCAGTTAATTGAACAATGCGATCCAGATGCGTCGATAGTTGCTGGTGGCGAAAGATTTGTGCGTGGTCACCACAACGGGCCGGTAAACATTGCTTTGCCACACGGATTTTTGGAGAGTCTTGATGATCTTGTCGCACCAGATGATGCCACGCTGACGCACATGAGCGGCGGCTGAAGTTGTCTTGTAAATCTGGCTGGGTGTAGTGACTAGTCAAATAATTTTGGCGTCGCGGTCACCGCGCCGAAAAGAAATTTTAGAAAAACTTGGTTTGGTTTTTGAGATTGATCCGCCTGAGATTGATGAGACGCCGTGGCATCGCGAGAACCCAGTGAGCTATGTGCAACGCATTGCCGCAGCCAAAGCCGACAAAGTTGCGTTGCGACATGAACAAAGTTGCATCGTCATTGCTGCTGATACGACCGTGGCGTTGGATCGCGAAATCTTTGGTCAACCGCGGGACTTGGATGAGGCGCGCAGGATGATCCAAAAATTATCGAAAAAATCTCACAGTGTGCACACTGCAGTAAGCGTGAGATGTGACGGCAGAAGCGCCAACGGCTTCGATACGGCGAGCGTGATGATGCGCGAGGTGACGCCTGAAATGCTCGAGTGGTATTTGGGCACGGGCGAGTCGATGGGCAAGGCCGGGGCTTATGCCGTGCAGGGGCAGGGTGCGGCGTTGGTGGCCGAGGTGCGCGGCGAAATCGAAACAGTGATTGGACTGCCGGTGTGGCTGTTGACCGAGCGACTTGCCCATATTGGCCTGAATTTGCGGGAGTTGGGCGCGCCGGGCAGTTGATTTGTGTTGGAAAAATAGCCCGTTGTCAATAGCATTGGCACTCGCACGGTTCGAGTGCTAATTGAAAATCGAACGCAAGTAAGTCGAGAAATAAGCCCAGTAATTAACCCAGAAAACCTAGAGAGAATAAGGACCGATATGAACTTAAAGCCACTTGATGACCGGATTGTGGTCAAGCCAAACGAAGCCGAGAAGACCACTGCGTCGGGTCTCGTGATCCCAGACACTGCCAAAGAGAAGCCACAGGAAGGCACTGTTGTTGCTGTGGGTCCAGGTCGCTGGAGCGATGACACTGGCAAACACACACCACTTGATATCAAGGTCGGCGATGTCGTTCTTTACTCGAAGTACGGCGGCACAGAAGTTTCGCACAAAGGCGATGATCTTTTGATTCTTACGAGTCGTGATGTTCTCGCGATCGTCGGCAAGTAATTAACCAATTCAATAACTATTTCTATTTAGTACAGGGACACAAAAATGGCAAAGATTCTTAAATTCAACGAAGAAGCGCGTCGCGCACTTGAAGCCGGCGTAAACAAGTTGGCTGATGCAGTCAAAGTGACGCTCGGACCAAAAGGTCGCAACGTTGTGCTCGACAAAAAGTTCGGTGCGCCGACGATCACCAATGACGGTGTATCGGTGGCCAAAGAAGTCGAACTTGAAGACCCATTCGAAAACATGGGTGCGCAACTTGTAAAAGAAGTTGCGACAAAGACCAATGACGTTGCCGGTGACGGCACGACGACGGCGACAGTTTTGGCGCAAGCCATGGTTAGTCACGGCATGCGCAACGTTGCTGCTGGTGCGAACCCGATGGCGCTTAAGCGCGGCATCGAAAAAGCAGTCGCTGCGGTTGTTGAATCGTTGAAGAGTCAGGCCAAAGAAGTTGATGACAAGAGTGATATCGCTAGCGTCGCCACAATTTCGGCTGGCGATGCGACGATTGGCAAAGTTATTGCTGATGCGATCGACAAAGTCGGCAAAGACGGTGTCGTAACTGTCGAAGAGTCGAACACATTCGGCATCGAACTCGATTTCACCGAGGGCATGCAGTTTGACAAGGGTTATTTGTCCCCATATTTCGTGACCGACCAAGATCGTCAAGAAGCAGTTCTTGAAGACGCGTACATTTTGTATTACTCGTCGAAGATCACGACTGTGCAATCAATGTTGCCAGTGCTCGAAAGCGTGATGAAGACTGGCAAGCAACTTGTGATCATCGCCGAAGATGTTGAGGGCGAGGCTCTTGCGACTTTGGTGGTCAACAAGATTCGTGGCACATTTAATTCGACAGCCGTTAAGGCGCCAGGTTTTGGCGATCGTCGCAAGGCAATGTTGCAAGACATGGCAGTTTTGACTGGCGGTCAGGTCATCAGCGAAGAAGTCGGTTTGAAACTTGAGAACGTGACGCTTGATCTTTTGGGTCGTGCCAAGCGCATCATCATCACCAAAGAGACGACAACAATCGTTGACGGTGCTGGTGACAAGAACGAAGTCAAGGGTCGCATCAGTCAGATTAAGACTGAGATCGACAACACCGACTCTGATTGGGATCGCGAGAAGTTGCAAGAGCGTCTCGCCAAACTTGCTGGTGGCGTTGC
>CAMBDT010000015.1 GCA_945865395.1 Acidimicrobium ferrooxidans DSM 10331 | reverse complement strand
AACATTCGAACTTTTTTGGTCAACATTCGTGACAGCGCCGACGAAGCAATCAACGGCACTGCAAACATGTTCAAAGTCGCACCCGAAATGATCGCCAACTCGCCGTTTGCATTAATGGGCCCACCAGCAAAAATTGCTGAAGATCTGCTTGCCCGTCGCGAGCGTTGGGGTTTTTCTTATGTCATCGTCGGCGGCGAAGATGTCAACAGTTTCGCGCCGGTCATCAAGATTCTTGCCGGCAAATAATTGTTGCCCGCGATAATTCTTAGGCGCCAGGCACAACAGCACGCTTGACGGGGCGATCCCAACCGGGTTGACCAGTCGCCTTCGGGCTCGGCCACAAACCAGGGCCCATTTCCATGATGCCGTGGTGCGTGTTGTATTCGCCGAGCAAATTCAAAAACGGCACAGCGTCGAATGCCTCAGGGCCGCGAACGCCGGTGCCCTTCCAACTTCCGTTGGCCAACAATTCGAGTGCAACAACCGGGCACATCGCCGTCTGCCAAAGCACTGCCTGCGAGCCCCAATCACGCATTGTCGTTTCGTTGTCGGCAACGTGATACAGATAAACCTCTCGGGGCTTGCCGTCATACATGCCTTTTACCCAAGTGCCCGCGCAGGTGCGACCGTGCATCAGGTGACCAAGTTTTGCAGGGTTCGGCAGCACTGCGGCCAACACGTCGCGCGGCGAAACCGAAACATCGCCGACACGAATTTTCTCATTGCTATCTAGACCCAGGTAGGCGAAAGTCTTCAACCAGTCGATGAACTCAGCGCCGAGGCTGTATTTAAACGTCACCCGATTGCAATCAATCTCTCGCGGAATCATGATCACTTCTTCGTGCTCTACGTTCACGCATTCGTAGGCGCCAATGCCTGCAGGAAAATGAAAAATCTCCGGCTCACTGAAACAATCAGTCGTATACAGACCGCGATTCTTCTCCCAGACGATTGGCGGGTTCAAAGTTTCTTCGATCGTTGTCCAAATAGAAAATGTCGGCGCAAAATCTAGACCGTCAATCGACAGATTAGAACCGTCACGCACACCGATCTCGTCGATCGTGTCAAAAAGATGATCAGATGCATAACGCGCAAACACGTTGCTCAAACCAGGCTCGACGCCCATACCGACCAACGCAAGTAATCCTTTTTCTTTCCAACGTTCGTCAGCAGAGATCTGATCTTTGCCAAGTGGCTCGCCCACTTCTTCATACGGATTCGTCGGGTGCGGCTTGCTCAAGTTCATCGCCATATCTAGATATGTGCAACCTGCTTCAAAAGCCGCCTCAAAGATCGGCTCGTTTAATCGCGGATCACACGCATTGACGATCACATCAGCTTTGACGCGTTGTGCCAGAGCAACGATCTCAGATTTACTGCGGGCGTCAACTTGTGCCGATGAAAAGCGACCCGGCTGTTCGAGTTTGGCGATGATTTCGTCACCACGACCAGAGTTGATGTCGGCTAAGACGAAAGAGTCAAAGAAACTTCGAGTCTCGGCAATCGAGGCCATACCGCCACCGACCCCACCAGCACCAATGATGAGAATATTTGCCACAAAAACCTAAATGCGTTTCTTGTCGTTACTCGGGTGCAACAACACGATCAGTCTACCGTCGTGTTGTCAAGCAAAAAGCCTTGTATCTAAAGCGATTGACGCAAAAAATTTAATGCGCTGATCACCGAAATTTGACGCATCTGTTCTCGACCAAAAGGCAAACTAAAAGTTGTTGAGCGAACATCGCCATTTGGCAACGCAAGACCGACACAAAGCGTGCCAACTTTCACGCCGTCTTGTTCGGTGGGTCCGGCGACGCCAGTGAGCGCCAAGCCAATGTCGCTGCCCAGTGATTTACGAACAGCAACAGCCATTTCTTTTGCCGCAGATTCACTTACGACTGGCCCGCGCGTCACGTTCAAAAGATCGAACTTAACCGCACTGTCGTAACTAACGATTGCGCCGCGAAACACATCGCTCGCACCCGCGATCGCCGTCAAACGACCCGCAACGAGACCACCAGTCACCGACTCGGCGACACCCAGTGTTAATTTCTTGTCACGCAACATTTGCAGGACTACTGCCTCCATATTTTGCTCATCGACGCCGAACACGATGTCGCCGACTTGCCCTCGCACCTTTGCATCCCAAACATCGAGCAACTCAATGGCTTGTTTCTCTGTGCTGGCTTTAGCCGTAAGCCTTACTTTGATGCCTTCCCAACCACTTGCCAAAAAAGCCAAGGTCGGGTTGCCCACTTTTTCGAGTTCGTTGATCACACCCACGAGTCGTTCATTGAGCCCGCTCTCGCTATCGCCCCAGGTTCGCAGCACCCGACTTTTGATAACTGATGCTTCGCCACTACGAACCAGCAGATCAGGCAAAATCGCCCGCTCAAACATTTCGTAAAGTTCGAATGGCACGCCAGGCACGGCGTACATAACTTTTTTGCCAACTTCACAAATTAGGCCAGGTGCAGTACCTCGGCGTTGCTCAATAATTTTTGCACCCTTAGGCACCATCGCTTGGCGTAAATTATTTTGCGGCATGCGGCGACCGCGCGCAGTAAACATCTGCTCAATCACTAAAGCAACTTCGTCGTTCATCTCAAGCTCAACACCCATAATTTCGGCGATTGCCTCGCGGGTTATGTCGTCGTGCGTTGGTCCGAGACCGCCACAAATAATGATTGCATCTGCGTCTTCGAGGGTTGCTCTCAGTGTCGAGACTATGCGTGCGAGGTTGTCGCCGACTTTTACCTGAAACAGCGAATCAATACCCGCGGCAGCAAGTTGCTCGCCGAGCCATGACGAATTCGTGTCGACAATTTGACCCAATAAAAGTTCTGTGCCGATCGCGACAACACTGCAACGCATTATTTAGCCGCCCGACGCAAATTAAACGCGGGACGCAACGCTCGCACCGCGTATTGCAATCCACTTATGATCGTCAGCGCGACTGCGAGCCATAGCGTCGTCAACCACGTATATGTCATGTCGACTGCACTGAAAGGCGCCAAGGCAAAACCGATCGACACCTGCTGGCTAAGAGTTTTGATTTTTGCCAAGCGACTCGCTGGCACCGTCACACCTTTTGCGCCGACCACGACGCGATAGATGCTGACAACAACTTCGCGCACGGCGATTATCACTACGGGCCAGATGCCGAACATGTCACGACTCACGAGGGTAAACATCGCGCCGAGCACCAAAACTTTGTCGGCAAGCGGGTCGAGAAATGCGCCGCTCTTGGTTGTGCCGTGACGACGGGCCAAATAACCGTCGAGCACATCACTGACGCACAAACCGAACCAAAGCCACGCAGCCAGCCATGAGCCCGCGTTGTCGTCGGGCACGACAATAAACAGCAGCGGCGAAACCAAAATGCGCGACACCGTAACGGCGTTCGCCCAAGTTGCCAGCGCATTCGGGTTAACGGGCATCGTCGACCAATTCGTCGGCATCGTGTTTCTCGTCGTGATTCGCTCCGGTGGCAACCAAATCTGGGCCCAGCGCATCTGCAATTTCAACTTCAACGAATGTCGCCACAGTTAAATTCTCGCTGACATGCACGACGCCGTCAATTTCTGGGGCCTCGCGATGACTGCGCCCCACACCAGGTTCGTCAACCAGCACAGTTATGGTCTCACCAATCAAGTCGTCGCGACGGCGTGCGGTGATTGAGTCTTGCAATTCACGAAGTTCGGCCAATCGCTCATTCATCAAATTTGCAGGCACGCGGTCTGGCAGCGAAATCGCGTGCGTGCCTTCTTCTGGACTAAACGCAAAGAACCCACACCAATCAAGTTGCGCCTCGTTGACAAAGTTCAATAATTGATCGTGATCTTCTTCTGTCTCACCCGGATAGCCGACAATAAAATTGCTGCGCATCGCCGCATCGGGTTCGCGGTTACGGATATCTGTGATGCGATTCAAAAAGCGTTCGCCATCACCCCAGCGTCGCATTCGGCGCAAGTGGGCCTTCGACACGTGCTGTAGCGACAAATCAAAATAAGGCACGCCCGTGGCGCAGATTGCGTCAATCAATCCGTCACTCAGGTCGCTTGGGTATAGATAGAGCAATCTGGTTCGTGCAACTTTGCTTGCGACTTGATTGACCAAACCGACAATCGACCCAGCGCCAAGTTCGGTCGGTCGGTCTTTGCCGTAACTCGCCAAATCTTGTGCCACCAAAACAATTTCTTTGACCTCAAGTTGTTCGACTTCTGTCAAGATCGACTCAATATCGCGGCTGCGTTGTGGTCCGCGAAAACTCGGTATCGCGCAGAATCCGCAATTGCGGTCGCAACCTTCGGCGATTTTTACATATGCCCAAGGTGCGCGCGACTTAGGTCGAGGCAAATTCAGCAGATCAAACGACGGCACATTTTGGCTCGTCACGGCCACTGATTTTTTGGTCAGCATGATCGGCACACCAAAACCAGCGATGTGATCGGCTTCCGGCAACGACTCTGCAAGTTCAGAGCCATAGCGCTCGGCCATACAACCGGTTACAACAACTCGAGCACCAATCTTTTTTTGACTTGAAAGTTCGAGCACCGTGTCGATTGACTCGCGTCGAGCATCTTCAATGAATGCACAAGTGTTGACGACTACGAGATCGGCTTGGCTCGCGTCATCGGTTTGCACGAGCCCGTCTAGAAGCAATGTGCCAATGATCTTGTCTGAATCGACATCATTTTTCGGACACCCCAGCGACTCGAGATAAAAGCGCTGTGTCACAACAATTAATGCTATCTATTCGATGTCAAGCGACGATTCAAAGGCTGATGAATTAACTCGCCTTTTGAATGATTTCTAGTTCTTCGACGGTCATTAACACTTCACGAGGGCGCGAACCTTCACTTGGCGCAACGACACCTCGCTGTTCAAGCATGTCCATTAGTCGACCCGCGCGAGCAAACCCAACTTTAAGTTTTCGCTGCAACATTGAAGTGCTGCCTTGCTGGGTTCGCACGACTAGATCCATTGCTTGGCGCATCAATTCGTCATCATCTTCGTCGCCACTGCTGCCGCCGAATATTCCGCCACCGCCCGATGATTTATTGGCGTCACCCTCGATGCCCGAAACATATGTAACTTCTGGTGCTTGACGACGCCAGTGTCCGACAACTTTGCGCACTTCGTTCTCGCTCACCCACGCCGACTGCAAACGCTGTGAGACAGATGTGTTGCCAGGCAACATCAACATGTCGCCCATGCCCACCAACTTTTCTGCACCTGGTTGATCAAGAATCACTCGACTGTCGGTCAAACTTGAAACCGCAAACGCCATGCGCGCCGGGATGTTTGCCTTGATCACACCTGTGATCACGTTCACGCTTGGTCGTTGAGTTGCGACCACCAAGTGAATGCCCACCGCGCGGGCTTTTTGCGCAATGCGCGTGATGCAGTCTTCAACATCTCGTGCCGCCACCATCATCAAGTCGTTTAACTCATCAACGACAATCAAAATATATGGAATGCGCGAGAACTTTTTATCTGATGGCTGGTCTTCTTGGGGTGCCATTTCGCCGCGATCGTAGGCCGCGTTATAACCAGCAACATCCCTAAAGCCCGCCTCGACGAGAACGTCGTATCGACGTTCCATTTCTTTTACTGCCCAGCCCAACGCATTTGCAGCCTTCTTCGGGTTCGTAACAGGCGCCGTCAACAAGTGTGGCAGACGCGAATATTGCGCCATTTCAACTTGCTTCGGGTCGACAAGAATCAACTTCACTTGGTCTGGTGTCGCACGCATCAATACAGATGTAATGATGCAATTGATAACGCTTGATTTACCAGCGCCAGTTGCTCCGGCGATCAACAAGTGTGGCGTAGTCGAAATATTCAAGAACACCGGACGACCAGAAATGTCTTTGCCGACCGCAACATCAAGCGGATGGCTCGCCGTGCGTGCTTCTTGTGAAACCAACAAGTCACCAATTGAAACGAGTTCGCGTTGTTCGTTGGGCACTTCGATGCCGATCGCAGACCTGCCTGGTATCGGCGCCAAAATTCGCACATCGGTTGCCGCCATCGTGTAAGCAATGTCTCGTGAAAGCGTCGTCACCTTGGCAACCTTCACACCGTCACCGAGCGACAACTCATAACGCGTGACTGTCGGGCCGCGTGTGTAACCCACCAGTTCGGTATCAACACCATGCGATGCAAGCGCCGCAACAAGTTGGTCGCCGCGTTCACGAATTGCTTCTTCGTTTGCTTTCTTGTTGCTGGTCAGCGACAAAAACTCGAGTTCCGGAAGCGTCCAATCACTTGGCTGGCCACTAGGGCCGAGCGGCATTTCTTGTGGCTCGCCTTTGACTGGTGCGAGTTTGGCTGCTGGTTTCGCGGGTGTCTTTGCGCCAGCGTCTGACTCGGCTTGCTCGCGACGCTTACGTGCACGGCGTGGCTGTTTTTCTTGATCGTGATTTTCTTCATCGAGGCCATCTTGGGCATAGTCGTAAAGTTCTGGACGCTGATCATCTTGTGGTGCAAAACCACCGGGCATATCAGATTGTTCGCCGCCATAACCACGATTTTCGTCCAACGCACCAGACAAATTTTCGGTCGCCAAAGAAACTTTGCCGCTGATCTTGCGCCATGCATTGCGAATTACAACGATCAATTCTGGCGCCGACTTGCCAGACACGAGCATTATCGAACCAATCAGCAGCGCGACCAACAAAACCGTGGCACCAATATCTGAAAGCGAGTTTTGCGTTGGCTCACCTACCGCATAGCCGAACCATCCACCTGTGCGGTTTTCAACATCACTAAAAAACACATGCGTCAGACCAAGCAGCACACCTGTCAGTGATGTCCAACCGATCGAAGTGCGAACTTGATTTTGCCAACTCTTGCGTCGGGCAAGTGCCACGCCCAAACCAATGCACAAAATCGGCAAGAAGTATCGACCAACGCCGATCGTAAATGACGAAAAACTGTCGAGCGCTCGACCCAGCGGGCCCGCCAACTTCAAGTAGACCGACAACACGAGCAACGCACCAAAAGCGATTAAACCTAAACCACTGAATTCGTGAGCCCGCCCCTCGAATAATCCGCCAAAAATTGGGCCATGTTGTGAAACAACTCGATAACGAGTCGGGTCGTCATCGATGTCGTGTTCTCGCAATGCCCTAATTGGCCGCACATTGTCGCCATGACGCGACTCACCCCGGCTCGATGATCGCGACTCACCCCGGCCATTGGCACCATGCGACCCTTTCTTCGGGCGCGCAGGTTTAGATTTGGGCACTTTTGCCATAAATCAACAGTACCAATGGGGTCTGTTTGCAAGTGGGATTACTCGCCAAGTCGCTTTGAGCAACCATCTCGCCGAAAAGCACTAATCGTCGCGGATGCTTAGTGCTTTTTATGTTTCTTGGTTGGTTGATCTTTCGACTTTTTGCCGGCGCGTCGCGACTTTTGTGGCACAACAAATTCGGCGGGTATGCGACCAGAAAAATCGATGCCGCCATCGGTGAGTTCGATTAGATCTCCGTCTTCGCACAACAAAACATTGCGCGGTGCAACACCCATTATTTTCGCCAACTCGGCGTTGGCAACCATATGTCGATATTCGCCGTGAATCGGCACAAACCATTGCGGCTCGGTGACATTTAAATACGTCTTCAAATCTTCTGCCTGGGCGTGGCCGGTCGCGTGCACATCGGCGATGCCAGAGTGCACGACCGTTGCCCCGCGACGCAACAAGGCATCAATCACCTTGTTGACATTGTGTTCATTACCAGGGATGGCATGGCTCGAGAAAATAACCACATCGCTTTCGCCGACTTTCACATAGCGGCTGTCGCCCTTCGCCAGATTCGTCAGCGCCGACATCGCTTCACCCTGCGAGCCGGTCGAGATGATGCAAATTTCGTTGTCGTCGTATTTGCCGAGCGAATCTGCACTGACCAAACTCTTTTCAGCAATCGTGAGCACCTTCAAGTCACGCGCCAGACGAATGTTGTTGATCATCGATCTGCCAAGCGGCACGACGACGCGACCCGAGTCGATTGCCGCATCAGCAATTTGCTGCACGCGATGAATGTGGCTGGCAAAACTCGCAGTGATTATTCGCTTGTCACGATGTTCGTTAAAGATCGCCCGCAACACGGCCCCAACTTCAGATTCGCTCGGCGCGTGACCACGCTCGCCCGCATTAGTCGAGTCGAGCATCAATAGACGAATGCCCTCATTCGACGACAACGAACCAAGACGCGCCAAATCAGTGCGCCGATGATCAACCGGCGTGAGGTCAATCTTGAAATCACCCGAGTGCACGATCACGCCTTGCGCCGTGTGCAGCGCTATCGCATGTGCGAACGGCACCGAGTGTGTAACCGGTATGAACTCGACATCGAACGGCCCAATCTTGATGCGATCGTTGTCGCTAACTTCAATGAACTTCGTCTTGTCGGTCAGTCGTGCTTCGGCAATTCTGTTGCGCGCGAGACCTAAAGTAAGCGCCGAGCCATACAACGGAAACGATGCATCTTGCAACAAATACTGCAGCGCTCCGACATGATCTTCGTGTCCGTGAGTTGCAACACAACCGACGATGCGGTCTTTGCGCTCGAGCAACCATGTGAAGTCTGGAATTATCACATCGATGTCATCGCCGTGTTCGGCTTTCGGAAACATCAACCCGCAATCGATCAACAAAATCTTCTTGTCTTGTTCAACCGCCATGCAGTTTCGACCGATTTCGCCGAGCCCACCGAGAAAGGCGATGCGAACCGGTTTTGACATTATTTTTGCGCCGCCGATTTTCGCGTCATTACTTTTGTGCGGCGGTGCGCGCGGCTTGCAAATTGCTGAATACTTTTGCAGCTCGTTCAGCCAAACCACTCGGCGGCGCACCCATCGGCAACCTCGCCTCACCAACATCGAGACCAAGGTGATTCATCATCACTTTGCTTGGCAGCGGGTTCGGGTTGTCGTCACCAGTTTCAAACGCGAAACTCTCGAGCATCCGCGAGTTAATCGCTTGCGCACCAGCGATATCGCCAGAGTTCCATTTTCTAAACATCTCTTGATGATCGGTGGCAGTCCAATGCGTCGCCACACCGATCACGCCGGTCGCGCCGATCGCCATCAACGGCAAAGTTAAACCGTCGTCGCCGCTAAGAAGTTCAAAACTTTTTGGTACTTGGGTCATCAACATCGCGGTCTCGGCTGGGTTGCCACTTGCATCTTTAAGTGCTGCGACATTTTTTACCTCGTTTGCCAGTTTTGCGAGTGTCGCTGTCGAAATTTTTCGCCCAGTACGAACCGGAATGTCGTAGACGACAACTGGCAGCGTCGTCGCCGCACATACTGCTTTCATATGCGCGAGAATGCCGGCCTGTGATGGTCGGTTGTAATACGGACCAACAGCCAAAATGCCGGCAATGCCGAGTTTCGAAGCCTGTTGGGTCAAATGAATCGAATGTTTGGTGTCGTTGGTGACCGTGCCAGCAATAACCGGAATCGTCACTGCCTCGACAGTTGCGGCAAACAACGCAAGTTTCTCGTCGTCTGTCAGCGTCGATGCCTCACCTGTTGTGCCACCGACAACTAGCCCATCGTTGCCGTTGTCTTGCAGCCATTTCGCCAGGCGACGCACACCATCGAGATTTAATTCACCGTTCTTGTCGAACGGCGTAACCATTGCGGTGAGAACCTGACCAAATCTTGGCATGGCTAGATAATAGTCATTTGCAGGCGCACGAAACTAACGAGTTTTACTGCTCGTTGATCGCAACGCGCGCCAACGATTTGTAGATAACTAGTGACGAATCTCGACTTCTTTGCCGATTTCGAACTTTAGATATTCGTCGTCTGTGTTTTCCCAGTCTTCGAACTGAATTACACCCATCTCTTCAAAGCGATGGCGCAACCACTTGTCGTTGCGGTCAAGCAACCCGAGCTTCTTGCAGTTCGGCACGATCTTGGCAAACAACATTTGCTGGAAGACTTTTCGCGTTGGGTCATTGACCAACAACGGAATCAAAGTCTTTGGGTCGACGCCCATGTGATGCCAAACTTCTTGTTGCAAGAAGCGATCTCGCATGCGAATGCTGGCCTCGTAAGCGAACTCTTGGCGATCCATAATCTCTTTGTCGCTCATGCCGTCGTAAACCTCTTTGAGGCTGAGCACACCGAACGCCACGTGACGGGCTTCGTCGCTCATGACGTAACGTAGCAACTTCTTCAACAGCGGTTCGCTGGTCAATTGATGCAAGTAGCCGAATGCTGCGAGCGCCAGACCTTCAACCATGATCTGCATACCGAGGTATGTGAAGTCCCAGCGCGAGTCTTTGACAATGTCGTCAAGCAACAAACTAAGGTGCGGATTGATCGGATAGCCACCGTCGAGTTTTTCGTCAAGATAACGAGCAAAAACTTCGACGTGACGAGCCTCGTCTACGACCTGAGTGCTGGCATAAAGTTTCGCGTCGTACCACGGCACCGTCTCGACAATCTTGCTGGTGCAAATGAGCGCACCCTGCTCACCGTGCAGAAACTGCGAGAGGCTCCATTTGCGGCTATGAATGCCGAATTCGAGCCATTCTTTGTCGCCCCATTTTGCGAGTTTCGTATCTGCATACCACTCTGTGTTCACGCCAGTGCCGATTGCAGCCTGGTCTGCGGCAACTGTTTTTTCGACGTCAACTTCGGTACTCCAATCCAAGTCATACGTTCCGTTCCATTGGCTCGTCTTGGCCTTTTCATAAAGTTTGCGCAACGGCTCACGAGTCAGTGAGTAATCCCAGGTGAAAACCGAGTCGGCGTTGTTCTTGACGACATGCTCGATCTCATTTGCGGGCGTGAGCGGAATGCTCAAAATCGCCTCAATGTTGTTGATCTGATCACGACCGATGATTTCTTGATTTTGCTTTTCTGTGATTGACATAACTGTTGCTCCTATTTGTGTAGTTTTACTTTGTTAATTCGTGGATATTGATATGCATGTGCAAAAACTTTGCGACGCTTGCTTCATTGGTGAAGTCATAGCGATCTGATGGCGTCAAGAAATAAGAAATTACGAGACGAGCCAAAACTTCAACCAATGCATCGGCTTCGCGCTTCGGCAAAAAGTCTGCAACCAGCGGCGCCAAATATGAAGCAGCGACACGCACGATGCGCGACAAGCCGTCGATAGTGAACTGCATCAGAGTCGTGCCTGGCTCAGTTGCCAACATCATCGCCAAGTGTTGATCGTTGCGCAACTCGCTGGTCGCCGAAACGATGCAGCGCACGAGCAGATCTTCGAGCGACTTTGCACCATCGGCACGAGCTAACAGCGTCGTGAAGAACTCGTCGAGTGACCGCACATGCAACGCTTCGAGCAAAACTTCTTTGCCACCCGGAAACATTCGATAAACGGTTGCGCGCGAAACATTCGCCAGATCGCAAACATCAGAAACAGTAAAGCGCGATACTCCCCACTTCTCGATCGCTAATTTCGTGGCGTCAAGCACGCGCGACTCAACCTCAGTGAACGACACTGGATTTGTGATTTCAGCAACAGCCATAGTGAGACAATAAGACTATAACTGTCTCACTGTCAAGTAATGCTAGTTTTGGCTCTAATTAACGGACGTTCTCTAGAAAGGAACCCCAAATTATGACCACCAAATCACGCTTCACGCGCCTAGCAATAATCCTCGGCAGCACGGCAGCACTCGGCCTCGCCAGTTGCGGCAGTGACGATTCGAGTTCAGCTTGCCCGACGATCGAGTCAGGCAAATTGACGATTGCGACTGGCACCCCGGCTTTTGAGCCTTGGGTAGTTGGTGACGCACCAGAATCTGGCGAAGGTTTCGAAGCCGCAATTGCATATGCGGTTGCCGGCGAACTTGGTTACACGAATGAAAATATAGTTTGGGTGCGAACAGGCTTCGACGAAGCAGTTCAACCAGGTGCAAAAAACTTTGACTTCAACTTGCAACAATATTCGATAACCGAAGAGCGCAAGGCAACAGTAAGTTTCAGCGACCCGTATTACTCGACTAATCAAGCAGTTGTCGGCTTTGCTGACTCGCCTGTTGCAAGTGCAACAAAACTTTCGGAACTCAAAGAACTAAAGTTTGGCGCGCAGTCAGGCACAACCAGCCTCGATTTCATCAACAATGTGATTCAGCCAACCAACGAGCCGTTCGTCTATGACGACAACGCTGGTGCCAAGGCTGCACTTGAAGCAAAACAAATCGATGCGATTGTCGTCGACTTGCCGACAGCTTTTTACATCAGCGCTGTCGAAATTGAGGGTTCAAAAGTCATTGGACAATTTCCGTTGAGCGATGCAGTCGCCGCCGACAACTTCGGCTTGCTGTTCGACAAAGACAACAAGCTCGTTGACTGTGTCAACACTGCGCTTGGTGCACTCAAAGAGTCGGGCAAACTTGCCGAGATCGAAAAAACTTGGCTTGCTGATAAAACAAATGCGCCAGTTATAACCCTCGACTAACTAGCTCTCACCCAATACGGAAACAAAAACTCAACGCCAACAATTCGAACGACGACAGCGCCAGCGCAGCAGTGTCATAGCTGCGCTGAGCACTGTCGTCGTCGTTGGGCTTCTGTTCGTCGTTGTCCCCAAACTTCCTCGCTGGGGGCGAGTAAAAGAATCGTTTTTTAACAGCGAGCGTTTGTTCGACTCGTTTCCAAGATTGCTAGATGCTTTTGTTCTCGATATCAAGATTTTTGCCTGGTCAACGCCGGCAATAATTGCTTTGGCGTTGTTGCTGGCTATTGCGCGCAGTTCGCGCAACCCTGCTCTGTTTCCGATTCGCATTTTTGTAATTGCGTATATCGACATCATGCGTGGTGTGCCCGTAATTTTGTGGATCTACCTGATTGGTTTTGGCGTGCCCGGCGTCGGACTCGAGAGACCCTTTAACTCGCCGCTTCTCTGGGGCTCAGTGGCTCTGGTTCTAACTTACGGTGCATACATCGCCGAAGTTTTTCGCGCCGGCATCGACAGCGTGCACGAGTCGCAACGAGCGGCGTCAAGATCTTTGGGTCTTTCAAATTCACAAACGATGCGCTTCGTGATCTTGCCGCAAGCAATTCGTCGCGTGGTGCCACCCCTGATGAATGATCTCGTCAGCCTGCAAAAAGATGTCGCGCTTGTCAGTTTGATTGGACCAATCGAAATTCTGCGCCAAGCCGGCATCGATAAAGCCAAATTTGCAAACTTCACGCCGTATGTTGCTGCGGCGATCATATTTTTGATGATCACAATTCCATTGACACGCACGACCGATTATTTGTTGGCCCGCGAACGCAAACGAACCTCAGCGACAAGGGTGCGATGAAACTCGAACTACGCCAGGTCTCGAAGTCATTTGGCTCACGCACGGTGCTCTCTGGCCTTGACTTACAGGTGCAAGCCGGCGAAGTCGTTTCGTTCATCGGCTCGAGTGGTTCTGGCAAAACTACATTGTTGCGCTGCGTCAACCTGCTCGAACCAATCGATGGTGGCGCGATTCTTTTAGATGGCGACGAGATCTCGCAGATTGGTCGAGACCCGAATCCGATTCGGCGCCGCATCGGCATTGTATTTCAGAGTTTTAATCTGTTTCCGCACATGAGCGTGCAACGCAACATCACGCTTGCCTTGACCCAGGTGCTCGGCAAATCGGTGGACGAAGCCACCGAAACCGCAAAGTCGCTACTCGCCCGATTTGGTCTCGTCGAGAAGATCGATGCGTATCCAGATCAACTTTCGGGTGGTCAACAACAGCGAGTCGCGATCGTTCGCGCACTGGCGATGAACCCCGAAGTCTTGTTGCTCGACGAAATAACATCGGCGCTCGACCCCGAACTGGTCGGTGAGGTGCTCGATGTCGTGCGCGAACTCAAAGGCAGCGGCATAACTATGCTCATCGCCACCCATGAAATGAACTTCGCCCAAGAAATCAGCGACCGAGTTTGTTTTCTTGACGCTGGTCGAGTTGCCGAGCAGGGTCAGCCAAAGCAGATTTTTGCGAGCCCGACTGACGAGCGCACGAAACAGTTTTTACGAAGGGTTAACTTTAAATAGTCGGCAAGACGTAGTCGGCAAACTTGTCACGCAGCGTCTTTTTCGAAAATTTGCCGACACTGGTCTTGGGCACTTCGTCAATAAACACCACATCGTCGGGCACTTGCCACTTGGCAAGTCGCGGTCGAATGTAGTCGAGCACTTCATCTTTTGTTAGCGACTCGCCGGGGTTCAGCACCACGCAGGCCAGCGGTCGTTCAGACCACTTCGGGTGAGGTACGCCAACGACAGCGGCTTCTTTGATCTTCGGGTGAGACATTAATTCGTTTTCAATTTCAACTGAAGAGATCCACTCTCCGCCTGTCTTGATCAAGTCTTTCGTGCGATCAACAAGTCGAATACGACCAGAAGAATCCATCGTCGCTACGTCACCAGTGCGTAGCCAGCCGTCATCAGTGAAACTTTCAGCGGCGCGAGCATCGTTGTAATAAGTCGAAGCGATCCATGAGCCGGCGCACTGCAACTCACCGCTAGTTTCGCCGTCCCAAGGCACAGGTGTGGTCGTGCTTGGCAACACCACGCGACAGTCGACGCCAAAATTTATTGTGCCGACAGTTGTGCGCAACTCGGCTTGCTCTTCGATTGATTTATTCTGATCTGCAAGAGAGAGATTGCATGTCGCCGCAATCGGACTCGTCTCGGTCATACCCCAGGCTTGCAAAATCGGCAAACCAACAGTTTCGCGATATGCCTCACTCAACGCCTTTGGCACCGCACTGCCACCAACAGGAATCACTCGCAACGAAGATGTGTCGCGACCCTTGAGTTCAGGCAGCACTCCCATCCAAATTGTCGGCACACCCGCAGCCACTGTTACTTTTTCGTCGACGATCAAATTTGCAATCGCCTTGCCAGAAAGATCTGGGCCTGGCAACACAAGACTCGCACCACACGCGACTGCGGCGTGCGCCAAGCCCCACGCGTTGGCATGAAACATCGGCACGACGGGCAAGATCACATCGCTTTCGCGAGCGCCGAGCGAATCAACCATCATCGCACCCATCGTGTGCATATAGGTCGAGCGGTGACTATAGACAACACCTTTCGGATTGCCCGTGGTGCCACTCGTGTAACACATGCTGGCAGCCAAGTTTTCGTCGGTGATTTTGAATTCAACACCTGACACGCCTTTGATCAGTTCTTCGTAGTTGTGCATCTGCATGCCAGCCACAGAATCTGGCACATCACCCTTGCCGTCATCCATGATCACGAGGTGTTTGACCGTTTTGAATGTCGGCAACAACGGCGCGATCAAGGCGAACAATGAACGGTCAACGAAAACAACTTCGTCTTCGGCGTGATTGGCGATATAAGTCAATTGCTCGGGAAACAAACGAATGTTTAAAGTGTGCAACACACGACCGGTGCAAGGTGCGGCGAAATAAAGTTCAAGGTGTCGCGCCGTATTCCAGGCAAAAGTTGCAACGCGGCCGTCAGATGAAATTTTCAGTTTGTCGAGCGCGCCGCCAAGTTGGCGTGTGCGCGCGGCCCACTCGCCATAAGTTGTGCGATCTTTGCCGATTGCAGTTGCAGTCGTGATCGTCTTGTCGGCGTGATAATTTTCGGCTCGCTCAAAAAGATGCACCATTGTTAGTGGTGTGTCCTGCATTAAACCCTTCATCGATCCCCCGAAAGTCTTAGGCTGAGTAAATTAAAGTTAGCAAGTCGGCTAGCGTTCAACGAATGCGCAAAGCAGTGCTTGCACTTACAACATTGTTATTTGTGATCGGCACGATCGGCAGCAATATCGGGCCGGCACTGGTCGATGAACGACCACGGCTCGTGTTGATGCTCAGTTCGCGCAACCGCAACCTGTTTGGCTCGGTGCCATACATCGATCTGTTGAGCTATTCAGTCATTGGCTTCACTCGCGTGCTGATCGCCGGCGTTGCACTGTTTTTTGTCGGTCGCTGGTACGGTACGAAAGCGCTCGGCTGGGTCGAGGGCAACATGGGTGAACTGCCGGCAATATATAGGTGGACAGAACGTGCCCTCGACAAAGCAGGACCCGCGATTCTTGTGCTTATGCCTGGCAGCAATATCGTCTGCCTACTGCTTGGGCATCGGCGCATGGCGCCCAAAAAGTTCGTGCCGTTATTGATGGTCGGCATCGCGCTGAAATTATTGGTGCTCTGGCGTGGTGGAAAACTTTTCGAAGAACAGATTCGTGACTTTCTCAGCTATATCGAGCGCTATCAATGGTGGGTTGTTGGCGGTTTGTTCGTAGCCTCAACTTTGCAATCGGCTCGCAAGGGTCGACCAAAAACTACTTAACCACAACTTCACGACTCGGAGAGATCATGGCATCAAAAAAGAAGAACGCGAAAAAAACAAAAAAGAAATCTTTCAAAAAAGCCGTCAAGAAGAAGGCTGCTAAAAAAGCCGTCAAAAAATCAGGTGCAACTGTCACATTAGGCGGCAATCCTGTTTCGGTAAGCGGCAAATTGCCAGCAACAGGCAAAGCATTGCCGAAGTTTTCGCTCACAACAAGCGCGCTACAAGACATCAGCAATAAAGACATCGCGGGCAAGCGCGTGATTTTCAACATCTTCCCGAGCATCGATACACCAACTTGCGCGACCAGCACTCGCAAGTTCAATGAGCTCGCAGCGAGTTTGCAAAACACCGAGGTTTATTGCGTGTCGGCTGACCTGCCATTCGCCCAAGGTCGTTTTTGTGGCACCGAAGGCTTGAGCAATGTCAAGACTGCATCGTCGTTTAGATCAAATTTCGGTGCAGCATTCGGTGTAAATCTCACGAACAGCGTGCTTAAGGGTGTTTTGGCACGTGCAGTTGTGGTCGCCGACGAAAAAGGCAAAGTTTTGCACACTGAACTCGTCAGCGAAATCGCCAACGAACCGAATTACGACGCAGCGATCAACTCACTGCGCTAACTAACCGCGTTAATCAATGCGCCAGTAATTAGGCGCGTTAAATACTTAAAAACTTGTCGAGACCGAGGGTAAAGCCCTTGTGCTCGGCAATTTTTTTGCATGCCAATACGACACCCGGCATAAAACTTGCGCGGTCGATCGTGTCGTGGCGAATCGTCAGTGTCTGACCTTGCGTGCCAAGCACGACTTCTTGGTTGGCTACAACACCACGCATGCGAACCGCGTGAATCGGAATATCGCCAGGGCCCTTGGCGCCGCGTGCACCAGCAATTGCTTCATGCGTCGTTGGGTCTTTGGCCCAAGTGCTGCTTGCCGCCGCCATGCGCTTGGCTGTTGAAACTGCCGTGCCTGAAGGTGAATCAGCTTTGCCGTCGTGATGAATCTCGATTATCTCCGCCGTGTCAAAAAATGGCGCGGCGATTTCAGCAAAGCGCATCATCAACACAGCGCCGATCGCAAAGTTTGGTGCAACAATGCAGTTACTAGATGAAAACATTTTTTTGAAATCTTCGATGTCTTGATCAGTGAACCCAGTCGTGCCAACAACTGCATGAATGTTGTGCATTGCCAGCCACGACAGGTTGATGCGCGAAGCCGCAGCCACAGTGAAGTCGACAGCGACTTCAACTTTGGCGTCGGCAAGTGCGCGAAGTTCTGACGACACCGTGATGCCGTTGATCACTGAACCGGCCGACGCGGTATCTACCGCGGCGACAAGTTCTAAGTTTTTATCGGCAACGACTGCAGAGCAGACCGTTGCACCCATCCGACCGGCAGCGCCAATGACACCGACGCGAATAGTCATCTCAGCCGAGATCTCCGAGATCGTTGCGCAAGTCGCGGTCAAACTCTTCTTCGAAACTTACGCTGACTGCATCTGACGGAGGATTACGGTCGCTGCGCGAGTCACGATCATTTGAACGCGGACGATCATTACGGTCGTTACGGCCGCCACGGTCGTTACGCGGACCACGATCATTGCGATCACCACGACCACCACGGTCACCGCGATCATTCGAACGCGGACGATCATTGCGGTCACCACGATCATTCGAACGTGGACGATCATTGCGATCGCCACGCTCTGGGCGCGGGCCACGATCTCCACCACCGGCTGAACCCCCACCAGAACCCTTGATGACTTCGCCATCTGGGCCAATCAGGCTGAGGCTGACTTTGCCACGATCGTCGATGTCGTCGACACGAACTTGAACTTCGTCGCCGATGTTGAGCACATCTTCAACTCGAGCCACGCGCTGACCGTTGCCAAGTTTTGAAATGTGCACCAAGCCGTCACGACCAGGCAAGATATTTACGAAGGCGCCGAACGCCGCAGTGTTAACCACGCGACCCGTGTAGACGGCGCCGAGTTCTGCAGTCGGCGGATCAACGATCGCCAAGATGCGAGATTTCGCGTCTTCAACTTTTGAGTTGTCTGGCGAACCAATTGTGATGATGCCGGTAGCACCGTCGTCAGACACGTTGATTTCAGCACCAGTTTCTTGCTGAATCGTGTTGATGACTTTGCCCTTTGGCCCGATTACTTCGCCAACTTTGTCAAGCGGAATCGTGAAGGTCACGATCTTCGGTGCGCTCTCGTTGACAGTTGCACGCGGTGCACCGATCGCCGAGTTCATCACGCCGAGAATCTTCAAGCGAGCATCTTTGGCTTGTTGCAATGCCTTTGCCAACACATCACTCGGTATGCCCTCGATCTTCGTGTCGAGTTGCAATGCGGTAACTGCGTCTGCAGTGCCAGCGACTTTGAAGTCCATGTCACCGAATGCATCTTCAGCACCAAGAATGTCTGTTAAGGCTGTGTATTTGCCTTGATCAAAGATGAGACCCATGGCGATGCCTGCAACTGGCGCAACAATCGGCACACCTGCATCCATCAATGCAAGACTCGATGCGCAAACTGAAGCCATCGAAGTCGAACCGTTCGACGACAACACTTCGCTAACTAAACGCAAGGTGTAGGCAAAATCTTCTTGACTTGGCACAACAGGAAACAACGCGCGCTCAGCAAGAGCACCGTGGCCGATTTCGCGACGCTTCGGCGTGCCGACGCGACCGGTTTCACCGTTCGCCCATGGCGCCATGTTGTAGTCGTGCATATATCGCTTTGATGTTTCAGGCGTGATCGAGTCGATCATCTGATTCATTTTTGGCATCGCCATTGTCAACACGTTGAGCACTTGAGTCTCACCGCGTTGAAACAAACCGGTGCCGTGTGCCGTCGAGATTAAACCAACTTCGGCTGAAACCGGGCGCAAGTCGGCAGGACCACGACCGTCGATACGAATGCCCTCGTCGACAACACGCTTGCGAACAAGCTTCTTGGTCAACGAACGAACTGCTTCTTTGATTTGCTTTTCTTGAGCAGGAAACTTTTCGGCAAGTTCGACCAATGTCTGTGCAGTCGCCTCGTCGATTGCTGCGTTGCGATCGCTCTTTAGCGCGATGCGAATTGCAGGTTGAAGTTTCGTCGTTGCTGCCGCTTCGACTGCTGCGAACAATTCATCGCTGTAGTCGAGCACAGGTGTGTATTTGAGCGGCTCGATTGCACCACGAGTCGCGATCACGCTGGCAACAAGTTGACGTTGCAATTTGATCGACTCTTTGATGAACTGCTTCGACGCCTCGAGGCCACTGGCGATTACTTCTTCGGTTACTTTTGGTGCGCCGTCGGCGTAGTAAGTGAAACTCTTTTCGGTGCCACCTGCTTCGACCATCATCACGGCGACATCACCGTTGTCGAGTTCGCGACCTGCGACCACGAGTTCGAATGTCGATTGCTCGCCTTCTTCGAATGTCGGGTGGGCGATCCATGAACCGTCTTGGCTGAACGCCAAACGCACGGCGCCAATTGGTCCATCAAATGGAATGCCCGAGATCATGAACGAGGCTGATGCCGCGTTGATCGCCAACACATCGTGCGGGTTGGTTTGGTCTGCACCGATCACGGTGATCACGACTTGGGTTTCGTTTCGGTATCCGTCTGGAAATGCCGGCCGCAACGGACGATCGGTCAAACGACACGTGAGAATTGCTTGCTGGCTTGGTCGACCTTCGCGACGAAAAAACGAACCAGGGATTTTTCCGGCTGCGTATGCTCGTTCTTCAACATCGACTGTCAACGGAAAGAAGTCGATGCCGTCACGCACACCCTTGGCGGCGTTTGCTGTGGCAAGAACTGTCGTCTTGCCGATTCTTGCTACTACTGCACCTTGCGATTGCAAAGCGAATTTACCCGTCTCAAATGAGAGAGTTTTTTCGGTGCCTGAAATGACACCGCTTACTGAAATGGCCTCGGCCATGATTATTCCTTTCGTGTCTGCGCCGTTTATTTACGGAGCCACAGACTTTTGTGAACACAAGGTCGGTTCCCAGTTGGAAACCTCGCAAACTTTCTTGCAGTTCGCGAAATACTCAACTGACAACCAACTTCATAATGTTCGTTGGTTATGTTTTCTTGCTGTTTATTAATTCGAGATTAGAAACTGATTACTGATTAGCGGCGCAAGTCAAGCGACTCGAGAAGTTTTCGATACTTCTCAATGTCGTTCTTGCGAACGTAGTCGAGCATTCGGCGGCGACGACCAACCATCATCAACAGGCCACGACGTGAGTGGTGGTCTTTAACATGGCTCTTCAAATGCTCGGTGAGACTGTTAATGCGTTCGGTGAGAAGTGCAATTTGTACTTCTGGCGAACCGGAGTCTTTTGCGTGCTGTCCGTGTTTGCTGATGACGTCTTTTGTTGGACTAATCGCCATTTCTTTTCTGCCTTTCGAATTCTCTCAGTCTGGCGCTGCACTCGCAGGCCGGTGAGAGATCTGGTCGCCCCGACCTTTTGGTCGTTGGCATCGCACCCGAGGTATTAGCCCAAGTGGACCCCTTCAATCTACGGCGCCACCCCACCGAAACCACCCGCCACTTGA
>CAMBDT010000014.1 GCA_945865395.1 Acidimicrobium ferrooxidans DSM 10331 | reverse complement strand
GCATTTTGGAAGATGGCGACGATTGCGATTACAGAATTGCAGTCACGCGCTGAAAAAATCATCGCGGCTGCAAAAACTGGCGAAATTTGCATGCTCGACTCGATACCTGGTGCGGGCTCGGCACCTGGCGCAACCATCGCCTCAATCGGCATCGTCGTTAACGGTGACTATCTTTCAAAATTGCGGATGTATGACACGCCGATTATTGCGCGCGTCAAAGACAACAAGACTTTTCTCGATCTGCGCACGATTCAGCCAGATGATGACGCAATAGTTGTTCAGGCTCTGCAACGGCTTGCAGAATAATTTTTCATGACGGTTATCGCCACGGCAGGCCATGTCGACCACGGCAAGTCGTCGCTCGTTCTCGCATTAACTGGCACCGACCCTGATCGTTGGGCCGAAGAGAAGCGTCGCGGCATGACAATCGACTTGGGTTTCGCGCACACTCGGTTGGCTTCTGGCGCAATCGCGAGTTTCATCGACGTGCCGGGGCACATTCGTTTTTTGCGCAACATGCTCGCCGGAGTTGGCGCAATTGACGGCTGCATTTTGGTTGTTGATGCCAAAGAAGGTTGGATGCCTCAAACAGAAGAACACTTTCAGATTCTCAAACTTCTTGGCCTGCAACACGGCATCGTTGCATTAACCAAAACTGATTTAGTTGATGCTGAAGTGGCAACGGTTCGGTGCGGTGAAATCAAAGCAAAGTTACGCGATTCGTTTTTGAGCGACGCACCGATCGTCGGTGTTTCGGTGGTTGCATCGACTGGTCTCGACGAAATTCGTCTCGCATTAGATGCGCTAATCGCCGAATCACAACGCGCCAACGCCACACGCAACAGAAATCGACCGCGACTGTGGGTCGACCGCTCGTTCTCGGCGCGCGGCGCCGGCACTGTCGTCACCGGCACTTTGATCGATGGCTCGATAAAACTCGACGATGAGTTGACGGTGATTCGCACCCAACAACGCGTGCGTGTGCGCGAAATTCAGCAGCACGAACAGTCGGCGAACAAACTCGCACCAGGTCATCGATGTGCGCTGAATCTCGTGGGCGTTAGTCACGACGAAATCTTTCGTGGCGACGCGTTGGTCAACAAAGACCAATGGTTGCCGAGCACAATGTTTGATGCTTCGTTGATGATCGTGCCGACGCTGCAACACCGCGTTACTCGCCGCGGAAGTTATTCGGTCTATATCGGCTCAGGCGAGTTCGCCGTCAAAATTCGCCTGATCGGCACACGCGAGTTGCATGCCAACGAAAGTGGTCTCGTTCGCATTGCGTTGCCGACCGCGATACCTGTTTTGCCGGGTGATCGTTACATCTTGCGCGAATCGGGTCGTCAAGAAACAATCGGCGGCGGTGAGGTGCTCGACATCGCCCCAACTCTGCGTGCATCAAAAGCAAAACCTGATCGCTCTGTAGATCGCGTGATTAGCGAGCGCCAATGGATCACCGCAAAAGATCTCGAACTTTTGACGGGTGAAGTTCGACAGCCAGTAGTGGG
Organism: Acidimicrobium ferrooxidans DSM 10331; assembly: GCA_945865395.1. GTDB lineage: Bacteria > Actinomycetota > Acidimicrobiia > Acidimicrobiales > Ilumatobacteraceae > BACL27. Next base: position 19,648 of record CAMBDT010000014.1, on the reverse strand, counting down.
CACCTGGCTGACAACACCAAAACTTCTAGATGAAAAGCGAAAAGAATTGGCGATCAAACTCACCAAGAGCTCTGAACCGTTAGAAGTTTCACGACTCAAGCCTCACGAACAAGCAGTTCTCGCGACACTGCCCGATGTCGTCGTCGAGATGGGGCGCGCTCGCATCAAAGGCGCATCGTCAATAACCGAGCATCCGTATGTTGGTTTGTTCGCCAAGGCGGGTGTGACGCCACCAGACACAAAGACGCTCGACAGAAATATCGTTCGACAAATAGTGCAACGAGGTTTGTTCGTCGACATCGACGGCACGGTGTTTCATGTCAGCGCACTCGAAACAGCACGCCAAGAGGTTCTAAAAATTCTGGGGCAACTTCCGCAGGGGTTCACAGTTTCTCAATTTCGCGAAAGCCTCGGTATCACACGCAAACACGCCGTGCCGTTGCTCGAGGCGCTCGATCGCCGAGCAATCACGAAACGATCTGGTGACTTGCGTGTTGGCGGTGCAAGGCTCAATGGCGAGCCAACACAAGCCTAAAAATTATTCGGTCTTAGGTTTGCGCATCTCGCGATAATCGCGCGCCGCACCTTCGAGTGGCTCAACTTCAAGAGTCACACCGTCGATTGCCGCAACGCGCAACTCTTGACCATCTTGAAGTGGTGTGGCGCGATTTGTGCGCGCCCGCCAGTCGGCATCGTGAATGCGAACGATGCCCAATGGATTAATCGTGCCTACGGCACGACCGGTGCTGCCGATCATCCACTCGCGGCCGATCGTGGGCGTCGCAAAACGTGTGCGCACCATCGACGGCATGCCAACAACAAATGCCAACGAGATTGAAATCATCCCACTGACAAATGTCAGCCACGAGAGTCGAATTTCGCCACCGTCGCTGCTTCGAAACAAAGTCAAACTGCCGAGCGCCAACAAAACGAGACCAGCCCCCGTAAAAAACCTTGGGATGCCAACTTGCACATCAATCGACAACAACAACATCGAAACGACTATCACCGCAAGGCTCGCGCCACGAATCGGCAAAGTAGCCAGACCGTGACTGCCAAATACGACGCAAATTGCACCAACGACGCCGGCGATGCCGATGCCTGCAGTAAAAAATTCGAACACAAGCAGTGCCAAACCGATTATCAAAAACAAAAATGTGACCGGCGGGCTGGCCGCAGTATGCAAAAGTCGCTCAACCAAACCAAGTTTGAAAAATCTGGTCGTCGCCGCTTCACGAATCAATTCGTCACCTGATTCAGATTTGACATCGACAACTGTCTGCAAAACTCGACCTTTGATTGAAAGGCCGTTCATCGCCAAAAGCATGTTGCGCAGCACCGGCACACCGTCGTCGTCGGTTGTCAGTTTCAATGCGCCAAATCGCTTGGCTTTCTTTGAGTTGAGTGTCGTCGTGCGCAATGTCGCTGAAGCGGCACCAAAACTCACTTCGCCCGCACTCGTCATCAACAATTTTCCGGTTTTACCAATTCGCGTGCCGTCGGCCATCGCCGAGACATCGGCAACTGCCAGCAGTTGTGCCGCACTGCCGTAGGCGCGCGCAGTTGTCGGCCCCACCCAAACCGCAATCGGAATTTTCGACTCAATAATCTTGTTGAACAACTCTTCCATGCGCGTCGCCGAAACAACCCCACCCAACGAATTGACTTGCAAAATAATTGCCTGCGAACTCGACGATTCGGCTCGTTCGATCGCTTGCTCAATATCACTGACGACGATCTCGTCGATCAAACCGTTGACTTCGACTACATCTACTGGGGCCAAATCGTTGGTGCCACCATCGGCGTTCACGGTTGTTGACGCACCAAAAGTCATTGCAAGCGCCGCGGCGAGTATCGCAATCGACAACACTTTTCGCAATTTAGTCATTGATTTTCGTAATCCGTTCTACAGATGTTCGTGCGTTGTCGTTTACGCTAACATTTGCGCGTGCATGTTTTGTTGGCAACTGATGCTCAGTGGGTGCTCGATGAAGTGCACGCAGCCCTTGGCACACCTGATACTTCGTTCGTCGTGTGCAGCGACGGTCGCGATGTGTCACGTGCCATAAAGCAACGCACGCCTGATCTCGCAGTTTTAGATTTGCAATGTGGCTCGATGGGCGCGATGGCAGTCACAATGGATCTTCGCCTCGACCACAGCGATGGTCGCTCGCCATTGGTGCCAGTTCTAATGTTGCTTGATCGCATCGCCGATGTGCATCTGGCAAAGCGCAGTGGTGCGCAAGGTTGGTTGATCAAACCACTTGATTCGTTGCGGCTTCGACGTGCAGCAGATGCAATCGTTGCCGGCAATCATTGGCACGAGGGCGTGCCGGCCGAAGTTTAAAAACTATTTTCGGTTCGCGACAATAACTTCGGCAATTTGCAGGGCGTTGAGGGCTGCACCCTTGCGCAAGTTGTCGTTCGAAACGAACAGGGTCAAACCTTTGTTGCCATCTATTGAATGATCCTGACGAATTCGCCCCACAAAACTCGGGTCTTTGCCGGCAGCAATTAGAGGTGTCGGCACATCTATGACGCTGACACCGACAGCAGTTGACAAAATTTTATATGCCTGTTCGACCGTGATGTCTTTTTCAAATTCAAGAGTCAGCGAAAGCGAGTGGCCCGTGAACACGGGCACTCGCACACAAGTGCCAGAAACTCGCAAATCAGGAATGTGCAAAATCTTTCGTGATTCGTTGCGAAGTTTTTTCTCTTCGTCGGTCTCAAGCATGCCGTCGTCGACCAAAGTGCCCGCAAACGGAATGACATTGTAAGAAATCGTGCGCGGAAACTTAACCGCAGGTTTGAACGCAATCGCTTCGCCGTTGTAAGTGAGATCATTGGCTCGCGGCGCGCCAGTTTTTATCTGTTCGTGCAATTCCTCCACGCCAGAAACGCCCATGCCACTGACGGCTTGATAAGTGCTGGCAATCATGCGCACCAACGAGGCTGCGTCATGCAACGGCTTGAGAACGGGCATTGCCGCCATAGTCGTGCAATTTGGGTTGGCAATGATGCCGAGTTTCGCGTTCGCAATATCTTCGGGGTTGACTTCTGAAACGATCAGCGGCACATCTGGGTTCATTCGCCACGCCGACGAGTTGTCGATGACGATCGTGCCTTGTTTGGCGTATTTTTCGGCGATTGCCCGCGAAGTCGTTGCGCCTGCCGAAAAGATTGCGATATCAAGATCGCTCGTGTCGGCGGTTGATGCATCTTCAACTTTTATTTTCTGACCGTCAAATTCAATTATTGAGCCGGCTGACCTTGCAGACGCAAAGAATCGCACCGATGTGGCAGGAAATTTTCGTTCAACCAAAAGCGTGCGCATCACGCTGCCGACCATGCCGGTCGCACCGACAATGCCGATGGATAGTTTTTTTGTCACGCGTTCAGGATACTTGAGCGACCAACCACCAGTGGCTTGGATTAATTCTGTTCGTTGGCACGGTTTTTAAGGTTTTGTTTAGGGCATCAGCAACCGACATTTTGCGTTTTACCGAATGGAATATTTTGATATCGCTTAATTGCGACTTGAAATTTTCTAGAACTGTGTCTGGCTTGAGTCTGTTTGCTTGCCAACCCAGACGAGTCGACCAGCGCCAGCGCGCCAGACGTCGACCAAGAACAGGCATTTTCCATAGGCGACGCACGGCAATGCCGAGCGGCACGAGTGCGATATCGCTGCGCACCCAAGTGCGAAAGTTGAGCACGACCAGACCGCCACTTCGTGTCACACGAATTGCCTCGCTAACAAGGCTGAGAGCGTCTTGGGGTTGACAGTGTTGCAATGTGATGTAAGAAAAAGTCATGTCGACCGAGTCGTTGTGACGGCCAAGTGTTTTACCGTCGGCAACATGCAGTGTGCTTAATCGATCAATGCGACCAAATCTCGCAACTGTTTGCCGACATCGCTCGAGAAACGCAGAGTCAACATCGGCGGCGATTACGGCGTTGCAACGATTGGTGAAACTCGATGTCATTCGACCGATGCCGCTGCCAATTTCTAGAAGTGTTGAATCTTCAAACCGAAACGACTCGAGTTGCAACAACCGAATGTATCGTTGCACTTCTTTGTCGCCGGTTTCAACGAATGTTTTCAGCGTTAGTTCGTCACCAGTTTCGTTGTTGAATACCCATCCTGTTTCACGCACCACGTCATCAGCGGTCAGATCGTTGTCGGCGAGGTTTCCGGCCGAATTCCATGGCAGGTGATGCGCGCGCAAACTTATGGCGCGACGAGACTTCATACGCAATTCAATTTAGTTGTTATTTACGCACTGGCAGTGGCGCTGAATAGTCTTCGCCGCTATCAAGGTCAAACGCCGTGTGCAACGAACGCACTGCTTTTTCGAGCATCGGTGCAGCCACAACAACCGAAATGCGAATGGTGCTCGTTGAGATCATTTCGATGTTGACATTGTTGTCGGCAAGAACCCTAAACATTTTTGCGGCGATACCGGGGCTCGATTTCATGCCCGCGCCGACGAGTGAAATCTTGGCGATGTTCGTGTCTTGCGTTACGCCAGTTGCGCCAACTTGTTTGGCGATTCTCTCGACGATCGGTTGGGCGATCGCAACATCGGTTTTTGGCAGAGTGAATGAAATATCGGTGGTGCCGGCAGTCGAAGTGTTCTGCACGATCATGTCGACGTTGACATTTGCATTGGCAAGCGGTTCGAATAGCGCCGCTGAAACCCCAGGTTGGTCGGGCACGCCGAGCACGGTGATTTTTGCATCGCTGGCGTCATGAACTACTCCCGAGATGATTGGTTCTTCCATGTTTTTTTCTCCTTTTCGTTCTTCGCTTGTCACCCAAGTGCCTTGCTCCCAGGTGAAACTCGAGCGCACATGTATCGGCACATTGTGATTGCGCGCAAATTCGACACTGCGCAGCGCCAAAACTTTGCTTCCTGCACCAGCCATCTCGAGCATTTCATCAAACTCGAGGTGCTTCAATTTGCGAGCCTGAGGCACAATGCGCGGATCAGCAGTGAATACGCCCGTTACATCCGTATAAATTTCGCAGACGTCGGCTTTTAATGCAGCAGCGAGCGCAACAGCAGTTGTATCGCTGCCACCGCGACCGAGCGTCGTGATTTCTTTTGCAGTGCTCACGCCTTGAAAGCCGGCAACGACGGCAACTTTGCCTTCGCCGATTGCTTCGCGAACTCGGTCACCTTTAATTTCGAGAATTTTTGCTCGACCGTGCACCGTATCGGTGATGATGCCGACTTGACTGCCCGTAAAACTCATCGCTTCAACACCCAGATCTTGCAGCGCCATGCACAACAACGACATGCTGATGCGCTCACCAGTCGTTAGCAACATGTCCATCTCGCGGCCAGCTGGCGCCGAAGAAACTTGGCGAGCAAGATCTAACAAGTTGTCGGTGGCTTTGCCCATCGCCGAAACAACAATCACAAGTTGATTGCCCTGTGCTTTTGTGGCCGCAATATGGCGCGCGACATTGCGCATGCGCTCTGGGTCGGCAACCGATGTGCCCCCATATTTTTGAACGATCAACGCCACGGGCTTCAACGCTAGCCCTACTGGTGTTGCCGACCTGTAGCATTTTCACCTCATGGGCACAGACAAACGAAATCGTCAAAAAGAAAATCGTCGGGCACGCCAAAGCGAACTCGAAAAGCAGATACAACGACAAAAAACGGTTCGTCGTGGCACACGAATCGCACTGCTTGTCGCTGTCGTTGTTGCGGTAGTTGCAGCGATCAGCCTTTGGCCCGAGAGTGACGACGCGCAGACGACAGAAACAACCGAGAGTTCTGTAGCCGAAATAACTGAAACAACAGTTGCGCCCGCGCCAGCAGGACCATTCGAATACGGGCAAGGCGAGTGTGCACCAACCGATGGCTCGGGCGATCAAGTTCAAAAATTCGCTGCTGCACCAAAACTTTGTATTGATCCAGCAAAAACTTATACGGCGCTGGTCTCAACCAACAAAGGTGACCTAACGATCGTTCTTGACTCAGCTTATGCACCGGGTACGGTCAACAATTTCGTCAACCTGGTGCGATCAAAATATTTTGATGGCACCGTTTGTCATCGCGCGATACCAAGTTTTGTCGTGCAATGCGGTGACCCAACTGCCACAGGTTCTGGCGGGCCAGGTTATGCAATCGCCGACGAATTGCCGAAAATGGGAGAGTACAAACTCGGCTCACTGGCGATGGCTAACTCGGGGCCGAACACAAGCGGCAGCCAATTCTTTATTATTTCGGGCGAACAGGGCGTGACGCTTCCGCCGAACTATTCGTTATTCGGACAAGTCATAAACGGTCTCGACACGACGCTGCCGGCGCTTGATAAAGCAGGCAACGCCGACCCATCATCAAATGGCGTGCCACCAACCGAAGAAATACGAATTATCTCGGTGACAGTTAGCGAGAGTTAAGCAGCACTAGTCAAGAAGTTCTGCACGCAGTGCAGTGAAAACTTTTTCGTCGACACCGATTTCGCGCAGATAGCTCTGCACCGATCCGTGCTTTGTGTTTAGGTCAGAAAGAATAATCGCCATTGCGCGCGGGTCTGAAGCTGCGAATCGTGCTGGCATGTTCGCATATGCATCTGCCAACTCAGGCTGACTAACTTTTGCCCATTCGATCAGACGCTTCATGCCATCGGCCGTCTTGCCATAGTCGGCACTGATAATTTCTTCGGACACGCCAAGGATCGACAAGATGAACGCGGCGAGCAAACCTGTGCGGTCTTTGCCAGCGGCGCAGTGAAAAACTGCGGGCAAGACATCTTGCTCGGAGATTAATTTAATCGCATCGGCAAACTTCTTTGAGGCGTGTTCAAGCATCTCGCGATACGCCCAAACCAAAAACTCAACTACATCTTCAATCTCGGGTGTGTCGCCGTCGTTCCAGGTTGCATCAATTATCGGTAGATGATGAAAGTTGACTGGAAACTGCTTCACAGGAAACGTTCCGCGAGTCTTAACCTCGTTTGGTGTGCGCAAGTCGATCACGGTTTGCACGCCGAGATCTATTACGGCTTGAGCATCTTGCGGTGTAAGTCGATATAAACCGTCGGCGCGAAATAGGGTGCGCCACTTAGTGGTTTGACCGCTATTTGTTGGGTAGCCGCCCAGGTCGCGAAAGTTGTGCACCGCCTCAAGGCTGATCAACCGTTGCGGATCACTAATTAGTGCCGAGACCTGTTGATTATTCATTCGCCTGAGGTTATCGGTATTGAGTGAACTCAAGATGATCAAACAGCCACGGTTTGGCAAAATAATCTGCGACAACTAAAGTCGCACGGATGAAACTCGTCGGCGTTATTGGTTCAGGCATCATGGGTTCGGGAATTGCCGAAGTTATCGCCAAGTCGGGCATTGACGTCGTGATTCGGTCTCGCAGTCAAGAGACTGCAGACGCAACCAAGAGCGCAATCGAGAACAGCCTCAAAAAACAAGTCGCCAAGGCGAAAATCACCCAAGAACAACTTGACGCGGCAATGGCCCATGTGTGTGTAACCAGCAAACTCGAAGATTTGGCTAACTGCGATTTGATCATCGAGTCTGTGGCCGAAGATCTCGCAACCAAGAAAGAACTTTTCACCGCACTCGACAAAGTCGTCAAACCGAGTTGCATCTTGTCGACAAACACGAGCACTCTGCCAGTCATTGAAATGGCAAAGTCAACAAACCGCCCCGACAAGGTTTGTGGTATTCACTTTTTTAATCCGGCAGTGTTGATGCCCTTGGTCGAAGTTGTTCGGCCGGTTACTGCGAGCGATGAAACAATCGCATTCGCCAATGATTTCGTCAAAGCCTGCGCCAAAGATGCAGTCCAAGTCGTTGATCGCGCAGGCTTCATCGTCAACGCGTTGTTGTTTCCGTATCTCAATAATGCAATTGCAATGCTCGAAGCCGGCACCGCAACCATGGAAGACATCGATGTGGCAATGAAAGGTGGCTGCAACTTTCCGATGGGCCCATTCGCATTGCTCGATCTTGTCGGCCTCGACACGTCGGTGGCGATCCTCAACGCGCTTCACGCCGAATTTAAGTCGGCCAACCTCGAACCACGACCGATGTTGAAAAAACTTGTTGGCGAAGGCAAACTCGGCCGAAAAACCAAACAGGGTTTCTACAGCTACTAGTTTCAAACTAAATGAACTTCGATGACTTGCCAACAAGTCTTGGTGAGTCTGTCTGGGAGTTTCCCGCCAAAGAAAAGTGGCCGCGACACGATGTCGTCGGTCGGGGTGCCGACCTAGAACCAGAAACTTTGATCTACGCCTATCGACACGGCGTGTTTCCAATGGTTTCAAACGAAAGAAGTGACGCAGTCAGCGATTTAATTTGGTGGTCGCCGCAAACGCGCGCGGTGATTCCACTTGAAGGCTTGAAAGTCTCTCGCACGATGCGTCGCAGTGCAAAAAAATTCGAGATCCGTGTCGACACGCAGTTCGAAAACGTGATGCGCAACTGCGCCGCACCGCACCGCGACAATGGTTGGATCACCGAAGAGTTCATCGACGCTTATGTCAGGTTGCATCATCTCGGGTGGGCTCACAGCGTCGAAGTAATCGACGAAAACGGTTTTCTTGCCGGTGGTCTATATGGCGTGCGAATCAATAAATTTTTCGCCGGCGAATCGATGTTTCATCTTGTGCGTGATGCATCGAAAGTGGCTCTTATGGCTCTCGTGCAAACCATGAAGTCTTCGAGTATGTCGCTGCTCGATGTGCAATGGCTGACCCCACATTTGGCGAGCCTCGGCGCGGTTTCTATCAAGCGAGACGAGTATCTGCGCCAACTTGACATTGCTGTAACCCAATAATCGCGCGCCTAGCCTTAACTGATAGTGAGCGACTCAAACAACACGATTAAGCGCGATGAGCCATGGGTCATGCGCACGTACTCGGGTCATTCAAGCGCTCGCGCTTCAAACGAGTTGTATCGCACGAATCTGGCCCAAGGTCAAACAGGTTTGTCGATTGCGTTTGATCTGCCGACACAAACCGGATACGACCCCGATCACATTCTCGCGCGTGGCGAAGTTGGCAAAGTTGGTGTACCAGTCGTTCATCTCGGGGATATGAAGACGCTGCTCGACGGCATTCCGCCAGGTGAAATGAATACATCGATGACGATTAACGCCACTGCCGCCTGGTTGTTGGCGCTGTATGTCGCAAATGCAAACGGGCAAGGCGTTGCAACAAGTGATTTACGTGGCACAACGCAGAACGACATTCTCAAAGAATATTTGTCACGCGGAACATTCATCTTTCCGCCGCAGGCGTCAAAGCAAATTATCGTCGACATGATCGCGTGGTGTGCAAAAAATGCACCCAAGTGGAACCCGATAAATATTTGTTCTTATCACCTGCAAGAAGTTGGCGCGACGCCCGTACAAGAAATTTCGTTCGCGCTGGCAAACGCAATCGACATTTTGGACGCAGTCAAGAGCAGCGGTCAAGTTTCTGAGAAAGAATTTCCGCAAGTGTTTGCATCCGTTTCTTTTTTCGTAAATGCCGGCATTCGCTTCATCGAAGAAACTTGCAAGATGCGAGCATTCGTAAAACTGTGGGAGCGAATTGGTCGCGAACGCTATTCGATCACCGATGAACGCGCATTGCGTTTTAGATATGGCGTGCAGGTCAATTCGTTGGGTTTAACCGAGGCTCAACCCGAAAACAATGTGCAAAGAATTGTTTTAGAAATGCTGGCTGTGACGCTTTCTAAAGAGGCGCGGGCTCGCAGCGTGCAACTGCCAGCGTGGAATGAGGCTCTGGGTTTGCCTCGACCTTGGGACCAACAGTGGTCACTGCGAATGCAACAGGTATTGGCTTTTGAGACAGATCTCTTAGAGCACGAAGATATTTTTGATGGGTCGCATGTGATCGAAGCAAAGACTGCACAACTTGTCGACCAAGCATGGGCCGAGACGAACGAAATTCTGAGTCTTGGTGGCGCATTCGAGGCAGTAGAAGCACTTAAGGGTCGACTAGTGCAGTCGATGTCAAGTCGCACAAGCCGAATCGAAAAAGGTGAACAACGTGTTATTGGGGTGAATGCATTCACTCAAACTGCACAGTCGCCATTGGCTGGCACCGACAATATTTTGAAGGTAGATCCGAAGATCGAAAATCAAATGGTCAAAGAGTTGCAGAAGTGGCGCGATTCACGCGATCAAAAAGCCGTTGATCGTGCTCTGATAACTCTGAAAACAGCGGCGAAGAGTAAATCTAATTTGATGCCACCCTCAATTGAATTGGCGATCGCTGGCGGCACAACAGGCGAGTGGTCGCAAGCACTTCGTGATGTGTACGGCGAATTTCGCGCACCGACAGGCGTAGGTGGCGCATCTGGTCGCCACGGTCAACTGTTAGATCATGTAGTCGAATTTGTAAAAACAATCGTCGGCGGGCCACCGAGACTGTTGGTTGCCAAGCCTGGTCTTGACGGCCACTCGAGTGGTGCTGAACAAATTGCGGTTGCAGCCCGAGACTCTGGAATGGAAGTCGTCTATAGCGGCATTCGTTTGACACCAGAACAAATTGCCGCTTCTGCGCGCGACGAAGACCCCGATGTGATTGGCTTGTCGATTCTTTCTGGCTCGCATCTTGACTTGGTTCCTGAAGTTATGTCGCAACTCAAGAAATTCAAAGTCACCGCACCTGTAGTCGTTGGCGGCATTATTCCTGAGGGTGATCGCGCTCGGTTAAAAAAGTTGGGTGTCGCCGCGATCTATACACCAAAAGATTTTGATATCGCAAGAATCATGCGCGACATTGCTGAATTGACCGTCAACAGTCGCAAAAAATAAATTTACGGCTTCATCGTCGTCGATGGCGCAACCGGAATAAACCCGTTTGCCGGCGGAAAAACCAACTCTTGCCCTGCTTCAACTCGATCTGGGTCTGTGATGCCGTTCATTTCCATTAGAACTCGCATGTCAAGGCGATTGTTTTCGGCAATTCCAAATAGCGTGTCACCGAGTTGCACTACGTAACGAATTGGTGCGACATAAATAGTCGTCGTTACGACAACAGTTGTTTCAACTGGCGCGATCGTTGTTGGCGGTGGTGGTTCAATACCGCGCTGTGCAAAAAATAGCGAGAGCAAGCCGCTGACTACGGTCACTGCAAGAAGTGATTTTCTTAAGTTGCCGGCAAGAAACATGCGTATTGATATTAGGCGCGAGACTGCTGAATTGGTTGTCATCGTGCTCACAACAACCTCTAGTGTGAGCATATGAAAGTGCTCGCTGCTGTCGATAAGTTTCGTGGCACTGCAACTGCCGCTCAAGTAGCAACCGCAATTGGACACGCATGTTGGCAACTCGGTCATGATTGTGTCGAGCGACCTCTGGCAGATGGTGGCGAGGGCACACTTGAAGCACTTGGTGGCGCAAATCGCACGACGCTGGTTACCGGACCTCTTGGCAAACCAGTGCAAGCACCATGGCGTTTGCATCGTGGCACAGCAGTCATCGAGATGGCTTGTGCATCAGGGCTGTTGCTCGCAGGTGGTAAACAAGAAAACGATCCAATCGCTGCAACGACCACTGGCACCGGAGAATTAATCGATGCCGCCCTTGATCTCGGCGCCAAACGAATAATTGTCTGCCTTGGTGGCTCGGCCACGACAGACGGCGGCCTCGGTGCGATCAAAGCAATTCAGACTCCGGCTCGACTTAAAGGTGTCGAGTTCGTTGTGGCTTGTGATGTCACGACGCAATTCACCGACGCAGCAAAAGTTTTCGCGCCGCAGAAAGGTGCGTCACCGGCTCAAGTGCAATTTTTGACGACACGACTTGAAAAACTCGTTCAGGACTATCAAACAAATTACGGTGTCGATGTCTCGAAAATCTCTGGTGCGGGCGCCGCTGGTGGTTTAGCTGGGGGCTTGGCTGCACTCGGTGCACAGTTGGTGCCCGGTTTCGATCTCGTCGCCGAAGAAGTCGAACTCGATGTGCTGATCGCCGACATTGACATGATCATCACCGGCGAAGGTTTTATGGATAGTGAGAGTTTCGCCGGCAAAGTTGTCGGCTCAATGGCCGAACTTGCTGTTGAAAGAAAAATTAAAATCGCAGCAATCTGTGGGGAGATTCACCCCGAGGTGCGTTCACAAATCAACAGCGTGAGCCTTGTTGAAACTTTCGGTCGCGACGAAGCCTTCGCACGACCTTTGCATTGCATCGAGCACGCCGCACTGCAAATTTTGCGCGAAATTGGGCGCTAACGCTTTAGTTTGGTCAGCGAATTTTGATAATGGGCGATTAGCCCGTCGTCGTTGTCACGGCAGGTACGGCCGGCACACTGACTGCTGCACCAGTGCCGAGCGGTTTGCCCGCGAGGTCAGTGCCGAGAAGAATCATCACCGTTGCTTCGCCAAGATTTCCGGTCTCGGTCGGTATCGGCTCAGGCATCGCCGCGATGCCAACTCCGCCGAGCGCATTTGCCACCGCAGCAGCAGCCTGCTCGCTGCCCAACAAATAATAAACAACAGTCACAGTTTGTTTTGGAGTTATCTCACTCTTATTGTTGGCTGGCTGAACGATGTATCCACGACCTTGAAGTTCAGTCGTCAACTGACCCGCGCTTCCGGAAATGCCCGACGCATTTGTCACCTGAATTTTAAATGAAGTCAAAACCAAAGTTGTTGGCACTACAACTTCACCAACTGTTGTTTGTGTTGGATCAACGGTGGTCTCGGTCTCAGCAACTGCTGCAGGTCCAGTTTGATCGCTGCGAATGTCGCGAAGAATAAAAAACCCGAGAAGCACGGCAAGCACAGCAATAATTATTGAGAGCGTCGAGTTCACATTTGTGGTACCACTTGATTGACGACGGTCAGAAGGGGTGCGACGAGGGCGTGATTGGTCTTGGCTCATACCTATATAACTTACCTCTAACGAGTTGCCCCGTTTAGGTTTTGAGCCGAGGGTGGGGATTGAACCCACGACCTACCGCTTACAAGGCGGTTGCTCTGCCACTGAGCTACCCCGGCGTCGTTATTGCGCGTTCAGTGTACGGTCGAATTCGCTACCTAGACGATTATTCGTTACCGCGTCGTGATCTGACGATTTCATAAGTTGCAAGCGCTGCAGCGACAGAAACGTTGAGCGATGACAGCGAACCCAACATCGGAATATTGACCAGCAGATCGCATCTCTCTCTCGCGAGCCTCGACATTCCGGCGCCTTCTGCGCCGAGAACCAAGCAAATCGACTCTTTGGCAAATTCGCCGATGTCAAAGATACTTTTCTCGGCGGCGTCATCGAGCCCAACGATGAATACGCCAGATTGTTTCATTTCGGCGAGTGCACTCGGCAAGCCACCAACGACACACATATTTAGATATTCGATTGCACCAGCAGATGATTTAGCAACAGTCGGTGTGATATGAACCGCTCGATGACGCGGCAAAACTACCGCGTCAACTCCGGCGCCGTCGCAGCAACGCAAAATTGCGCCGAGGTTTCCGGGGTCGGTTACGCCGTCAATAGCCACGAGCAACAACGGCGTGTCGCGCGATTCAACCAACAAGTCTGCAAGCAAAGTTTCTTCGATTGATTCGGCTTTGGCGAGCACACCTTGAGGTGCTTCGCTTCGTGCTTCGCGCTCGAGTTCACGGCGCGAAACATTCATTACTTGCACGCGTTGGTCGCGAGCCAAATCTAAAATATCTTCAATAACCGGACTGGCTTCAATGTCGCTGGCGATCCAAATTTCGCGAATTTTACGGCGCTGGCCGAGCAAAAGTTCGCGCACAGCCTGTCGACCCTCGATCTGCTCGCCACCAAGCCCGTGTTCTTTTTGTGATGGGCGATTGCTGCTGGCGTAGCGATTCGAGCGACTGGCAACGTTGATGTGCTTCGGACTATTCGGGTTTCGTCGCTTTGAGCCGCTACTCGCATAGCGATTATTGGCACGACTATTTCGCTTGTTCGACTTTGGGTCTTTTGGCATCGGTGCAGATTTCTATTTTGTTTGTGTCACTATTGCGACTGCCCAACATGCAATGCCTTCGGCGCGACCAAGTGCACCGAGACCTTCTGCGCGTCGCCCCTTAACCGTGACCGGCGCACCAACTGCAAGCGAAAGCTTTTGTTGCATCGCGTCACGGTGCGGGGCGATCTTGGGCTGTTCACAGACAATGCTGCAATCAACATTGCCAATTTCGAAATTGTTGTCTCGGGCCATTTTGCCGACTAGTTCAAGCAACTTGATTGAATCAACATTTTTATATTTGGCATCAGTATCTGGAAAGTGCTCACCGATATTGCCCAGGCCGCACGCACCGAGAATCGCTTCGGCTGTCGCATGGGCGACGACGTCAGCATCGCTGTGACCGATCAGTCCGCGCTCGCCCTCGAAATGAACGCCCCCAAGAATCAGTTTTCTATCTTCGCTGGTGTTGTCGGTAAAGCGATGAATGTCAAAGCCTTGACCAACTCGCACCTGCATCGTCATTGTTAAATTCTTACACTTCGCCGCGCGAGATTGCGCGAGCCCAATTTAAGTCTTCAGGTGTCGTGATCTTGCGGTTCAACGGATCACCGATCACAACGACGACTCTTCCACCGTGTGACTCGACCAAGGTCGAGTCATCTGTGCTTTCAGGATTATTTTCGTGCGCGCTTCGCAACGCCATCGCTCTGAACGCCTGCGGAGTTTGCACGGCCACAAGTTGGCTTCTGTCAGGTGTTGAGGTGACGACATTTGACGCATCGACGAACTTGATTGTGTCGACAACTGGCAGACCAGGCACCGCACCATCGGCACCATTACAAACCGCATCGATGACTTCGTCAAACAAAAATTCAGATGCAAATGGTCGAGCGGCATCGTGCACGCAAATGATCGTTGCGTCGCGAGGTACGGCGGCCAAACCACATCTGACCGAAGCACTGCGGGTTGAACCACCAGCAACACCACCTTCGCGTTGGGCTTGCTCGGCGGGCAATACGACAACAACTCCGTCACTCGAAATCTTGGCAGTTTCAACCGCCCAGTCAACGATTCGACGCTCGTTAATTAGTGCAAACTGCTTTGGGCTACCAAAGCGGGTGCCTGAGCCGGCGGCGACGATGATCGTCCAGATTTTCTCACCTACTCGTTGTTTTGAGACGGTGTTCACGCCTATTTAGGGTAGTACCGTCAATACCTTATGGGACACGATGAGCTTCTAAAAGGCAGTGAGTTTTTCGCCGAGACTTCTGATGAAGTTTTGGCACTTATCGTCGCACGCGGTGAAACAAAAAATTTACAACGTGGCGATGTTCTTTTTAACGAAGGCGACAAGCCAGAATCGATGTACATCGTGTTGTCGGGAAGAATCGCAATCGCAATCGGTAACCGACCACTTGATAGTCGCGAGAGCATGCTCGCACTCATGGAGCGTGGAGATTTGTTTGGCGAACTTGGTTTGCTTGATGGCGGTGCACGTAGCGCGATGGCGCGAGCGATTGAACCGTCGTCTGTATTGCAAATTTCATACAAGACGGTGCGCGAACAACTTGAATCGAACCCGGCGATGCTATGGGGTGTGACGAAACTCTTGGCAAAACGCTTGCGAACCATGGATGAAGTTCTGTCAGACAGCGTGTTTCTCGACGTCACAGGCAGAACCGCCAAGCGACTTCTCGAATTGTCTGGTGGCAAAGACGAGTTCGTCTTGCCGATCACCCAAGAAGAACTTGCCGGCATGGTCGGTGCGTCGCGTGAACGAGTCAACAAAGCGATCGCCAGTTTCATTCGCCTCGGGTGGATCGAACAGCACGATCGTCGCTATCGCATTTTGTTGCGCGCAAAACTCGAGTTTCGCGCCAGTTAAACACTCAGCCGACGAGCCAAGCCTCGGCTCGACTGAATGCATCGGCAGCATCTTGCGCACGATGTGCTGGCCGTGATGCGTCGTGGGCGAAAGCATGCTCGGCATCTGGATAAATTTTTAGCGGCACATTAAGTTTCGTCAACTCGGCGACATCGACAGGCGGTGTGTAATGGTCTTTGCCCCCGATTATTGCCAAGACGCGGTCAGCATTTTTCGCGGCTAGATATTCGAGCGGTTCACCTTGTGTCGGGCTCTTCCATGCATCAGGAATTTTGATCATGCCATAAAACGAAACGATTTTTTTAAATCGATCTGAGCGTGCCGATTTGAAGCAATACATGCCACCCATGCAAAAGCCGATTAAACCAACTTCGGTCGTGCCGAGTGCATCTGCCGCTTCGTTTAGATCGCGCAAATGCTTTTCGTCGTCAAGCGAAGAAACTGCGGCGAATCGCGGTTCAATTTCGGGACCAAGTTCTAAGTTTGCAAACGGCTCGACTGCGCACACGGCCATTTGCCAATCAGCAGCGAGCCGCTTGACAAGGTCGTCATAAAGGGGACGCAAACTAAAAATATCTGGTGCAATCACCAAGCCCATTCTCGGCTTCGTTACCGACTTGTCGATTTCGCAGGCGGTGCCAGACGGCAGTGTGATTCGCATTCAACAAGTATGCCCAATATTCATGCCCGTATTTTGCTCGGTGAGACCTGCGGTGAGTCTCGGGGTTGCATCTGCGGTGAAGTCAGTTTTCAACGATTTGGGGCATGACCCAAAATCTAGATTCACCGCAAATTGTTTGGAGCCCAGGTCTCAGTCAGCGGACCAACAGCCCAGTTTCAAAATTAGTCAAAGAATGGCAGTTGATTAGTTCTCGTCGCAAAGAAGTTGACGTAGTCAACTCATGGAAACTGCCTGGCAGCAAGGTTGCAAATTTAGATCAAGTTTTGGTTCGCGCGGGCTTCAATACTGCGCGCGACGATTCACAAGGCGATAGTTATTTATGGTTGTTGGTCAAGCGAGCAACTGACGAAGAACTTGCCGCACGCATTGTGTTGCAGCGAATTTTGCCACCACTTGTGGCGATTGCTCGCCGTCGCGGACAAATAGTCGACGGTGGCATCGACGCAGCGATAGCAGAGGTATTGCCAACCGCATGGACGGTGATTCGTCAGTATCCGTGGCATCGTCGACCAAATAAAGTTGCGTCGAACCTCGTGCTTGACAGCGAATATTTCGCATTCGTGCAAGCCAACCGGACGAAAAAAGTAAAGGTGTTCTCTGTCGAACCAAATTTGTTGGGCGAACTAGTGGCCGAACCCGAAACGAATGAATATTTTCAAGACGTTAGTTTAGAAAATCTGATCAGTTTGGCGATCAACCAAGGCATCGAACCTCGCCATGTCGAAGTTTTGCGCGCGGTTGCAAGCGGCCAGACTGCTGCAACAATAGCCAAGCATTACGGCATCGCCGAGCGAACTGCTCGCGCATGGCGTGCCGTGGCGATCAGCGAGTTGCGTGCACGAACGCAGTGTGCGGTGTGAGTTTTGTCTTGCGCAACCGCAAACTATTTGTGACAACAAAAACGCTCGATAACGCCATCGCCAGGCCTGCCCACATCGGGTTCAAATAACCCAATGCCGCAAGCGGTATCGCCGCAGTGTTGTAGGCAAACGCCCAAAATACATTCGTCGTAATTGTGCGCAATGTTGCACGCGACAACAAAATCGCATCGGCAACAAGGCGCAAGTCGCCGCTAATAATTGTCAGATCGCTTGCGTGCATCGCCACATCGGTGCCAGTGCCCATCGCTACACCAACATCGGCCTGGGCGAGAGCAGCGGCATCGTTGACACCGTCGCCAACCATTGCGACTGCATAGCCACGCTGTTGCAAGTCGGCCACAACACGAACTTTCTCGTCGGGCAGAACGCCTGCAATGACATGTTGCTCGTCATTTTCGATGCCGACCTGAAGAGCAATTGCTGCGGCGGTTGCATCATTGTCGCCGGTCAATAAAACAGAACGAAGACCCAGCTTGTTCAGTTCTGCGATCGCCTGTGCGCTGGTTGGTTTTGGTTGATCGGCAACGACACATACACCTTTAACGAGACCATCAATAACCACAAGCACTGCGGTGTTTCCTGCGCTTCGTGCTTGTATCAGCGCTTCGCGCAAATCACCAGGGACGACGATCAGCGAACTGCTGAATAACGACTCGCGACCGACCATTACTTTTTGTGATTCAACAATGCCTGAAGTGCCCATGCCTGGTGAAGACACAAACTCACTGACGCTCGGCAATACACCGAGTTCTTTGCGTGCCGCAGTTGCGATTGCGCGAGCGACCGGGTGTTCACTGGCGTGTTCAAGTGCGCCTGCAAACTTGAGGACTTCGTTTCGCTCTGTGCCTCGAGCGACGACGATATTGACTAATTGCATCACGCCAGTTGTGATCGTGCCGGTTTTGTCGAATACGACGGTGTCAATGCGCCGTGTGCTCTGCAAGACATCGACACCTTTAATTACGATGCCCATTTGCGCCGCGCGACCGCTGCCCACCATCAACGCAGTAGGTGTGGCAAGACCAAGAGCGCACGGACAGGCGATGATTAAAACTGCAACTGCTGCCGTAAATGCATGAGTTGTCGAGTCGCCCAAGAAAAACCAGGCAACGAATGTCGCAATTGATAAACCAATCACAGTTGGCACGAAGATGCCACTCACGCGGTCGGCGAGTTTCTGAACCGGCGCCTTAGTTGTTTGTGCATCTCTGACTAGGCGAGTTATTTGCGCAAAAGTTGTTTCGGCGCCAACATGCGTCGCGCGGGCGATCAACCGACCCGTCAGGTTCACCGTGGTGCCGACAATTTTGCTGCCAGGTGCGACATCTGTCGGCACGCTTTCGCCAGTCAACATCGAGACATCCAACGACGAGTTGCCTTCAACAACCACGCCATCTGCTGGGATGATTTCTCCTGGTCTTATGACCATCAGGTCATTAACGCGCACGAGTGAAGCATCGATAGTTAGCTCGTTTGAGTCGCGTACAACCGTTGCTGTTCGTGCATTGAGTGCAAGCAAAGAACGCAACGCATCTCCCGCACGATTTTTTGCGCGCGCCTCGAAATATCTTCCGGCGAGCAAAAACACTGTCACTGCGACCGCTACCTCTAAATAGATGTGTGTGCTGTCACCAGACGTATTCACCATGCTCATCATGCTTGTGGTGTGTGACGAGCCTCGGTAGATATGTTCGACGGCATCACCCCAGACAATCGCCCAAAGCGACCACGCGGTTGAGGCAAACACGCCGATTGAAATCAGTGTGTCCATCGTGGTGGCCCGATGGCGGGCGTTCATTAGCGCTGCACGGTGAAACGGCCAGGCGCCCCAAGTAACAACCGGAATACTCAATGCAAGTGCGAGCCACTGCCAATTTTTAAATTGAAATGACGCGACCATCGAAATGATCACGACTGGTAGACCCATAACTATTGACGCAGTGAGCCGTGTTTTTAGCATCAACACACGCTCGGTGACTTCGGCCTCGAGCATTTCTGTGGTTGTGTTTTCAAGCAGGCGAGCGTTGTAGCCAAGTGATTTGACTGTCGCGATTATCTCGCCAGTGTTTGTCTGCTGATTCGAGAAACTGACGCGGGCAGATTCGGTGGCGAAGTTGACTGTTGCTCGCACACCCGCAATCTTGTTGAGTCCTTTTTCAATGGTCATTGCACATGCGTTGCATGACATGCCGGTCAGACTCAGATCAAGTTGATTCTCAACTGATTGCGTATTCATTAGTAAATCTATTCTCGCAGGCA
>CAMBDT010000013.1 GCA_945865395.1 Acidimicrobium ferrooxidans DSM 10331 | reverse complement strand
GACGTCATCGACGGTGGCGCACGAATTTTTGTTGCGGGTCTCGGCGTACCGCGCGACGCGATCGACCTGTTGCACAGTCACAATATTTTGGTTGGCTCAATGTGCGGAAAAGTTCGTCACGCAGTTGCTGCAGTTGCCAGCGGTTGCGACTTCGTCGTGGCTCAAGGCACCGAAGCCGGTGGCCACACGGGGCTCGTCGCAACGATGGCACTCGTGCCACAAGTTGTAGACGCTGTTTCGGCTCGCGTACCTGTAGTCGCAGCCGGCGGGCTATTCGACGGCCGAGGTCTTGCAGCATCGCTAGCGCTCGGCGCTGATGCGATTTGGGTTGGCACGCGATTCATCGCCACGCCCGAAGCGCGCGCAGTTAACGGTTACAAAGAAGCGCTCGTCGCTAGTCGCGAAGACGACACGGTGATCAGCCGCTCGTATACGGGCAAACCATGTCGCGTGGTGCGCAACGAATGGACAAACCACTACGAGCAGAATCCGCAAGAAATTCAAACATTTCCGTTGCAAGCAATTGCTTCATCGCAAGCCAACGTCAATCACTTGGGTCATCCGTCAGGCACACAAGTCGACACTTCGCGCGAGTTCTACCCTGCTGGTCAAGGCACTGGCGCAGTCAACGAAGTAATACCAGCGGGCAAAATCGTGATGCAAATCGTCGAACAAGCCGAACAAATATTGCGCGCACTCGGCAACAAAAAATAACGACTGAAAATTGCGACTAGAAATAACAAATAAATGTTCAAAGTTTTAAAGACCAATCGTGACTTGCGCCTGCTGTTCATCGCCCAAAACCTCTCGTTCATGGGCGACTGGTTCACGTTCGTCGCGCTGGCAGGCCTCGTTCAAGATCTGACTGGCTCGAAGTTTCTCGTCTCGCTGTTGCTCGTTGCATTTTCACTGCCATCTTTTTTAGCTTCGCCAATCGGTGGGCCGGTTGCCGACCGCTATGACCGGCGCAAAGTATTGATAGTCGTTTCAATTCTGCAGGCGATCGCTGCCGCGAGTTTCTTGTTGATCGGTGATTCACGAATCTGGATTGCATTTGTCGCCCAAGGTTCAATCGCCGCACTCGCAGCGTTTGTTCGCCCGGCACTTGAAGCCGCGATACCAAATTTGGCAAAGAACCCAGACGAATTGCGTCAAGCCAACGCAATTTTTGGCAGCAGTTGGGGCGTGATGTTGGCGGTGGGCGCTGGCATCGGCGGCATTTTCTCGCAAGCGTTTGGTCGCAATGCAGCATTCATCGCTGACATCGTCACGTTCATCGTCGCTGTAATTTTGATTGCACTAGTCACTCGGCCGATGCAAGAAGTTCGCACGAAAATTCAAACTCGTCGCATTCACCCGATTCGCGACATGGGCGAAGCATTGCACCTCGCTAATTCAGACCCGGCGATCATGTCGTTACTCATGTCGAAGATGACATTTGCCGTTGGCGCTGGTGTCGTCAGTCAACTCGCGGTTTTTGCCGCCGACTCGTTCAACAGTGGCGACGCTGGTCGTGGTTTGATGCTCGGCCTGCGCGGCGTCGGCAGCGCACTCGGGCCATTGATCGCGGCACGGTTCGTCAAAAATGATTTGTCACGAGTCATTTTGGTTTGCGGCATTTCGGGCCTTGGGTTCGCGGGCGGCTACCTCGCCGCGGCTGCTTCTCCCGTGCTAATCGTCGCTGCAATATTTATTGGTCTTGCTCACTTGGGTGGTGGCGCACAATGGACACTTTCAACATACGGACTACAAGTGCGTTGCCCCGACGAGATGCGTGGTCGAGTTTTGGCCGGCGACTTTGCGTTGATCACACTCTCGCTCGGGCTCAGCAGCCTGCTCGCAGGTGTCGTCTCTGAATACATCGGCGCGCGCGGCACCATCGCAGTGTTCGCAATTATTGCGATTTGCTCGTCAATTATCTATTTGCTGGCCACACGCAATGTTCGCGCCAACTTAAAAATCAGTGCAACTGCTAACGCAACTATCAACTAGCTCGAGAAATAGTTTTACGACTCGTCAAGAATCGAACGAAGAGTTTCAATCTCACGAACCGGGTCAGGGCCAACCGGGTTCACCTGAAGCACCGTCACACCTGCTTCTTTGAACGCGCCGATGCGTTCTTTGATGTAGCTTCGTGGCCCGACAAGGTTTGAAAGTTCAAGCCATTCAGCAGGTATCGCGGCCGCGGCTTCTTTCTTTTTGCCGTCAAGATACAGATCTTGAATCTCAACAGCTTCTTTTTCATAGCCGTAGTCGCGACACATATCGTTGTAAAAGTTTTTACCTCTTGCGCCCATGCCACCGACATACAGTGCGTAACTCGGCCGGGCAAAATCGAGAACCTCGTGCTGCTTCGTTGGGGTCAACGACTCATCAATATGCAACATGCCGCCTGCTGAGACATCAAGTTGTTTCAGATTTGAACTGCGCTTTGCCAAACCAGCCTTCAACGACTTACCCCAAACATTTTCAAATTTCTCTGGCAAAAAGAAAACCGGCATCCAACCGTCGGCGATTTCTGCAGTCGCCTCAACGCTCTTGTCTTTGAGCGACGCCCACCAAATCGGTATCTCGCTACGCACCGGATGATTGATCAACTTCAGCGCCTTGCCCAAACCAGTGCCCTGGCCAGCAGGCAAGGGCACTTGCACCGTCTTGCCGTTGTAATTTAGCGGCTGCTCGCGCTTCCAAACTTCACGACATACCTCTATATATTCTTTCGTGCGTTGCATCGGCTTATCGAATGGCACGCCATGAAAGCCTTCGATCACTTGTGGCCCCGAGGCGCCAAGCCCCAAAACAAATCGCCCGTTGCTGACATAGTCACAACCTGCCGCTGTCATTGCGGTTAGCGCAGCAGTTCGCGAAAACACATTGATAATGCCCGTGCCAATTTGCACGCGCTCAGTAACGGCAGCCAAATATCCGATTTGCGAAATCGCGTCGTAACTGTAGGCCTCAGCAACCCAAACCATGTCGAGGCCGACTTTTTCAAGTTCGACGACCCGTTTAGCTGACGTTTGAAAATCAGAAATGTAGTTGATCATCATTGAAAGTTTCATATAGCTACTTTCTGTTTTTCGCTTTAGCGAAATCTAGTTAACGCGTCGAGTGTGACCTACCCAGTATGGCTCACGCAAGACTTTTTTGAGAATCTTGCCGCTCGGGTTGCGTGGCAGCGCATCAACCCAACCAACAGATTTTGGCGTCTTAAACCCAGCAAGACGCTCGCGCGCAAACGAAATAATCTCTTGCTCGGTAACTTGCGTGTCTGGCTTGCGCACGACTAGCGCCATCGGCACCTCGCCCCACTTTTCGTCAGGCACGCCGATAACAGCGACATCGGCAATCGCCGGATGAGCCATCAGCGCATTTTCGACTTCTGCCGGGTAGACATTTTCGCCGCCAGACACGATCATGTCTTTGACTCGGTCGAAAATATAGACATAGCCGTCTTTGTCGAAGTAGCCCGCGTCGCCAGACTTAAACCAGCGACCTTTGACGATCGACTTGGCAGTTTCTTCGGGCATGTTCCAATAGCCCTTCATAACTTGACGCGAGCGAATCCAAATTTCACCAACTTCACCATTCGGCACATCTTTGCCTGTGTCCGAGTCGACGATTCGCAACTCAATGCCCGTAAACGGTTTGCCGCACGAACGCAAGCGACCTTTGTTTGCTGAACTCAAGTCGTGATCTTCGGGCCCAAGCACGGTGACAACGCCAGTCGTCTCAGTCAAGCCATAGACCTGCATAAACGGACACTTGAACGCCTTGATCGAACCTTCGAGTACCGCCTCAGAAATCGGCGAAGCGCCGTAGGCGATCAATTCAAGACTCGAGAAATCGGTCGTGCCGATATTCGGCATCGCAAGTGCGAACTGCAGCAGCACTGGCACTGCGAATGCGTGTGTAATGCGATGCTTTTCGATCAGTGTCAACATCGCCGATGGGTCAACATCGCGCATAATGATCGACTTTGCGCCTGCATATTGACCAGCCGTCGCCCAACCGCCACCACCGATGTGAAACAACGGCATCGCTACGAGGTTGACTGTTTTTTCTGACATTCCCCAAACATCTCGCGCAGCCGGCAACAGCGCAAAGAAGTTGTCGTTGGTCAGCATCACGCCTTTTGGTCGACCTGTAGTGCCACTCGAATACAACTGAAATGCAACATCGCTTGGTTTGGTCGAAACTTTTGGATCAACTGCCGACTGCGCACTGACCCAGCGCTCATAATCGTTATGGCTTGGGTGCCCACCGATGACGATAATCGTCTTCACATTTGCGAGATCATTGACGATTGCATCCAAGATTGCCACGAACTCTTGACCGACGATCAAAACTTCGGCTTGCGAGTCGTCGACAATGAACGCAACTTCAGGCGCGGCAAGACGCCAGTTGACGTCGACACTCACGGCGTTAAGTAACGCGCAGCCATAGAAAACTTCGAAGTGCTCGATGCCGTTCTTGTCTAAAAATGCAACGCGATCTTGCGACTTGACTCCAGCGCGACGCAAACCTTGCGCTACTTGTGCCGAGCGCGACAAAAGTTGTGCCCAAGTTAAGGTTCGGTCACCCAAAACAAGAGAGACTGCGTTCGGCTGTTTACGCGCATTATCGCGAACGACGCTGGCGACGTCGCCAACTTTCAAGCCTGGCTTCGACTTCTTGACCGTTTTTTTCGCGCTCTTCTTCTTGACCGTTTTTTTGGCGCTTTTCTTCTTGACAGTTTTTTTCGCGCTCTTTTTCGCGCTTTTCCTTTTTACTGACTTCTTTTTGGCGCTCTTTTTGGCGCTTTTATTCTTGGCGCGTTTTTTCGCGCTCTTTTTTGCTGTTTTCTTGACTTTTGATTTTTTGCGTTTTGCCATTGGCTTAAGGTAGTGCGCCGACCTGCCACAATGCAATAGCGTGCAAATTCTCAAGTTTCTGGTCAGTTCTGCCGACAATGTGCAACTCAGCGCTTACAAATACGTCGCCGATTCAGTCGCGCCTACAACGGCCGTTTTGTTTTCTCACGCGAATGGTTTTCACGGTCGATGTTTTGATCCAGTCATCGAGTCGCTCGTTGCCGATTTCGAATGCATCTCGTTCGACTTGCGCGGTCACGGCGATTCGGCTGTCAGCCCAGACTGGCCGGTGACCTGGCAAGGTTACGGCGACGACGCAATGGCAATAGCCAAACAAACGTCAATACCAACTATTGCAGTTGGGCATTCGATGGGTGGCGCTGCGCTCGTCATGGCCGCACTAGTTGAGCCAAAACTATTTCGCGCGCTGATTCTTTACGAACCGATCATCTTTCCAAACACGATCCGCGAGATCGCCAAAGAGAACAAAGGCGCGAGCCCGATGGTCGAGGGGGCTAGGCGTCGGCGCAAAACATTTGCGTCAAGAGCCGAAGCATTCGCCAACTATGCATCAAAGCCGCCAATGAACGCATTTGATCCGCGAGCGTTGCATGCTTTCGTCGATCATGGCTTCAAAGATTCTTCAGATTGTGTCGAGATTAAATGTGCCCCCGAGCACGAGGCTCGAAATTTTGAGATGGGCACAATCCACGAAACTTGGGATCAACTAAGAAATTTACAAGTCCCAACTTGGGTCGTCAGTGGCGCACAACAGCCAGGCCAGCCTTCGGGGTTGGCCCCGAACATCGCTGAACAAATCCCCAATTCACATTTCGTCGAATGGCCAGACCTGGGTCACTTCGGGCCGATGCAACAACCTGAAAGGCTCGCCGACTTGGTGCGCGAAGTTGATGGTCTCACTTCACCGAACACCTAGTGCCTAGATTGTCAGTGCCGTGACTTCTGCTGTTTATCAAACTCCGACAACACTTTCACCTTCGCGCATCAGCAACTTTCGAACCTGTCCGTTGCAATTTCGATTTGCTTCGATCGAAAAACTTCCACAGCCGCCGCAAATTCATCTCGTCAAGGGCAACTTTGTGCACCGTGTGCTCGAACTTTTACTCGGCAACGAACCCGAACATCGCACAGTCGAGGCTGCACGAAAAGCATTCGATGAAACGCGTACCGAATATGAACCAAGTGCTCGATTCAGGGCGCTCGGTCTCAGCCCTGATGCGAGCGAGGCGTTTTTCAAAGATTCGCGCGATCTCGTCAACGGCTATTACCGCATGGAGAACCCACGAAACGCAAAAATAATCGGCCTCGAACTTCGCCTCGATTCTGACTTCGGCAGATTCAAACTTGGCGGCATCATCGACCGACTCGAATACAACGAAAAAAACGAGTTGGTCGTCAGCGACTATAAAACCGGCAAAGTTCCAGACGCACGTTTTGGTGCCAACAAAATGGACAACATGCACATTTATGCATCGCTTTGTCTGCGCGAGCGCGGTGAACTACCAAAGCGTCTGCGCCTGATGTATCTCAAGTCGAGCACACCGATCGAAGTCGAGGTCACCCCCGAGTCAAATGCTGCCTGCGAAGCGGCGGCAATCGAAACTTTCGGACAAATCGATACTTCGTGTCAATCTGGCCAATTCGCCACGAAAAAATCAGGTTTGTGCAACTTTTGTGCGTTCAAGCAATGGTGCCCTGAGTTTGGCGGCGACGACTCGCTGGCAAAAATTGAAGCGCCAAACATCTACCCAACTTTCGAGCGCGATTAGGTTTATCACTAACTATTTTTATGTCTGATTCTCGATCATCACGACTCACGGCGTTCGACGCCCGATTCGATCGTCTGCTCGAACCGACTCGAAATTTCAAACCAACTATTTGGTTGTTCACGACAGCCACGGCCCTCGGCGACTTCGGCATGTTGTGGCATATCGTCGGCATCGTTCGTGCAGTCGCCGACAACTCGCGCGCGAAACAAGCTTTAATACTTTCGGCACTAATGGGCGTCGAAAGTCTGCTCTTAAATCAAGGCATCAAGCCATTTTTCAAACGCGAGCGACCCACAGTTAAAGGCGACTCACGATTCAAAATTCGAAAGCCGCGCACTTCGAGTTTTCCGAGTGGGCATGCCAGTTCGGCATTCTTTGCAGCCGTTGTGCTTACTCGTTGGTCTTCAGGGCCTGCAATCGCCACTTGGTTTGGGTTCGCAGTTATCGTGGCCACGAGCCGTGTCGCTGTGCGCATTCACCACGCCACCGACATTCTCGCCGGCGCCCTCATCGGCACCGCAATGGGCCTTCTCGCCCACTTCGCCATCTCGTTCTTTTAAAGTTCGCCCCGCGAACTGAAAATTTAGGCTTCGGGGGTTGAAGTTGTCGCGCTTGCAGTAAGCAACGACCGAACATCTAACAACAAATCGGCAACTTCACCAGTCGATACAAGTTCACGCTGCAACATTTCGCGAAGCGCTTTGTCGATCACGCCGAGTGCCTCGCTGATAACTGCTGTCTCACGTGAATCTGTCATTTGGTTGCGCCTTTCGCTGCCGTGAATCTGCTTAGTTCAATGAAGCGAAGGCTAGTGCTAACCACACACCAGACCTCGTCATTTGCATAAATCATGCCTGAAGCATGTGTCACGGTCGACGGATCAAAATCTCAAATAGCAACGCAACCCCGCTTGTGCGTAACATCACAATGTGGAATTGCGCGATAAAAACACCGTTGTGACAGGCGCCGCAAACGGCATCGGCAAAGCAGTAGCGCAAGAATTTCACAAGCAAGGTGCACGAGTCGTACTCGCCGACCGCGATGCAAAACTTCTCGACGAAGTTGTCAAGCAACTCAACGCCAAGCGCCCTGATTCGGCACTCGGTGTGGCGTGTGATTTATCCACAGAAAAAGCCAACGCCGAACTAGTCGCAAAATCAAAACAATTTCTTGGATTCATCGACTTGTTCTATGCCAACGCCGGCGTCGCAATGGGCACCGATCTTTCAACCAACGAAGAAACCTGGAACATATCTTTCGATATCAATGTGCACGCACATCGCTGGGCGGTCAAATATCTGATCGACGATTGGTTGGCAGCCGGTCACGGCTATTTCGTCAGCACCGCTTCAGCGGCTGGCTTGCTCACGGCGATTGGCTCGGCGCCGTATTCGTTGACCAAGCATGCAGCGTTGTCATTCGCCGAATGGCTCTCAATCACTTATGGCAATCGTGGGCTCAAAGTCAGCTGTCTTTGCCCACAAGGTGTCAACACAAATATGTTGCGGCGCTCAGACGAAGCGACGGCAGCCGACAACGGCAATGTCGTGCGTGCATCGGGTGCCGTGCTTGAACCCGAACAGGTCGCTGAAATCGTCGTCGAAACTTTGCGCCAAGAAACTTTCATGATTTTGCCTCACCCAGAGGTTGCTCAATTCGTCAACAAAAAAGCCAGCGAGCACGAGCGATGGTTGGCTGGCATGCGCAAGCTTCAACTTCGCACTCTCGGCGTTTAATCGCACAAGTGAAATCAGCAACGAATAGCGCCATGATCTCGGCGAGCGATATCGAAAAATATCAACACGACGGCGTCGTTGTTTTGCGCAATGTGTTGACCCAGCAAGCAATTGCTGAACTCTCAGATGCGCTCGAACTCAACATGCAATCACCCGGACCATGGGCAAACGAATATGCAGCCAACTCGCAACAAGGCAGATTCTTCGACGACTATGTCAACTGGTCGCGCTTCGACGCCTACAAAGCGCACGCTCTTTCGGGTGCGCTACCAGAGATTGCACTCGCCTTGATGAATAAAACATCTGGGCGATTTTTTCATGAGCATGTTTTGGTCAAAGAAGCGGGCAACAATCAGGTCACGCCATGGCATAACGACGAGCCGTATTACGGCATCGACTCGCAAAGCAATGTCAGTTTGTGGGCGCCTCTTGATCCGATTCCAGAACAAATCGCACTGCGGGCAATTCTCGGCAGCCATCGCTGGGGCAAAAAGTTTATTCCCAGAAAATTTGTGGATCAGTCGCCCTATGTCGCAAGCGCCGAACAATACGAACCGCTACCCGACTCTCAGCAACTCGATGTTGCCGACAACATCGAAAGTTTCGAAGCAATGCCTGGTGACGTCGTCGCTTTTCACTTTCGCACGCTGCACAGTGCGCCTTCAACTACTAATTATCCAGATCGCCGTCGTGTCGTCAGTTTTCGCTATGTCGACAGCGACGCAATTTGGGCTACACGACCATGGAAGACTTCACCACCCCTCGAGCCACGTGCATTGCAGCCTGGCGACCTATTAAATGACGAACGCTTTCCGCTAATTAAAAGTCTTTAGCGCGGTCGCCAACTCGCGCCACTGCGCAATTGGCAACTCGCCATCTTTGTTTGACAACACCTGCACCGAAACATGGTTAGCGCCAGCATCAATGTGCGCATTGATGCGCTCGACAACTGTTTCGAGCGTGCCCCAAGCAACTATCGCATCCACCATTTTGTCACTCGGCAATTTATCTGGTCCGGCGATGTCATTTTGGCTATAACCAAGTCGCAATAAATTGTTTGCGTAATTCGGCAAACGGTTGTAGGTCAGCATGTGCTTACGAGCGGTGGCTCGTGCAGTTTCGGCATTCGTGTCGAAGACAACAGCAATCTCGGGTGCAAGTAGTGCATCGGCACCCAAAATCTCTCGCGCACCAAGTGTGTGCTCAACAGGCACAAAATACGGATGGGCACCAAGGCCGCGTTGCGCGGAAAGTTTCAACATCTTTGGGCCAAGGGCCGCCAACACTCGGCGCGGCGCGGTCGCGGGTGGTGCAGCAAAAAACAACGCAGAGTCCATGGCGTCGAGATATTCGACCATTGCCGAAAACGGCTTGACATATTTGCTCTGATGAACCTTCTCTGCCAAGTGCTGATGACTTGCACCAATGCCCAGTAAAAACCTGTCACCAAATCTTTCAGCGAGTGTCTTCCATCCGGCTGCCATCGTCATCGCGCTTCGCGCATGCATCGACGCGATGCCCGTCGCCATCGTCAAATGTTTAGTCGCCGAAAGCAGCATGGCGCACGAAGCAAACGGTTCGCGACCAACCGCTTCGGGCACCCACACGCATCGATACCCCAGTTCTTCGAGTTCGATTGCGGTCTCTTGTGCACGCGCCATTGGCTGCATATCTAGATCAAACGACCAAATACCAACTCGGCCCAAGCCAAAGTCAGACCGCCGTTGAGTTTGCATCGTCAATTACCATAACTCAAATCATCGCCACACATTGGACTGTGCAACCTTTAGCAAAACATAAGTCGACGTCTTCAAAAATGAACTGCGTCGCACCTGTTCGTACGTTTCTGGCAACAATCGCATTATTCACTCTGCTGCCCTCATGTAAGTCGCAGCAAGAATCGCAACCCGACATCGCCACAATCGCGCGCGTCGTCGACGGCGACACGATAATTCTGAGGCTGCAAAATCAAACCGAAACAGTTCGCCTGCTCGGCATCGACACACCCGAAACCGTGCATCCAACAAAACCTGTCGAATGTTTCGGCCCAGAGGCCTCGGCGTTCACCAAAGCGACTTTAAAAATCGGCTCGCAAGTCAAACTTGTGCGCGACGTCGAGTCACGCGATCGCTATCAACGACTTCTCGTATATCTATATCTCGCCGACGGCACACTATTCAACCAACTTTTGATTGATCAGGGGTTTGCCCGAACATTGAGTATTGAGCCGAACACCGCTTTCGCGACACAGTTTGCAAACCACGAGTCAAGCGCTCGCAGTCGCCGTGTCGGTTTGTGGCAGTCTTGCGAAAGATAGCGTGAACACGTGGCGAATCCGCAAAAATCTCTCGTCGAACAACTGGGCCACTCGCCACATGCACGACTGTTGATTCTCAGTTGCGACGATTTGGGCGCTTTTCATGCCGCGAACATCGGCGTCTACGATGCCATCAACAACGGTGTGGCAACTTGCGCATCGCTGATGGTGCCCGCACCTTGGTCACGCGACGCGATCAATCGCTACAACGGTGAAGACATCGGTGTGCACCTCACTCTCAATGCCGAACACGCCAACTATCGCTGGGGATCAATAACCAACTCGGCCTCATTGTCTTCGGGTGAAGGTGGGTTTCCGCGCACGATCGACGACCTATGGGAGCACGCCGACCCGCAAGAAGTTTTGCGTGAATGCCGCGCACAAATTGAACGGGCCATCGCTTGGGGTCTCGACCCGACGCACTTGGCGCCACATTTGACGGCGATCACTTTGCGACCCGAATTCTTCGATATTTATCTTGAATTGGCAGTTGAGTTTCGATTGCCGATTCGCCTGCCAAGTTTGATCTCAGAAGAACAAGCTGGTTTTCCATTTCGCAAACTCGCAATGCAAGAAGGCGTAATCTTCCCCGACTTCTTTGATCACGACTGGCGTGCAGGCAGTCGCGAACGAGTAATGAAGGGTTTGCAAAATCTGCAACCTGGCGTCACCGAGATGCATGTGCAGCCGTGCATCGACACACCAGAAATTCGTGCCCTTGGCGATGTCGCCCAGAGTTGGATCGACGACTACGAACTCGTCGTCAACGACGAAGAAATCCGAGATGCAATCGAAGCCAGCGGTGCGACGCTGATCGGTTTTCGCGAACTGCGAACGCTGATGCGTGCTCGTTAGTTTTTATTCGGCGCGAACGCCCGCAAACAAGTCGGTCTCGAGATCTGATTCGCTTGGCGAGTATTTATCGATGTGATGAGCGGCCAAAATCCAATCTTCATACGGATACACCTCGGCTAATTCATCATCACTTAGACCAAACCAAAACGGTTCGTTAGCGTCGACTTGCGTCGCATGTGCCTTCAGCGCACCAGAGCGCGCCCAAAAATATTCGCCGACACTCATCTTTGTCGTGATGCGATGGTCGAGATTCGGCCGCTCAAACCACTTTTCGTCATACGGCGAAGACCCGCGCAAGCGCAGCATCGCCTCGTGCACTGACTTCAATCGCACTCGCGACCAAACTGAGTAATACATTTTCATCGGTTGCCAAACTGGGCCAGCATTCTCATACCACGATGCATCGCCTGCACGAGCAAAAGCCAAAATGCTCACATCGTGAACTTTCAAATGATCAGGATGCAGATATCCGCTTTGATCGTCGCCGTAGGTCACGATCACTTGCGGTTTTTCAGTACGAATAATTCTCACTAGACGCTCTGTCGCTTCGTCGAGATCTGCCATGTGAAAGCACTCAGGGTTCGAATTAGATTCGCTATCAGCCATACCCGAATCGCGATAACCCAACATATGCAATTTGCTGAAACCAATCACTTCGACACTTTTCTCTAATTCTTTTGGTCTCATCTCGGTCAACAACTTGCGTTGTGCCACAAGATCAAGCCCATCAAACGGCATGCCCGGCTCTTTTAGCGCTGGGTTATTGACGTCGCCTTCTTCGCCGCCCGTACAACACACCAACACAGTTCGCACACCCAACTCGGCGTATCGCGCAAAAGTCGGTGCACCCTTTGACGCTTCATCATCTGGGTGTGCATGCACGGTAAGTGCGCAAAGTGGGTTGCCTAATTTATCGATTGGTGTGTTCTGCGTGACGGAACGATTGGCTTTTCTCACCTCGTGAACGATAGTGCGACTCATCATTGGCGACGATGTCGTAGTCTTTATCTAATGCTTCGCAAAAGAGTTTTGAAAACTAACCACTATACTTTCGCATTGATCGCACTCGTCAGCATGACTACTGCATGTTCGCGTGACGGTCGAGTGTTGCGCGAGTCTGGCCCAGGTCAGGGCGAATCAATTGCAATCGTCACGACCATTGAAACGACAATCGCCGACCCGAACGCCGTGGCGTCGGATCTTTTTTCTGTCAGCGGCACTTGGCTTGACAGCGGTTCACTTGATCCACGCCATACATGTTTGGGGTCGAACGTCTCGCCCGCGCTGACGATTTCAAATGTGCCAGCTGGCGCGCAAAGTTTGGCGCTTTCGCTGACCGAAACCACCAACCCAGATCAACCACTCTGGGTGGTGGCAAATTTGAATCCGACATCATTGTCAATTCAAGAAGGTGGTCTGCCTGATGGGGCAATTGTTGGTGCCGCTTTTAACGGCGACAAAATCGTAGATGGCTATAGCGGTCCGTGCATTACCGACAGTGAGATTCACGAATTTGTGTTGGTCGTTTATGCGGTCGATCAGATGATTGAATTCGAACCTGAACCACAATCACTGGCCAGTTCGAAACTTTTATTGAATGCAATTCAGTCATCGGCCCTCGATTCTGCCGAGACACGATTTTTCGTTCAAAACCCATAAACGAAGCGTGGCGTCTGCCAAGATTTAGGCATAGACCAAAACATTGCTTCCCTGCCGATCTCGCTATTTGAGACCGATCTTGACGCACGACTAGTCGCAGCAAATGATGCATTTCGCTTATTGGCACTAGCGGGAGCACCGCTTGTGGTTGGTAGCGCACCGTGGGTGAACGCTCAGCCTGCCGAGCGCACCGCCGCCGAACGTGCTTGGCAACTCGCCAAGCAAACTGGATCAAATTTTAATTTTGAGTTTCGGCTCTGGCAACCGACTGGTGAAGTCACATGGGTTCTGGTTTCTCTTCAAGCCAAAAAAGACAACTCGGGTCGCGTGACGGGTTATATAGGCACCGCACACGATGTGACACAAGCCGTGACGCGTCGCGTGCTCAGCGAACAACTAATTGGTCTACTCGATGCCTCTCATGATGCAATTTTGGTTTTCGATCGTTCCGGTGCGCTGATGTTTGCCAACGACTACGCCCAGCAACTCGTCGGCAAGAGCGAGACACCGGGTCTCAACGATGCCGCGGTACAGACTTTTATTCAGGCAATCCGCGATCAGATCCCGCGTGAATTGATTTCGAGCACGACTTCAAACCGTTGGCAAGGCGAAGTTGGTTTTCGGGGCACCGACTCGATCATGCGCACGCTTGATGTCGTATTGCAGATTGTGCGCGATACCAACGGCACCATCGAGCATTATTCAGCGATCGCTCGAGACATAACCGAATCAAAACAAACTCAAGAAGAACTGCAACGTCAGGCAACACACGATGCTTTAACTAGCCTGCCAAATCGGGTTTTGTTTCTGCGCAAACTTTCAGAGGCACTTGACCGTTCGCGCACACTCAAACGCGGCGTCACCGTGTTGTTCGTCGACCTCGACAAACTTAAAGATGTAAACGACACAATCGGCCACGGCGTTGGCGATCAACTAATCGTCAATATGGCCAAGCGACTGGTTAGCGCAACTCGCCCATCAGATGTTGTTGCACGAATCGGTGGCGACGAGTTCGTGATTCTCTGCGATGGTCTCGGCGACGAACAAATCGCAATGGACGTCGCCAACCGCATGCGGGCAGCCGTGACGGGCCAACAAATCTTGCAAGGTTTCGAGATCGAAACAAGCGCCAGCATCGGCATCGCGATGGCGAATGCAGCATTGCTGTCAGACATGTCGAGTGCTGATGCTGCAGTCACACTGTTGCATCATGCCGATAGTGCGATGTATCGCGCCAAACAGCGTGGCCGCGGGCGCTGCGAAATGTATAGCGAAGAAATGAGCGCTAACGCTCGCGAGAAAAGTGCCCTGAGTTCACAACTCGAGCGTGCACTTGCAACAGACCAGTTATTTCTTGTTTATCAGCCGATTGTTTCGACGCACACGGGTCGCACTGCGGGCGCTGAAGCATTATTGCGCTGGCAACACCCCGATCGCGGAGTTCTGACACCACCAATTTTTCTGAGTCTCGCCGAAGAGTCTGGATTAATCGGTCCAATCGGTGACTGGGTCACGCGACAAGCCTGCGCCGACATGCGTGCGTGGCTCGATGTCGGCGCGATTGATGCGTCATTCGTAATGCACATCAATGTTTCGGCACGCCAACTTGGCGATTCAACATTCGTTGAACGCACAATGTCGGCACTGCACGATGCAAAACTCGAACCACATCAAATTGATCTTGAAGTAACCGAGACAACACTTCTTGATGACAAAGGCGGCGTTGTGCGCACCCTCAACGCACTGAAACGACATGGCGTCAAAATGGCGATCGACGATTTCGGCACCGGGTTTTCGTCGTTGGTGAATTTGCGCAACTTCGTCGTCGACTATCTCAAACTAGACGGCACTTTCATCCGCGATATTGGTAGCCAAGGCGGCGATGACCCGATTGTCCGATCGGTCATTCAGTTGGCGCACTCGCTCAACATGTCGGTCGTCGCCGAATGGGTCACAACTCAAGATCAAACACAACGTCTGCGACTATTGGGCTGCGATTTCGTGCAAGGCAACTTCATTGGCCAGCCAGTATTGGCTCAAGAATTTGGTGCCAGGGTCTTGCAGAGCCGTGCCAATTAATCGCTAACAACTTGTGACTTAAATTCAGTCACCGACTTCTGGTTCGGGTGCCGGGCCGAGGCCGCCAAAAAATGCCAACACTGCTGCCGATCCATCACCCAATCGAAGAATCGAATTTCCTGCGATGGTGTCGCTATAGACATCTAACGAGAACCGACTGATGTCGCCTTTGGCAGCAGGTCGCATCTTTTTTGCAAACTCGGTCAAGTCAAGATTGCTATCTGTGATGATTGCGCCAGTCACGCCTTTAAATGCGCTCGAAACGGTGAACGGGTTTGACAAAACTCGCGTCAACCCAGAATTCAGCATCGCCGCAATGAACTTGCGCTGTCGCTTTCCGCGCCCGATATCAGAGGTGCCGTCGATCTTCCATTCGTTGTCGATTTTGGTCTCAAAATATCGACTTCGAGCAAACGCCAAAGCCTCAACACCATCGAGAGTGTTGCAACCAGGCGTCATATAAAGGCCGGTGTTCTTGTCGCGTGACGGGTATTGAACGCAAATCTGCACACCACCGATTGCGTCAACCAAACCCTTGAATCCTTGAAAGTTGATCTCTAAATAATGATGAATCGGAATATTGAAATTGCTCTGCATCGTGCGCACCAAAACATCAGAGCCTTCTTGATACGCGGTGTTGATTCTCGCCGTATTCTCGCCGTCGCCAATTCGCACCCACAGGTCACGCGGAAACGACAACAGTGCACCCGCGCCAGTCGCTTCGTCGAAATGAAAAATCATCAGCGTGTCACTGCGCCGACCAGAGATATCTCCTTCATTGCCCATCGTCGCAAAATCTGGGTCATTTGGGTCAGCGCCTTCGCGTGAGTCAGAACCAACCAAAAGGTAATTTTCAAACCCACTACTCGGTGCCGAAAGAGCTGCTGTGGCTTCAAGATCGCGTTGCACAGCGTCGAGTTGTGCGTTGGTCGCCGACACAATCTGCTTGGCCCCCGCCGCGCTGATCGACACGAAAATCACCAGCGCTACAACGAGTGCAAACTTGTTTAGCGATCTTGGTTTTATTTTTTTATTGTTGCCCGACATGCAATTCAAAGTTACTCGTGATTCGCATCACGAAGGTGCACTACATCGCCGGTGTCAATTAGAAGTTTTTCAACACCTTGTTCGAGCACCAGCCGGCCTGCTGAATCAAGTGCAACGGCGCGACCGGTGACTATCTGACCATTGGTTAATTCAACTCGAACAACTTTATTTAGCGTCGACAACGAAGCAACATATTCGGCATGCAGTTGCTGAGCAGCAAATTTCTCAACAATGTTTATCTGTTCGAGCAACTCACGCAACAACCCGACCGGCTCTAACGGCTCCGACACGGTGAGATCTTTGAGCTTTGCCGCGTAATCGGGCGCCCACGCAATATTTATTCCGATACCGACGACGATAAAAGTTTGCCCGGCGTCAGAGACACTCAGCATGCCCCCGAATTTTTTTTCGTTCAACAGCAGATCGTTCGGCCATTTCAATTTGATTGACTCAGTGTTTGCGACCGACTCAGCCAAAAACTTTTGGCACGCCCGCACCGCCGACACGGCGACGATTCGCTGGCACCAAGAAATGTCACTGTGAGATTTTCTGAACAGCAACGACACGAGCAAGTTCGCCCCAGATTGGGCTTCCCATGTTCGATCAAGCCGACCGCGACCGGCGGTCTGATTGTCGGCCATCAGCGCAGTGTGGTGCTGAGCGTCTCGTTGGGCATCACCATAAAGGTCGGTGTTTGTGCTGCCTGTTTCGGCAACCCGTTGCACGATCCAGTTGCCTGGCATATTTGCCAGCACTGGGTTTTGCCAGTTGTTATCGGTGCTTGCCATCGGCGAGAATAGTACCCCGTGCTAAAGAAAATCCTGATCGCTAACCGTGGCGAAATTGCAGTGCGGGTCATTCGCACCGCCCGCGAAATGGGCATCGCCACTGTTGCCGTCTATAGCGAACTCGACCGCAACGCATTGCATGTGCGACTTGCTGACGAGGCATACGCACTTGGCGGTCAGACAGCCGCCGAAAGCTATTTGAAAACCAGTGCGATCATTGACGCGATAAAACAAAGCGGCGCTGACGCCGTGCACCCCGGTTACGGGTTTTTCAGCGAGAACGCAGACTTTGCCAAAACTATTACAGATATGGGTGTCGCCTTCATCGGCCCACCGCCCGCGGCGATCGTCGAAATGGGTGACAAAGTTTCATCGCGCAAGGCAGCACTTCGCGGTGGCGCACCCATCGTGCCGGGTACAACTGAATTTTTGACGAGTGTCGACGAAATTTCGCAGTTCGCCAAGACACACGGGTTTCCAGTTGCAATCAAGGCCGCTTTCGGCGGCGGCGGACGCGGCATGAAAGTTGTGCGCGACGAAAAGAGCGTGCAAGAAGCAATGGATTCTGCGCAACGCGAGTCGAAAGCATTCTTCGGACGCGACGAAATTTATGTCGAGAAATATCTTTCGTGGCCGCGACACATCGAGATCCAACTCGTCGGCGATACCCACGGCAATGTTGTGTGGATCTCATCGCGCGATTGCTCAGCGCAACGACGTCACCAAAAACTAATCGAAGAAGCGCCGGCGCCAGCGCTGCCAGATGGTGTCGAAGACGCAATGGGTGCCGCAGCCGTTAAAGCCGCAAAGGCAGTCGGCTATTTCAATGCAGGCACTGTCGAGTTCATCTATCAAGACGAAGAGTTCTTCTTTCTTGAAATGAATACTCGCCTGCAAGTTGAGCATCCGGTCAGCGAATTAATTACAGGTATCGATCTCGTCGAATGGCAGATCAGAGTCGCTGCAGGCGAAAAGTTGCCGATGACCCAAAAACAAGTTTTGGCAGCCCGACGCGGCCATGCAATCGAAGTGCGAATCAATGCCGAAAATCCGACTGGTGGCAAGTTCTTGCCATCGCCTGGCACGATCACCAAACTCACAACACCCGACGGCTTCGGTGTGCGCTTTGACGGCGGCTACGAATCGGGCGACACGGTCAGCCAGTATTACGACAACTTGGTCGGCAAACTTATTGTTTGGGGCAAAGACCGTGAATCAGCGATTGCCCGAACGATTCGTGCGCTCGAAGAAACAAAAATAGAAGGCTTGCACACGACCATCGAAGCCGATCTCGCAATCTTGCGTCATCCTGATTTTGCAGCCACGAAGCATTCAACAAAATGGGTCGAAGAAAAACTCGACCTCTCAAAACTCGTATCTACAACTGGCGAGACTCAGGCGAACAGCGAAGGCCTCGTCGAAAAGAGCACGGTCGTCGAAGTCAATGGCAAACGGTTTGATGTCAAAGTTTGGGTGCCGCCGAATGGTGCCAGCGCGCCATCTGCACAAAAGACTCGGTCGGCATCGCGAGGCGCAAGTCAATCGGCAGCGGCGAGCGGCACAGTCACGGCCCCGATGCAAGGCACTGTGATCAAAGTTCTAGTAACCCAAGGTCAAACTGTCAAACAAGGCGATGCAGTTCTCGTGCTCGAAGCAATGAAGATGGAGAACCAGATTCAAGCCGACAAAGCAGGCACCGTGGTCAAAATAAATTGCAAGGCCGGTGACACGGTCGGCAGTGGCGATGTGTTGCTAGTCATTGAATAACCTCTTCGTAGCCGGGTGTTGGCCTGAATTACAGTTGATCATCAGCAAAGTAACAAGCCTCACGAAGCGAGAAAAGTGACAGAAAAACCAGCCAGCCAAGAAACCTCTGCAGACGAACCTACAGAGGCTGAACGCAATAGCGGTTTTGTGATCGAACGTTCACGTCGTCTGAATGCAGTCAACGAACTGCGAGATTCGGGTGCGAATCCGTATCCATATCGTTTCGACCGCACGCACACACTCGGTAAGTTGCGCGAAATGTTCACATCTCTTGAAGCCGGGTCAGAAACTGAGACTGTTGCCGCAGTTGCGGGTCGCATCATGCTTAAGCGTGACCAAGGAAAACTAATTTTCATCACGATCCGTGATCGAAGCTCAGAAATTCAATTGTTTGTTTCGAAAGCAACTGTCGGCGACGCACAGTTTGATGCGATCAATGATTTAGACCTCGGCGACTGGGTCGGTGCTCACGGCACGGTGATGACCACACGCAAAGGCGAACTCTCGATCAAAGTAACTGCAGTCGAGTTGCTCTCAAAAGCATTGCGACCGCTGCCCGACAAATTTCACGGCCTTACAGATATCGACACGCGATATCGCCAGCGCTATGCCGACCTAATCGTCAACGACGAGGCTCGTCGAGTCTTCGAAGTGCGACATGCAACGATTGCCAGTTTTAGACGCACGCTGCGTGAGCGCGACTACATCGAAGTCGAGACACCGGTACTGCATCTCGAGGCTGGTGGCGCTCATGCGCGCCCGTTTCTTACACATCACAACACACTTGACATGCCACTGTTCTTGCGCATCGCCCTTGAATTGCATCTCAAGCGGTTGATCGTTGGTGGCATGGAGCGCGTATTTGAGATCGGTCGAGTGTTTCGCAATGAAGGCATCTCTACGCGCCACAATCCAGAGTTCACGATGATGGAGTCATACCAAGCATTCGCCGACCACACCGATGTCATGGATCTCACCGAAGTTCTTATCCGCAGTGCTGCGATAGATGCGCTAGGCACGACGACAGTCAATATTCGCGGCACAGAATGCGATCTTGCCAAACCTTGGCGTCGAGTTCGAATGATCGATCTTGCCAGTGAAGCCGTTGGCGAAAAAGTTCATCCATCACAATCAGTCGACTTACTTCGTGCAATCGCCAAAAAAAATGGAATTAATGTCGAAACGCGATGGGGTTCCGGTCGAATTATCGAAGAAATTTTTGCCGAAAAATCCGAGTCAACCCTGATCGAGCCGACCTTCGTGACTGGTCATCCCGTTGAAATCTCGCCGCTCGCCCGCGTTGATCGCAACGATCCGTTCTTGACCGAAAGATTTGAGTTGTTCGTTGGCACACACGAATTAGCCAACGGCTTCAGCGAACTAAACGACCCAATCGAGCAACGCGAACGATTCGCCGAAGAAGCAAAGTCAAAACTCGCCGGCAACCTTGAAGCCGGAACAATCGACGAAGACTATTTGCGCGCACTCGAATATGGTCTGCCACCAACGGGTGGTCTCGGCATTGGTATCGACCGACTCGTGATGCTGTTGAGTGGCGCGAGCAGCATCAAAGATGTGATTTTGTTTCCGACCTTGCGACCAGAGGTGTTCGAATAATGAGCGCTGCAAAACTTGCTTGGGGTGTTGGCGTCGCGACGGTTGCGCCAAATGACGTGGTCCTCGATGTGTTCTTCCGCAAACTCGGTTGGGGCGAGAGCACGCCAAAAGAGTTTTTGTCATCTCTACCCGAAGCACACACTGAACCGCGTCGCGGTGTGGGCATCGTGCCCGTAAATGTTTCGATTGACACAAGCAGTGCGCCACGCGACGCCACAGATGCGTATTTGCGTCTGCATTTGATGTCGCATCGCTTGGCACTACCAAATTCGATGAACCTCGATGGCATTTTTGGCCTGTTGACAAACGTCGCCTGGACGTCGCTCGGCGCAGTGCCTGTCGATCAAATTGACGAAGTCACTTTTAACTTGCGCCGTCGCGGTGAGCATCTAACGATTCACGGCGTCGACAAGTTTCCGCGCATGACCGACTATGTGGTGCCAAGTGGCGTGCGCATCGCTGATGCCTCGCGTGTTCGGCTCGGTGCGCATCTTGCGTCTGGCACAACTGTGATGCACGAAGGTTTTTGCAATTTCAATGCCGGCACGCTCGGCACTTCGATGGTCGAAGGTCGAATTTCGGCTGGCGTAATTGTCGACGATGGTTCAGACATCGGCGGTGGCGCCTCGATCATGGGCACGCTTTCAGGTGGTGGCAAAGAAGTTATTCGTGTCGGCAAGCGTTGTTTGCTCGGCGCCAACAGCGGCCTTGGCATCAGTCTTGGTGACGATTGCATCATCGAAGCCGGCCTCTATGTCACTGGTGGCACGCTTGTCAAACTTCCGGATGCGACAATCGTCAAAGCCCGCCAACTTTCTGGTGCCAACAACTTGTTGTTTCGTCGCAACAGCCAAACTGGCGCCGTCGAAGCCTCACAACGCACCGGCTCTTGGGGCGGCCTCAACTCAGCCCTCCATAAAAACTAAAGATTCAATATGGCAGGCATCAAACACGCAATCAAAAGTCTCGCCACTTCATCTTTCGACAGACAACAGGCTTCGATCGTTGAAAAAATAATTGGCGTGAAGACTATTTCGCTGCTAGATGTCGGCGCTGCTGACGGGGTTTATGATCGTTGGTCTGTTTTTAAAAAATATATCGACTACTTTGCGGTTGAACCAGACTCGAGATCGTCAATAAGCGTGCTCAATTCAAGTGGCGTCTCGTCGTATCACTCAGAAACTTTAATCACAAAAGCCCTATGGCACTCTGAAGGTGAAGTAACTCTGAATCTCTGTCGCAAACCAATGGCGTCTTCAATTTATGAACCCAACCGCCAGTTCACCGATTTGTTTCCCGAACCCGAACGCAACGACATTGTCGACAAAGTAAAGCTGCCATGCGAAACGGTAGACCGAGTTGCCCTGCAGTTGAACACGCATTTCGACGTTATAAAGCTCGATATTCAAGGCGCCGAACTCGATGTGCTCCGCGGCTCAACAAACAGCCTTGATCACGCTCTCGCTATCGATATCGAAGTTGAGTTCAGCGAACTATACAAAGACCAACCATTATTTGATCAAGTATTTTCGTTTTTACGAAAAGCAGGTCTCGAGTTCATTGACTTCACTTACATTTACCGTTGGTCACCAGACGCTTACAACGGCTTGGGTCAAGCAACATTCAGTGATGCACTATTTATGCGATCACCAGAAAGGGTTGCCGAATCAAAAAATGCTTCGATAATTAGCAAGCTCGCGATAATTTGTGCCGCTTATGAGCGTGGTGATCTGTTGCTCCGTCTTGGCAATGCCTGCACTAAAAACAATTCCATCGAAATAGAAGCGATCAATCAAATTATTGCCCTCGGTCAACTTTTGAGTCGACGAAATGCCAGGACACAGCGCCAACTGAATCGTGCCACGAAACTAATCCGACTCTTTCACCCACGCGTCCGCGCACATATTGCGCACTAACCAGAAAGTTCGATATGAAGTTTGAAGAGTTGCGAGAACTGGTGCGGGCGCGGCGCACAGACATGATGGTCGACAAAGATCGCGCACTTGACGACGGTACGCTCGAAAAACTCTGCGAGTTGGCGATGTGGGCGCCCAACCACAAACTCACGTTTCCGTGGATGTTTGCTGCCGTAACCGACGACGCTCGCGAACGCTTAAGCAACTGCGTCGCCGATGCGATGGCGCGCGACGGTGACAAGCCCGAAAAAGTCGCCAAAGCCCGCACAAAGTTTCAACGTGCGCCAGTTATTTTGGTCGTCGGCACAGAACAAGGCGACACACAGTTACGCACCGAAGAAAATCGCGACGCAGTTTCCGCGGGCATTCAAAACATTTTGCTTGGCGCAACCTCACTTGGTCTGGCGAGTTTTTGGTCGAGTTGCCCCAAAGGTGTCAACGACGATGTTGCAAACTTCTGCAGTTTCAAACCAGGCACACACGTCACGGCGATGATCTACCTTGGCCACCCAGAACGTCAAGCGCCATCAATTGAACGCCCGCCCGCAAAAATTAAATTAATTTCGAATTAGACCAACGCCTCAACTTGGCTGATAGACGCCAAATACCTCACGCAAGACATCGCTAACCTCGCCCAGTGTGGCGTTAGCGCGCAATGCATCTTTCATCGGATACAACAAGTTGTCGCTTTTTTGCGCTGCGCTCTTCAAATTGTCGAGCGCTTTGCTAACGAGTGCCTGATCGCGCGAAGCGCGCAACTTCGCCACACGTGCAATCTGACTGCGCTCAAGTTCAGGATCAACTCTTTTCGGCACGAATTTTTCTTCAGATTCAGCAACGAACTTGTTGACACCGACCAACACCCGAGATCCATCATCGATCGACTTCGTGTATGCATAGGCTGATTCATCGATTTCACCGACTTGAAACCCTGACTCAATAGCTTGCACCGCGCCACCCATTTGTTCGATGCGTTCGATGTACTCCCAAGCCAATCGTTCAACTTCGTTTGTTAGCGACTCGACATAATAAGAACCAGCCAATGGATCAGGCGTGTCGGTGACACCACTCTCGTAGCCAATTATTTGTTGCGTTCGCAATGCAATACGCGCCGCATCTTCTGTCGGCAAACTCAACGCCTCGTCAAAACCATTGGTATGCAAACTCTGTGTGCCACCCAAAACCGCCGCCATACTCTGTACTGCAACTCGCACGATGTTGTTCTGTGGCTGCTGCGCCGTGAGCGTTGAACCACCAGTTTGAGTGTGAAATCGCATCAACAAACTGGCAGGGTTCTTGGCGCCAAATCGATGCGACATAATTTCGTTCCACATGCGGCGACTCGCACGAAACTTGGCCACTTCTTCAAAAAAGTTATTGTGACCGTTCCAAAAGAAACTCAAGCGCG
>CAMBDT010000012.1 GCA_945865395.1 Acidimicrobium ferrooxidans DSM 10331 | reverse complement strand
TGTTTGGCAACATCCGACGCCCGAAAATCCAGCGCCGTTCATTAAGCGCAAGATCTCGACACTCTTCGCATTTCGGGGCATCGGCCGCGAAGAAGTTGCACAGGTGGCTGCGGGAGATTTGTTTATCTTGGCAGGCATCGACGAGGTTGAAGTGGGCGACACGATTGCGGCTCTTGAAAATGCGCCCGCATTGCCTCGACTTGAAGTAGATGAACCTGTGTTGCGCATGAGCTTTGGCGTCAACACCTCGCCTTTTGCTGGCAGAGACGGTACTTTTCTCACGAGCCGACATTTGAATGAACGACTATTCAAAGAAGTTTTGGGCAACGTATCGATTCGCGTCAACACAACTGACAGCCCAGATGTCATTGAAGTTGCCGGTCGAGGAGAACTTCAGCTTGCTGTGCTAATCGAAAATATGCGTCGCGAAGGCTATGAATTGCAAGTCAGTCGACCCGAAGTTATTACAAAAGAAATTGACGGCAAAAAACACGAACCACTTGAA
This sequence comes from Acidimicrobium ferrooxidans DSM 10331, assembly GCA_945865395.1. Lineage (GTDB taxonomy): Bacteria > Actinomycetota > Acidimicrobiia > Acidimicrobiales > Ilumatobacteraceae > BACL27. The sequence continues at coordinate 24,013 of CAMBDT010000012.1, read as the reverse complement.
GCGGGAACAATTGACGTGCCTGATGAATATGTCGGGGCAGTGACGCAGGCGCTCGCGCCCCGAAAGGGTCGGGTTGTCAATCTTGAGCAAGGCGACAGTGGTCGCACTATTGTCAGCTTTCAGGCGCCTTCACGCGGTTTGATCGGTTTCAGATCATTGTTGTTGACCGTTACTCGCGGCACAGCCTTGCTGCATCAAAGTTTGAATGGATACATGCCGTGGGCGGGCGAGTTGCCGCATCGATTAGGTGGTGCGATGGTGTCAGATCGAAAAGGTTCGACAACTGCTTATGCCTTGGACAATCTGCAACTTCGCGGCACATTATTCGTTGCCCCCGGCGTCGATGTTTATGAGGGCATGGTCGTAGGTGAGAATTCGCGCGAAGACGAAATGGTTGTCAATGCCGTAAGGGCGAAAGAGTTGACCAATATTCGTACTCACAGTCATGACGACGGTCCAAAACTTGCGACACCTATAACCCACACCCTCGAATCAGGTATTCAATGGATCGGCGAGGATGAACTCGTAGAAGTTACCCCTTCGAACATTCGAGTTCGAAAACGCTATTTGAGTATGGAAGACCGACGAAAGTCAAATAAGAATTCGAAGAACTAATTTCGCGTTTTTCGCCTCACTTGAGGGTGCGGCAAGAATGTCGTACGTGGTTTTTGCAGTTGCTTGACGATTATTTCGTAGATTTCGTCGCCACACAGTTCTATTAGTTCGTCTTTCAGATATTTATATACTGGCCGAGATCCGACGAAGGCCGCAGAATCATCGGTACACCACCAATGAAAATCGTGACCACCGCCACCCCAATCTCGGCGTTTCCATTCGCGAACTATCGAAAGAATGTGATCTTCGTCTTCGTCATGTTGTTCTAATCGAAGAGGTACTTGCCAGCAAACATCTGGCTTCCAGTCCATTGGACGTTCTTTGGCGGCCGAAGCAGCGACATGAAATGCACAGCCCATGCCGCCTTCGAAGTCGGGGCGATTATGAAAAATGCACGCCCGCTTGTACGTCGTCGTCACATCGCTGCCATCTTTTTCTTTTGTGAGCCACTTGTTGTTTCGACCTTGATCGAAATTTTGCCAGTGTTCTGGCGTCAAGCGTTTGACGAATTTTTTGACCGATGCTAAATCTTCTTTGTCTATGAAATGAGCGCCATGACTACAGCATCCTTGATGTAGATCTGGGGCAGGATCGTCAAGCACACCCTGACAACCGTTGCCGTAGATACACGTCCAGTTGGAGCGCAAAAAGGTTGCGTCAATCAACCATGTCTGTTCAAGGTCGGGATCGGCGAAACTTATCCATTCGTGAAGTTCTTCTGGCTGAGACATCTCGGAGCAGGCTAATGGCATACTTGTAGACCTATGCATTCGATGGAAGAGAATTCAAAACAAATTGTTGATCAACTAAAACAGATTTCAGAACAACTAGCCGATCAAGCGCTAACGGCTCTTAAACAAGCTCATGCTGCTGGTGAATCAAAGCGCCCTGAGCTCGAGCGAACATTGACACAAGCTCGCAGGGCGGTAGAAAAAGCTATCAGCCTCTTAGGTCGAAGCTAAAGGATTAGAAATACTTCACTGGGCATTGATCGCGTCGATCAACTGACGCAACCTGCCGAAGTCTCGTCGGGCGAAATGAAACGCCAATCGGGGTAGGTCGACATTGTCGCTGTCGTCAATTTCAACTTTGGTGGTTTCGATTTTCTCGATTCTTGAATCGACGCAGATGTCAGCAAATTCACCATTCAGTTCAAGTAATTCTTGGTCACTGACTTGTTTGTTTAGTCGCAGCACTAAGCGTTTGCCGACAAATCGCATCGAGTGATAATTCGAATAAAAGTTAGTGATTTCGGATACTGCGTCATCAACACTGGAGCAAATTCGGTAGAGAGCCAGATCTTGAGGTGAAACAAGTTTGCGTGGCAACAGGGTTTGTTTGATAAAGGTGTCGAGGTCTTCCCAGAAAGGATCATTGGGTAGGTCGAGAACAACGATCGGAGCTGGGTTTCCTTTGCCAGTTTGTGCGAGTGTGAGCAATTCGAACATTTCATCGAGAGTGCCGAAACCACCGGGCACGCAAATAAAAGCCTGTGATTCTTTGACCAACATCAACTTGCGTGTAAAGAAATATCGCATCGCGACATACTTTTCATCGCCGGCGATAATCGAATTAGCCGATGTTTCGAATGGCAATCGGATGCTTACCCCGATTGACATTTCGCGACCTGCGCCAGACATGCCAGCTTCCATGATTCCGGGGCCTGCACCAGTGACGACCATCCATCCGTTTTGTGCGAGTTTGGCGGCAACCGCCTCTGTTTGTTTGTAAACCGGATCATCTTTTGTGGTTCTCGCCGAACCGAAAATAGTTACTTTTTTTCGTTCCGAAAACGGAGCGAACATCGCGAAGGCCTCGCGCATTTCAGAAACCGCCGCGCTGGCGATTTTAAGGTTGAGTGTGCTGGTCGAATCAGACCCAAGTTTGATTGCGTCTCGAATCAATTCAGCAATAAGACGTCTGTCAGTTTGAATACTCGCTGTAGTCAGCAGATCATCGATTAGTCGGTTGATCTCTGGATTTGCCATTATTTGAGTTCGACTGCCTTCTGAGCAAGTACACCGATTAATTCGTCAAAACTCTTCTGAAATGACGAAACGCCTTCGCGCTCTAGTCGGATGGCGACTTCAGCCACGTTAACGCCCGTAGTTTCGAGTCTCTTCCATTGCTCATGGGCGCGATCAAGATTTAACAGAATTGTCGAGTTCAAGTTGCCGTGATCAATGAAAGCATCGACCGTTGTGTCGGGCAAGGTATTAACGGTGTTTTCTCCGATCAGATTGTCGACATAAAGCGTGTCAGAATAGTTTTGATTTTTGGTTGAAGTGGAAGCCCAAAGTGGTCGCTGCACTTTGGCGCCCAGTTTTTCGAGTTTGTTCCACCGGGGCCCTGAGAAAGATTTTTGAAACATTTCATACGCAAGTTTCGCCTGATTGATTGCTGCCGTGCCAAGAAGTGAAGCAGCATCTTTGCTGTCGCTGGTTGCCAAGAGTCTGTCGATCTCGGTATCTACACGGGAAATGAAAAAGCTCGCGACACTCGACACCGAGCCAACCTTGTTCGGCTGATCTTTGGCTAAGCGTTCAATGCCGTCGATATAGGCGTCCATGACCTGCTGATATCGCTCAAGGCTGAAGATGAGCGTCACGTTGACATTGCGTGCCTCGCTAATCATGGTGGCAATAGCGGGGATGCATTCTTGTGTGGCTGGAATTTTAATCATCACGTTCGGCCGAGAAATCTCGATGTGCAACTCACGCGCGCTCGCCAGGGTGTTGTTCTGATCATGGGCGAGTGCGGGGTCTACTTCGACGCTTACAAAACCATCAAGGCCTCTTGATGATTCGTAAAGCGGCGCGAAAACATCAAGCGCACCGTGGATATCTTCGAGAACTAGTCGCCAATAACTGTCCACCGGCGATAGGCCTTGTTTGATGAGCGACTTAAATTGCAGCGAGTAGTCGTCAGAGCCTTGAATCGCTTTCTGAAAAATAGTTGGATTCGATGTCAGACCACGAATACCAGTATTTCGAATCGAGACTAATTCTCCCGATGTGATGTAACTGCGCTTTAAATTGTCGAGCCATGGACTCTGACCGAATTCAGTGAAAAGTCTTCTTAGACGATCTGACATTTATAGAGACTTAACCTTGTTGATTATCGCTTCGACACTGATGCCAAGTTCTTTGAGTGCGACCGCGCCAGGCGCGCTCGCGCCGAATCTGTCGATGCCGATCGTATGGTCGGCGTATTTGTGCCAACCAAGTGTTACGCCTGCCTCTACCGAAATAACGGGTACACCCTTGGGAAATAACTCGTTGTCGTTCGACTTATCGCTTCGCTCGTAACGATCCCAACTTGGCATCGAAACAACCTGAGCATTAACACCTGTCTCTGCGAGCTGTTTGGCTGCTTGTGTGCAAAGACCAACTTCGCTTCCGGTACCAATTAACACGACATCGGGTTTGTTCAACTTTTCGCCGACGATGCCAGCACCGTTGTTGACTGCTGAGCCATCAGTGACGCTTAGAACATTTTGTCGTGACAAAATTATGGCAGTTGGGCCATTATGGTCGACAGCGGCGCACCATGCTGCAACAGTCTCGTTTGGATCGGCGGGTCTAATCACCTGAAGATCAGGAATTGCACGAAGTGTTGCGAGTTGTTCAACTGGTTGGTGCGTAGGTCCGTCTTCGCCGACACCGATTGAATCGTGTGAAAAAATGAACACGCATTTAGCTTTTGAAAGAGCCGCAAGTCGAATTGCAGGACGCATATAGTCGGCGAACACAAAGAACGTGCCGCACACAGGAAGAACGCCACCGTGCAAAGCCATGCCGACAACCGCGCCGCCCATGGCGTGCTCGCGAATGCCAAAATAGATCTGCCGTCCGTCGGGGGCAGATGCGCTTTGAGCTGTTTGTTTCGAAAGTTTTGTGCCCGTGTTGCCAGTGAGGTCTGCAGAACCTGCGATGAGTCCTGGTAGGGCGGGGAGAGACGCATCAAAAACTTTTTGAATCACCTGTCGCGTCGCGAGATCAGTTTTTTGATCAAACTCAGGCAGCAACGATCGAAATGACGAAGACTTGGGTGTTTGCCAGGCTGCTTCCCAGAGATAACGATCAGGCATCTCGGTGAGGTCAGCCTCGTAGTCAGCGCTTGTCGCATGGCCACGTGCCTGGGCGTGTGCGCGACACGCCGACACGATTTCGGTGGGTGCCCAGAATGCTTCATCGGGAATGCCCATCACCTTTTTGGTCGTCGAGACATGGGTTGCGTTGAACGGGTTTCCGTGAGCCTCGTGTGCATCGGTGAAATCAGGAGATGGAGCACCAATGTGTGTTCTTAAGATGCAAAGAGTAGGCGCGCCACGGTTGGCTCGAGCAGTAACGAGTGATTCTTCAAGTGCATCAAGATCGTCTGCGATTTCACCAAGTTGCATCACATTCCAGCCGTATGAAGAAAAACGTTTAGCCACATCGTCGGAGCAACTAAGTGACGTAGATCCGTCAATTGTGATTGCGTTGTCGTCAAAAATGCAAATAAGCCGATCAAGTTTCAGGTGACCCGCGAGTGACGCAGCCTCGTGACTAATGCCTTCCATAAAGCAACCATCGCCTGCAAGAACGAAAATGTTGTGGTCGCAGGCGGACGCACCGAAACGGGCGCGCAAGTTTCTTTCGGCGATCGCCATGCCGACAGCGTTCGCAAAGCCCTGACCAAGTGGACCAGTTGTCACTTCGACTCCAGCTGTATGACCAACCTCTGGATGTCCCGGTGTGACCGAACCGAATTGGCGAAACTTTTTCAGGTCGTCGATTTCGATGCCATAGCCGTTAAGAAATAAAAGTGCATATTGCAAGATCGATGCATGACCGTTGCTCAGAATAAAGCGATCTCGGTTTTTCCAGTTCGGATTCTTTGGATCATGACGCAAAATACGACTGTAGAGAACATGACCTAGTGGTGCGAGCGCCATCGCCGTGCCTTGATGACCGCTTTTCGCCAATAACGGCGCATCCATGGCGATGCCACGAATTAAATTAATGGCGTCGCGATCTTGGTCGGCTGAAAGTTTATTGTTCACGACGATAAAACTAGTTGGTCGTCAGTCTTCTGCTTTATTCAACGTTTCATCAACTGGCGGCAAGATAGTGAGCGGTACGAGATGCCATTGACCTGTGCCAATGCGACAGTGGGCGAAAACCTGATAATACCGATCTATCAAAAGTTCACCTCTGACTAGTCGGTAAGTGAACTTTCCAGGCTCGACGGTGAACGGGCTCAAATTGCGAGCCAATTGATCGTCGTCGTTTGACGGTCCGGTGCGAAAGACGACTTCTAGAACTGAGTTGCCTATTTCTGTTGGCGGGCAATAGATCAAAACCACGAGGTGCGGGTCAATCGTCACCGGAACTGGTGACGGAGCGGCGATTGAAAAAAATGCTCCCGTCAGGTCGATGCGTGTACTTGGCCCTGCTGCTTGACGCAATGCAAAATTCTCAACAAAAAGCGCCGAGACGATTTGCACTAATTCGCTCTCTTTCGTGATGCTTTCACTGGACGCATAAGACTTTCACACTACTGTTACAGCGTGTCTAAATCGAAGCAAGTGATGCTCTCAGAAGTCAAATCAAAACACATTCTGTCTAGATATGGCATCAAATTTGCCGAAGAGCAAGAAGTTCGAACGGTGCGCGAGGCGATATTCGCTGCCGAAAACATCGGATACCCAGTAGCGATAAAACTTTGCGCCGACGCAATAAGTCACAAGACCGAGCGCGGTTTGGTGCGGCTCAATATTCGGGATGCGACTGAAGCTGAAGCTGCATCTGTTGCGCTTCTAGGTGCGACCGAGCCAAGCGACGGGGTTACATCGTTATTGGTGGCGAAAATGGAGACTGGGCGTCGTGAATTGATTATCGGTTTGGTTCGCGACGAGCAGTTCGGACCCTTTGTAATGCTGGGTCTGGGTGGTGTCTTCGCAGAAATTATGAGCGATACGGTCTTTGCTCCGACGCCTTTAGACATGACGACTGCGACTGCGCTAATCGATCGACTTGAAAACCAGAATTTTTTGGATGAGTTTCGTGGAGATCAAGCTATTGATAGAAATCAATTGGCACAGATTTTGGTTTCGCTTTCTGTTGCTGAATCTCAAGAGCCTTCGATTCAGTCGATCGACATAAATCCACTTATCGCACGCTCTGATGGTTCTCTGGTAGCAGTTGACGCGCTAATTGAAATACGCGATGCGAAGAGTGAAGTATCGAACACACCGAATAAACCTTTTCTGTCGGAAGCACATTTCAATGCCCTGTTTGCGCCGCGGGGAGTCGTGATAGTCGGTGCATCGACCCACCCAGGGAAGTTTGGCTTTGTCTCGTTGCATAACATTTTAACAAACGGATATCTAGGCAAAGTATTCGCGACCCATCTTGAGCGCGCAACTGTGCTCGACATTGAATGTCACGAATCTGTCGACGATCTGCCAGAAGACGGCGTTGATCTTGCCTTCATTTGTACTCCCGCTTCTACCAACTTCGATATTTTGCGGGCCTGTGCACGTAAAAAAATTAAGGCGGTTTATGTAACTTCGGCTGGTTACGCAGACTCTGGAGAAGACGGACTCAAAGCTCAAGTTGAACTCGGCGCACTTGCAACCGAACTAAATATCTTGTTGATCGGACCAAATGGTCAAGGATTGGTTAGCACGCCACAAAGATTGTGTGCACAGATTGTTGGACCGTACCCTCCGGCGGGTTCTATTTCGCTGGTCAGTCAGAGTGGCAATTTCGTTTCAAGTTTTATGAATTATTCGAGACAAAGCGGTGTTGGTATCGCCAGAGCGGTTTCTGCTGGCAATGCCACCCAAGTAGGTGTGCCAGATTTTTTTGACTACTTTGCCGGTGACAGCAATACAAAAGTTGCGCTTGCCTATCTTGAAGGCATAACTGATGGGCGACTTCTTGCGAAATCGATGCACGATTTTTCTAGGTTGAAACCGCTTGTCATTGTCAAAGGTGGATCGACTTCGGGTGGTGCTCGGGCGGCTGCGAGCCACACGGGGGCATTAGCGAGCAACAATAGAATCTTCGACGGTGTATGTTCGAGTTCGGGCGCAATTCGAATTTCTGATGTTGAGCGCGCTTTTGATGTCGCCGCGACGTTTGCCACACAACCGTTGCCAAAAGGCAACAACACAATCTTGCTGACGACTGTTGGTGGATGGGGTGTCGTAACTTCTGATGTAATCGTCGATGAAGGCGTGCTCAACTTGATGCAACTGCCAAAGTCTCTAAAAACCGCGATTTCTGAGCTTCTTCCCGATCGATGGAGCAAAAACAATCCGGTCGATTGCGCCGGTGGCGAAACACGAGAGACTGTCGCCGAGGTTATGAAGTTGATCGCTTCTAATCAAGATGTAGATGCGATAATTTTTCTTGGACTGGGAATTCAGTCGAATCAGGCGCGGATGATGCGCGAAGGCAAGTATTTTCCTGATTTTGAACTCGAACGTATAGTCAAATATCACGAGAGACAAGACGAGATGTATGCAAATGTTGCAGCGGAACTTTCTTTGGCGATGAAAAAGCCAATTCTGGTTGCCACAGAACTTGGCGTCGCTGATCCGAATAATCCCGGAGTTTTGGCCGTTCAGAACACTGGCCGACTTTGTTATGCGAGTGGTCAGCGTGCGGCCCGAGCGTTGTCTAGCGTCTACAAATATGCAAAATGGCGGGGAGTCGCGAAATAACGTGGCCAATAAGTTCTTTAAAAAGCTTTCTGGGTGGTTCACAAAGATCTCTGTTCGATTGCCGACGCACCGATTGATCGGCGCCATAGTCGTTGTTGCCATTGGCGGAGCAATACCTTTGCTTTCTGCTTGGCAGGTCGCAGTTGCCGCGGGTGATGAAGTGAGACCATTGGTAACGCAGCGAGAATTGCCGGCATCTTCTGCGACACCAATTATGTCGGCCCGCAGAATCCCGCAAACTTTGGTTGATCTAATTTCCGATGGGCGAGCGCAGCGTAAATACAGTCAAGTGATTGCAGCATTGCCACCCGACTCGTGTTTGAACGTCGTTACAGATTCGAGAACGGTGATAGAAGTCAACTCGCTTAAACCCCTCATTCCTGGGAGCAATCTCAAATTGCTGACTGCCGCGGTGGCTTTAGATGTTCTGGGACCAGAACGAAAATTTGTGACCAAGATGCTGGGAATTGTTTCAGGCTCAGTGGTGCGGGGCGATCTATGGCTGGTCGGTTCGGGCGATCCTTTGCTTGCGACTCGTGCTTATCCATTGACAGAGAAATATCCGACGCTCACACCGACTGATGTCGAGAAGCTAGTTGACGCCCTCGTCGCACTCGGAGTGACATCTATTGAAGGATCAGTGATCGGCGACGAATCACTTTACGATCGCGAGCGCTACGTGCCAAGTTGGGGAGATGGTATTCGAAGTGTCGAAGCAGGTCCTCTTGGTGCCTTGATGATCAACGACGGGTCGGTCTCTGGTTCGCCGTTGAAACCGGTGAATCCTGCATTTGCCGCCGCGACGGAATTCACGACGCTTTTGTTATCTCGTGGTATTGCGGTTCGTGACACACCCGATATCGGTACGGCATCAGCCGACACGCCGGTCATCGCGACTCTTGAATCGGTGCCGATGCAACAAATTGTCGCAGAGATGCTGGTCAACAGCGATAACAACACCGCGGAATTATTGGTCAAAGAGATCGGTTTAGTGGCTCGAGGCAGCGCCACTCGTATAGACGGTCTCAATGTGATCGCTTTGAAAGTTGCTGAATGGGGTCTACCGGGTGCTGGCGTTGCCCTGCTCGATGGATCTGGTCTAGATCGAACAAATCTTTTGACTTGCAATTTAATTGTGCAACTGTTGCAAAGAGACGGACCAGACGGCCTAGTTACTACAGCGCTTGCGACCGCAGGTAAATCTGGGACATTGCGTGATGTGTTCTTGACTGGCCCAGGTGCTGGCACGATGCGTGCAAAAACAGGAACTCTAAATGGGGTGAAATCACTATCGGGTATGTTTCCACTTGACGACGGTCGAAGCAGTGTGTTCGCGCTAATTATGAACGGCAGCGGTAGTTCGACCTTAGATTTTTATCGACCGATTTGGAACAACTTGGTAAATGCATTGGCTTCCGGAAATACAAGATTGGATGTCAACGATTTGTCGCCGCTCAAGATTTCGCCCGAGCCATAGTTACGCCGTGCACTAATCGCCCTAAAATAGCGGTGAGGTGACGACCTGTTAGTCGTAGAATATAGGTGTGACAGGTTTCAAGATTTACTCTTCGAACAGCGACAAGTCTGAACCCAAGAGCACCTCGGAAGTACTCGAGATGCTCTTCGCATATATCAGGCGCGAGACTCTTAAGCCCATACGGGGGGCAGGTCGTTGGCTAGGTTTTGGTGTGGTTGCAGCTTTGTCTCTAAGTATCGGCATTGTGTTAGGAGCGCTCGCAGTTCTGCGCCTATTGCAGAGCACGATGTTTGGTGATTCGCAAACATGGTCGTGGGTCAATTACATCGTCGCCCTTGGCATCTGCAGTGCAGTTCTATTCTTTACGATTTCGAGGATTCGCAAAGGATCTTTAGAGAAATCATGAGCAAGAACAAAGACTCCGACAATGAACAATTCTCACGTGACGAGTTGATAGCCAATCTTGAGGAATTGCAAGATGGCATTAAAGAATCGGTGGGCAATAGGTCAACTCAGTTGAAAGCCTTGTTAGGCGGCGCTTCGTCACTGGCGATGTTCTCGTCATTTTTGCTAGGGCGCAAAAGTGGAAAGAAACGCAAGTCGAGGCCAGATTCAGAGAATAGTTAAAAGTTCGGGCCATTGATGTTTGCATATGGTGAAAAAGTTTTATTGATCGACGCAAAAAAACGTAGATACTTGTTCACGCTCAAATCTGACGGCGAGTTTCACACCCACTCAGGCTTTCTGCGTCACAGTGAAGTCGCCGGTCAACAAGAGGGTGTGGTCGTTCGATCAACCAAAGGCTCAGAGTTCATTGTCTTGCGACCAACACTTGAAGATTTCGTGATACAGATGCCACGTGGCGCGCAAGTTATTTATCCAAAAGATTTGGCGCCAATTTGCATGATGGCTGATATTTATCCCGGCGCAAAGGTTTTTGAATCGGGCTTAGGTTCAGGCGCACTATCAATGACGATGCTTCGTTACGGAGCACTGGTCGATGGCTATGAAATTCGCGAGGATTTTGCCAACCGGGCGCAGATCAATGTTCGTGAGTTTTTAGGTGCTGAGACCTTAAACAGATATCACGTCTCGATTCGTGATGTGTATGAAGGCATTGAAGGCTCAGATTTCGATCGGATGGTTTTAGATTTGCCTGAGCCATGGCAAGTTGTGCCGCACGCAGAGAAGTCATTACGCAAAGGCGCTATTTTTGTCGCGTATTCTCCGAGTATTACGCAGGCAGTTAAAACAAGAGAAACGATGAGAGATGGCTGGCTCGATCACCGCACGCTTGAGGTATTGCACCGAACTTGGCATATTGAAGGCGCATCGGTGCGACCCGATCACAGAATGGTCGCACACACCGGCTTTTTGACTAGCGCGAGATTTGTAGGAGCCTAAAAAACTAGTTTTTAAGGCTCGATAAAGATGCACTCACCAGGGCACTCTTCGGCAGATTCAACTACGGCATCAAGTTGAGAATCGGCGAAGTTTGCAACGCCAGCGGCGCCTTGGGCGTTACCTTTGGCCGTTGCATAAACCGTTGAACCTTCTTTTACATAGGCCAAGCCGTCATCGAGAAGTGTGAAGACATCTGGCGCAATTTCTTCGCAAAGTCCATCGCCGGTGCAGAGATCTTGATCAATCCAGACTTTCATAACTCAGGGTCTCCTCGAGAAAAAACGATTAATACTTGAATGACAAAAATAGGCTACACGGCTGTTGGGTACATTTGGGGGTCTCTTCGGTTTTTCAATAGCTTCATTTGACCTATACGGTATGCATTGTTAGTTGAAAGGCGAATTTCACGATGGCACGAGATAGTGACGCGAGTCCTGAGATTGCGCGTGAGCGCGCGAGACAACTCGAAGAGAAGCTGCTTGAAATCAAAGGGCAGTTGTCTCATGCGGTTGCACAAAATGAGAAACTTTCGTATACGTTGCGCGAATCTCGGGAGCATATTGCATCATTGCGCGACGAAGTTGAAAAGTTAACCCAACCGCCGAGTGGTTACGGAGTTGTCGTCGGCAAAAATGACGACTCGACCGTAGACATCTTGACCAGTGGCAGAAAAATGCGAGTCGCTGTCCATCCTGAAATCGACCCCGAAAGTCTTGAACGCGGGGCAGAAGTTGTCTTGAATGAGAGTTTCAACGTAGTCAAGGTACGCATCCCAGAAATTACAGGTGAGGTTGTTCATCTCAAGGAAGTTCTAGAAGATGGGGTTCGGGCAGTCGTAACAGGTCGAGGTGACGACGAACGAGTGTGCGAACTCGCTGACTCAATTCGTGGAACTTTGTTGCGAAGCGGAGATTTATTGCGTATGGACCCAAAATCGAATCTGCTGCTTGAGCGTCTGAGCCAACCAGAGGTTGAACATCTGTTGCTCGAAGAAGTGCCCGACATCAGTTATGCAGACATTGGTGGCTTAGATTCACAGATCGAGCAAATCGCCGATGCGGTTGAGTTGCCGTTCTTATACGGAGATCTTTTCGCCGAGCATCAACTGCCAGCACCGAAAGGAATTTTGCTTTATGGTCCACCGGGTTGCGGCAAGACATTGATTGCCAAAGCGGTTGCCAACAGTCTCGCCAAAAAAGTTTCATTAGCTAATGGCGGCGAAAAAGCCAAGAGTTACTTCATAAATATTAAAGGTCCTGAACTTCTCAATAAATACGTGGGTGAAACTGAGCGGCAGATTCGACTCGTATTTCAACGCGCACGTGAAAAGAGCGAAGAGGGCTGGCCTGTGATCGTGTTTTTTGATGAAATGGATTCAATGTTTCGAACCCGTGGCACAGGAATTTCTTCAGATATGGAGTCGACGATTGTGCCTCAGTTGCTCGCCGAGATAGACGGCGTTGAGGGCTTGCGCAATGTGATTGTTATCGGGGCTACGAACAGAGAAGATCTGATTGATCCCGCCATTTTACGACCGGGTCGTCTAGATGTGAAGATCAGAATTGAACGGCCCGATGAAGTAGCCGCTCGACAGATATTTTCGCGCTACCTGACTGCAGATTTGCCGATTTCAGCGACAACCATCGCTCAACATGGTGACTCGATAGATATTGCAATTACGTCAATGATTGATCAGACCGTGGCTGAGATGTATCGACAGGATGACCAAAATCGCTTTCTCGAAGTTACCTATCAAAACGGAGACCGCGACGTGATGTACTTCAAAGACTTTTCGTCCGGTGCGATGATCGAAAACATTGTTCGGCGAGCGAAAAAACTAGCGATCAAGCGGTTGATTGCCACTGGCGAGCGTGGCATCAGACTTGAAGACCTGACCATGTCGATTCGTCAAGAATTTAAAGAGCACGAAGACTTGCCAAACACGACCAACCCCGACGATTGGGCGAAGATCTCGGGCAAGAAAGGTGAGAGAATCGTGTTCATTCGGACACTTGTACGCGACGCCTCAGACGCGAGCAGCGGTGGACGCGCAATTGAGAAGACAGCAACTGGTCAGTATCTCTAAGGATCACCGTTGAGCATTGCCAAAGTTCTGGGAATTGAAACCGAATACGGAATCATCGCCACTGGGGTTGACTCAAGCCCGGTGACTTCGTCGTCTTTGTTGATCAATTCATATGTAAGTCGCTTTGAATCGAAGATTGGTTGGGACTTCGAGGCAGAGATGCCTATGTCTGACGCACGTGGATTCAATCTCGACGATGTGTTTCCGCAAGATATCGAAATGAACATGGTGAATACTGTTCTGACAAATGGCGCTCGTTACTACGTCGACCACGCACATCCCGAAGTTTCGACACCCGAATGTCGCACCGCAAGCGAAGCAGTGCTATTTGATCGGGCGGGCGAAGAAATTGTCAGGCAAAGCATGCTCGCCGCCAAACGCGTGTTACCCGATGGCGCTGAACTTGTGGCCTACAAGAACAACTCTGATGGCAAAGGCAACAGCTACGGATGCCACGAGAATTATCTACTCAGTCGTTCGGTGCCGTTTGGAGAAATGGCCGCACTAATAACGACCCATTTTGTGACCCGCCAGATTTTTTGTGGCGCAGGAAAGGTCGGCAGTGAATTCGAGGGTATGCCAAATAATTCGGTGCCGTTTCAGCTGTCGCAACGTGCCGACTTCTTCGAAGAAGAAATCGGTCTCGAGACGACCCTCAAACGACCGATAGTCAACACCCGTGACGAACCGCATTGCGACCCGACAAAGTATCGCCGACTGCATGTAATTGTCGGCGACGCAAACATGAGCGAAGTTGCGACTTTTTTGAAGCTCGGTACCACGGCGATTTTGCTGTCAATGATCGAAGACGAGCAATTTGAAGATGACCTTGTGCTCGCCACGCCAGTTTCGGCAATACGCCAAGTGAGTCACGACCCAACTTTGAAACAGAAAATCTTGTTGGACTCTGGCAAAACTTATACAGCATTGAATCTTCAAGAAATACTTTGCGAGCGCGCCGAGAAGTATGCCGACAGATTTGGTCTCGAGTCGGTAGGCGAGGAGGATGGCAAACTGATTTTGAGCCGATGGCGTGAAGCTCTAGAAGGTTTGAGGCAAGACCCATCGACGATGAGCCATGTGATTGATTGGGTTGCCAAGAAGCGAATTGTTGACGGCATCGCTGAACGTTATGACTTGCGTGCAAATGACCCACGATTGAAAGCAATTGATCTGCAATATCACGACATGCGCACAGAGAAATGTCTGGCATTGCGTGCCGGTCTCGAGACGATGACCAACCCAGAAGATGTGTTGCGGGCGACGACGACGCCTCCCGAAACGACGCGTGCGTATTTTAGAGGTATGTGTCTGCAGAAGTGGCCTGCAGATGTCGTCGCAGCAAATTGGGACAGCGTTGTTTTCGATATCGGCCGAGACCCATTGCGACGTCTGCCAATGATGGAGCCCCTACGCGGCACTCGCGAATTGACCGAACGACTTTTCGCACAAAGTTCGACACCGGCTGAGTTGGTGGCGGCATTGGGTGACCAGGTATCGCCATCTAATTTTAAGCCAACCAATTAGTTGACATTTGTCTCGGTCTTGGGGTTTTACATTTGACTTTGAATTCGCTATGGTGCGCATATGGCTGAAAGAACCCGTAAGCAGAAAACTTCTGTCGATCGATCTAAGAGTGACGAAGTAGTCGAGACAAAAGTTTCGGCAAATGGTGAAAAGTTGAAAGCAGATCTCGATGATCTTCTTGATGAGATTGATGAAGTGCTTGAAACAAATGCTGAGGACTTCGTCAAAAGCTATGTGCAAAAGGGCGGCCAGTAGGCGTATCCTAAAAATATGTCAATGCCGATGTTCGCAGCCGGTTCTGATCCTGGTGCAAATTTTGGAGAGTTGCTCAAACGGGTCGGCATGTCGCCATTCAGTTTGCAATCAGACACCAATGATTTGACGATTCCGCATGCCACGACTTGCGTGGCGATGCGTTTTGCTGGCGGAGTGGTGATGGCTGGCGATCGTCGCGCAACATCTGGCAATTTGATTAGCCATCGCAGCATGGAGAAGGTGGTGCAAGCCGATCAATTTAGCGGTGTAGCAATTGCCGGTGCCGCCGGACCAGCAATGGAGATGATCAAACTTTTTCAATTGCAACTTGAACACTACGAAAAAGTTGAAGGACAGACTCTCTCACTTGAAGGCAAGGCGAACCAATTATCAATGTTTGTGCGCAGCAACCTGCCGGCGGCGATGCAAGGTTTGGTCGTCGTACCGATATTCGCGGGTTTCGACTCTCTTTCGAAATCTGGACGCCTTTGGGATTATGACGTGACAGGCGGACGCTATGAAGAAAAAGACTTCGTTGCCACTGGCTCTGGCATGTTGCATGCAAGCACGGTTATGCGTGTTGCATGGCGTCGTGATTTGTCATCGAGTGACGCGATAAAACTCTGTGCACGAGCACTTTGGGAAGCCTCAGACGCTGATTCGGCCACTGGTGGACCTGACTCGTTGCGGGGCATTTACCCTGTGGTCGCGTCAATCACTAATGAAGGCTGGAACCCAGTCGCAGACGAAACCTTGGCAGAGATCTATAGAGAAATTCAAAACGAGGTTGGCTTGCGATGAGTATGCCTTTCTACGTACCACCGGAACAGTTCATGAAAGATCGAGCAGATTACGCTCGCAAAGGTATCGCTCGCGGTCGGACACTGGTGGCCTTGCAGTATCAAAATGGAATCGCGATCATCTCTGAAAATCCGTCGACGACTCTGCACAAAATCAGCGAGATTTACGACCGTATCGCCTTTGCGGGCGTCGGAAAGTACAACGAGTTCGACCAATTGCGAGTTGCCGGTGTGCGTGCTGCCGACCTCAAGGGGTATCAATTCTCTCGACAAGATGTAGACGCACGAAGCTTGACAAATCAATACGCCCAGATATTGAGTCAAATGTTTAATGAAGCCCCGAAGCCGATGGAAGTCGAACTGCTGGTTGCCGAGATCGGTTCAGACAAAGCCAGCGACCGACTGTTTCATGTTCTGTTCGACGGCACCGTGCTCGACGAACACAATTTTTGCGTGCTCGGCGGAGATAGCGATTCAGTTGCGACACGCCTGAAGGCCACTTTCGAGGGCGAGATGACGATGCAGAATGTTCTGAAGATTTCGATTGCGGCGCTCGCCGGAGCAGAGCGCAAACTGACCCATGACCAGCTCGAAGTTGCGGTTCTTGAGCGCAATGGGCGTCGGCGTTGTTTCAGGCGTGTAGAAGACTCTGAAATTCAGACGCTTCTCGGCTGAGATGGATCGTCGCATCTACGGACTTGAAAATGAATATGGTGTCACCTGCACGCTGAGAGGACAACGACGCCTTAGCCCGGATGAAGTTGCCAGATATCTGTTTCGTAAAGTCGTGAGTTGGGGACGAAGCTCGAATGTATTTCTTGAGAATGGTGCACGACTCTATTTAGACGTCGGTTCACACCCCGAGTATGCGACACCCGAATGCGATTCAATACATGAGGTCGTCGTTCACGACAAGGCCGGTGAGCGCATTCTTGAAGATCTTCTGGTCGGCGCAGAGCAAAGACTGCGTGATGAGGGCATTCGAGGAACAATTTATTTGTTCAAAAACAACACCGACTCCGCTGGCAACAGTTATGGCTGTCATGAGAATTATCTGACATCGCGCAGCGACGACATCGAAAAGTATTCCGAGGTTTTGATCCCGTTTTTGGTGACGCGACAAATTTTCACTGGGTCTGGCAAGGTTCTACAAACGGCTCGAGGCCCGATTTATTCGATTGCTCAACGCGCTGAACATATTTGGGAGGGCCTAAGTTCGGCGACGACACGAAGCAGACCGATAATCAATACTCGAGATGAGCCGCATGCAGATGCCGAGAAATATCGTCGACTGCATGTAATTGTCGGTGACTCGAATATGAGCGAGTACTCCAACTTCGTCAAGATCGGCTCGACAGCTTGCCTATTGAAGATGATGGAAGATGAATCGGTCGTTCTACGCGACTTGACTCTCGAAAATCAGACACGAGCGATTCGTGAAGTGAGTCATGACATAACTTGTCGACGCAAAATTCGCCTGGCGTCAGGTCGCGAACTATCTGCACTTGATATCCAGCGCGAGATTTTGGACAGGGCTCTGCGTTATGCCGACACCGGAAGGTTTAACGCCCTTGAACTCAAAGCGTTGGAGATGTGGGAACACTGTATTTCAACGATTGAAAATGATCCTCTGAAGTTGAATCGGGAAGTTGACTGGGTGATTAAGTATCACCTAATTGAGGCGTTTCGTAGTCGTCACAAATTGGCACTTGATGACTCTCGAGTGCAACTGGTTGATTTGCAGTATCACGATATTTGTCGTGATCGTGGCTTGTTCTACAAATTGCAGCACAACGGTCTGGTCAATCGCATATGTAACGACGAAGAAATAGAGATCGCTCGTGATCTTGCGCCACAAACAACTCGTGCAAAGTTGCGGGGCGACTTTATAAAGCGTGCCAAAGAGCGCAAGCGCGACTACACGGTGGACTGGGTTCACTTGAAACTTAATGATCAGGCACAACGAACCGTGTTGTGCAAAGATCCGTTCAAACATCGAGACGAAAGAGTCGACAAGCTGATTGCGTCGCTGTAGCGATTAAACAATCGCACTACTATGGATGAGTGTCTGACGCGCAAATAGATTTTAAAAATAGCAAGCGCTCGCTGGCATTCAAGCAGCTTGTTGAGTGGGTCGTCGTAATCGCCGTTGCGCTGCTCGTGGCGACCGTCATTCGGCTGTTTTTTTTGCAGCAGTTTTATATTTCTGGTCCGAGTATGGAGACCACAATGTTCTCGGACAATCGAGTGCTCGTGAATAAACTCGCATATCAAATCGGAGAAATTGATCGTGGTGACGTCGTCGTTTTTGATCGTGCGACCATGAATGGCACCGAAGTTGAGCACGACGACTTGATCAAACGCGTTATCGCTCTCGGCGGCGAGCAAATCGAGATCAAAGGTTGCGTTGTTTTTATCAACGGCGAAGAACTTTCAGAACCATATCTACCGAAGCGCGACACCGAATTAACTGACCCATCAAGTAGATGCGGCACCGTAGACATGGAGTCGCAGACGATTGAAGACGGTTCAGTATTTCTAATGGGCGACAATCGGCCGCAATCTTTTGACAGTCGAATGTTCGGCGCGATTAATGAAGATCTGGTCGTTGGACAGGCGTTCGTGTTGATTTGGCCGCCGAGTGCTTGGTCTGGGCTCTAAATCTCGCAAAACGTTTAGCCTGTCTAACGCAATTCAAAAACCTGTCGGTAGGCATCGACCATGCGATCTGACCAATCACTATAAACAGCATCGACGCCCATCAGTAAAGCGTTGCAAAGCTGCTCGGTGTGCTGAAGATCCCAACTGAAAGCACCAAGATTAAAACGGTGAGCGAGGGCGACAAGGCCTCCATTCCAATCGGTGTGATGCATATTCAACACATCGAGGCCGTACTTAGCAAGGTTTGCACAGCGCCTTTCTGGCCCTTCATGAATTTTGCTTAAACGAATTGAATTGACGTATTTAAATCTTGGATAATTTTGCTTCCACATCGCCAAAAGTGCCAGGTCTGGATGGCAGATATATATGTCTTGCGTCGTTTTGGCTTCGCGGGTGATGTGATCAATTAACGACATCGCATCGGGATCGCATACGTCAATTGACAATGGTGTGGCAGGCGATGAAACCGCCACAAGGTCACCAAAAGTAGGAATCCGTTCATCAATCTCAGAGCTCAAGAAATCTTTGATCTTCTTTGACCGAAATCGCGGCAAAAGTTTGCCTCGAACAAGACCGTCGTGGTCTAGAACGACTTGTTGATCTCTGGTGATCCAGCAATCAGTTTCTAAACCTGTCGCACCGAGTTTCAGCGCAAGACGAAATGACTCGGCTGTATTTTCGGGAGCATGCGCACTTGCCCCTCTATGGGCGAACAATATCGGCTGTTGATAAAGCGATGGCAGTCGTTGTTGCACACTCTGATGATAGGAGAGGTCTTCTCCTAGACTTTGGACATGTTTAATCTGACCGGTAGCGAGATAATGTTCTTGCTGATCATCGGTCTTGTTGTGTTGGGGCCAGAGAAATTGCCAGATGCAATCAGGCGCGTCGGTCGGCTATATGCAGAACTAAAGCGCATGTCTTCTGGTGTGCAGACAGACTTGCGCAAAGTGATGGATGAGCCTCTAAAAGAGATGATGAACACGACCAATTCAATGAAGGCATTGTTCACTGACACCTCGAATCAGTTTCAGAGTGCCGCCAAAGAGATCGCGACGCCAACTTTTGTGCCATACAACGCCAATGAAGTGAAGTCGCCAGACTTACCGGTTGTGCTGTATGACGGCGACGACATCGACCAACCAGAAGTGATTGAACCGACACAAAATGCAGTTGAGAATATTGAAGCACAGCCGTTGAATGCTTTGGACGATGTGTCGTAATGGCATTCAGAGGTTCGAAATCAGATACGACCACGATGTCGCTGGGGGAGCACCTAGGCGAATTACGGATGCGACTTATTCGATCGATCATTTCGGTTGCATTGGGTGCCTCGGCGATTCTCGCGTTCTATGACCCAGTATTGAAGTTTTTGACGCGTCCATATCGCGAACTTTGTAAAAACCGACCCGACTTCAAATGTGACGGGTCGCTCTTCGCCCTTGGGCCTTTAGACGGCTTGTCGGCTCGCATGAAGATTGCGGGCTATGGCGGTTTGATTATTGCCTTGCCAGTCGTGCTGTGGCAATTGTGGCGGTTCATAGTGCCGGCACTCAGCAAAAAAGAAAAGAAGTACACAGTCCCGTTTATTGGTTCGTCGGTGGTTTTGTTTGTGGGCGGATGTGCTCTGGCGTATTGGACACTTTCTCGAGCACTTGAGTTCTTGATCTCTTGGTCAGGTACTGAAGTGAATCAGGCATTTCAGATAACAAAATATGTCAGCTTGGTAATTTTGATGGTTTTGGCGTTTGGAGTCGGTTTTCTATCGCCGCTGCTGATTGTTTTTTTGCAACTCGTCGGTGTTTTGACGCCGAGAACCTTGATCAAGCAATGGCGAATTGCGATCGTCACGATTTTTTTTATGGCTGCAATAATTACGCCCAGTGGTGACCCGATCACATTGATGGCTCTGGGACTGCCGCTGACTTTGTTGTATTTTGTGGCGATCTTGATTGGATTTATTGCTACCCGTAAACGCGCGCGTAGCGACGACTAGTCGTAGTCGATCGCCAATGAGTCGACCCAGTCGCGATCAACTGATTGCCCGATACGACTTTGCGATTGACCAGTTTCAAATTGACGCACTCGATGCCCTTGATAGAGGTGACTCTGTTTTAGTTGCTGCCCCGACAGGATCGGGCAAAACACTCGTCGCCGAATATGCAATTGAAGCTGCCCGTCGTCAAGGACAGCGTGCCTTTTACACCGCACCGATCAAGGCGCTTTCAAATCAGAAATTTAATGATCTGGTTGCGCATTACGGCAAGAATGACGTTGGTTTGCTGACAGGCGATAACAGCATCAATTCGGCGGCTCCGATATTGGTGATGACAACTGAAGTTTTGCGCAACATGATTTATGCGCGTTCTGACGCACTCGAAAAACTGAGCGTCGTCGTGCTTGACGAAGTGCACTTTTTGCAAGACGCATATCGAGGACCAGTGTGGGAAGAAGTGATTATTCACCTTGACCCAACAGTTCAACTCGTTTGCCTCTCAGCCACCGTGTCTAATGCCAACGAAGTAACCGAATGGTTGAGCACAGTTCGAGGAAATACCGTACCGATTGTCGAAGAGAAGCGACCCGTCGATCTGATCAATCATTTCGTGGTGGGCGACGCTGCAAACCATGAGGTCAAGATATTTGAGACAATCGTGAACGGGGCACCTAATCAAGAGGTTGCGAAACTCGAGGCGTCTTCGTCAACCAGTGATACTCGCAACTTCAGTGGTGGAAATCGCAGATCGAATCGTGCCTCATCACCTCGAAAGCGCTCGAGGTTATTTTCGCCAAACCGCGTTGAAGTAGTCGACCTGTTGCAACACGAGGATCTTTTGCCGGCGATCGTGTTCATTTTTAGTCGCAACCAATGCGACGAAGCGGCCGAGGCATGCGTTCGCGGAGGTGTGCGTCTAACCGACGCCGACCAACGTGCCGAAATCGCCGAGATCGTAGATAGCCGAGTCGAGATGTTTAGTGATGATGACCTCGCGGCGCTGAATTTTTCGAAATTTGCCAATCAACTCGAGTTTGGCATCGGCTCGCATCATGCAGGCCTCGTGCCAGCGTTCAAAGAAATAGTCGAAGAGTGTTTTATCAGGGGACTAGTGCGGTTGGTGTTTGCGACCGAAACCTTGGCCGTAGGTCTGAATATGCCGGCCCGAGCGGTAGTGATCGAAAAGATTACGAAATTCACTGGCGAACATCATCAACCGCTGAAGGCATCTGAATATACGCAGTTGACCGGTCGGGCAGGGCGGCGGGGCATCGACACCGTGGGACATGCACTGGTTTTATGGAACCAATTCGTGGGGTTTGATCAAGTCGCTGCGTTAGCGCTGAGTCGATCGTTTCGGTTGGTCTCCGCATTCAGACCGACCTATAACATGGCGGCGAATTTGATTCAAACACATTCGCGACAAGAGGCACATCACTTGTTGAATCTTTCTTTCGCCCAGTTTCAAAGTGGTCGCGATGTTGTCGAGATTCAGGCTCGCATCGCACGAAGAGGCAAAGAGCGCGACCGATTGCGCGAGCAGGCGCACAGCAGTTTTGGCGATATTGATGAATACCGACGTTCGTTTAGTTCGCGACCCGATGCAAGCGAGATCGAGACAGCGATCGGAGAATTGAAACTCGGCGACATGATCAACTTGCCGCGACAGAGCATCAAGGCTGCGGTGGTTGCGACTGCACAACGAACGAACGGAACAAAACTGACACTAATTACGGCAAGCAAAGCGATCGTTAATCTGCAAGTCGGAGATTTTGAGTTGCCTCCGCAGAAGGTTGGGTATATCAAGTTGCCCGACTCATTCGCACGGACTAGTCCAAAATTCATTAAAGAAGTTGCTCAGCGAGTGCAGCGGACAAAAGTCAAGGCCCAGAGTGGCAGAAGTTTTGCGTCGGGCGAGCGTGATCATCCTGTTCTTAATGATCCGGAGTTGAAGCGGCGTTTGATTGCAGCCAAGTCGGCCGACCGCATTGACGGTGAATTGAAGTTGATGGAAGAGCGAATCGATAAATCGGTGCAGTCTGTGAGTGCCAAGTTTGATGACCTAGTTCGTCTGATGGAACGACGTGGCTATGTTGCAAACTGGCAGTTAACAGACCAGGGTCGTTCACTGGCGAGAATTTTTCACGAATTAGACCTCGTTATTGCTGAGGCATTAAATGAGAAGTTGTTTGATGGTCTGACTCCAGCCGAGTTGGCGTCATTATTGAGCGTTTTCGTGTACGAATTTCGACGCGCGGAAGAACCGCCAAAGCCGCGAGTCCCTAAGGCATTGCAATCACAATGGAAAGCAATAGAAGTGCTGAGTGACAAGATTGCCAAAGACGAGCAATCTGCCGGTGTTGCACCACACCGTGCGATTGACGCCGGTCTGATGGATGTGACTTACGACTGGGCGAGCGGCGGTGAATTGATCGACATACTGAACGACGATCTGACGGCAGGTGATTTTGTACGAACGATGAAACAGCTAATCGATTTGTTGCGACAGATCTCGCTCATTGCACCTAACCCAAAGACAGTAAGTTGCGCTGAACAAGCTGCTTCAGCATTGTTGCGCGGCGTTGTGGCAGCATCACACGGCTCTTCAATCGGCACTTCGTGACAATTCAAAAAGGTCAAGACTGGGGTCGCTTTGTTGCCCGACCTGACAAGTTGCACCTGGTCGCAGATGATCAAGAGGCTGGCTCTTATTTGAACCAGCATTTGTCAGTTGCAGGCCCACAGCTAGAGATAGCAATTTTAAAATCGAATATCTCGCGCACGCTAGGTGTGGCGGGTGCGAATATCAAAAACAGCGAGATGCTGCGCACTGAGTTTGACGTTGTCGAAGCGACATTTGAGCTCGAAAATTCAAAAGTTCGAGAGCGGCGATATTTTCTTGGGCACGCGTTTATCCGCTCTAAGTGGTTCAGAGGCGAGACAGTTGGCGTGCTGAATTCGTCTTTTGTCGGCAGGCGAGATTGGGCGCCGAGATCTCACCCTAATGACGGCAAATTTGACGTGATCGAATTTGATGAGTCGATAAGCATTCGCCAACGTTTGACGGCCTATCGGCTGATGAGGTCGGGTTCACATCTGCCACACCCCAAAATTCGACATCGACAGATGACTCAATATTCAGCGGGCTGCATTGAATCATCAACTTTGTATATCGAAAGTATTCGAGTAGGGAATGTCAAAAGTTGCATATTTAATGTGCTGCCTGACGCTGTAGTTCTTTATTGGTGAGGATTATCATTGGAATATGACACGAACCATGACTAGTCGGCAGGTTGATCAGATCAAACAAAATGTGTGCCGCGATATTGATTCGCGAGCCAAAGATCTAGTGAGCATCAGCCACCAGATTCACGAAAAGCCGGAGACCAATTTCGAAGAACATTTCGCGCATAAAATTTTGACTGATTACATTGCGGATTCAAAAGTCAACGTCACCCGTGGTGCATTTGATCTC
>CAMBDT010000011.1 GCA_945865395.1 Acidimicrobium ferrooxidans DSM 10331 | reverse complement strand
CCGTGATATTCATCTAATAGTCGCTTGACATTTGCCAACACAGCGACTCGCGCAGAGTCAATTTCTGTTAGACCCTCGCTGACGCGTTGAGCATTCCAGACGATTGTCACTCATTAAATCTTATCTGCATCGACAATTAATCAAGTTCTTGCGCATCTAGATGCAAGAATAGAACCATGGCTTCAGCGCTTGACGATCTCGTCACACTCTTAGATCTTGAAGTCATCGAAGTAAATATATTTCGTGGTGTTTCACCTCAAGAAAATCGCCAACGAGTTTTTGGGGGCCAGGTTGCGGGCCAAGCGCTCGTCGCAGCAGCACGTACGGTCGACGATAAGTCACGTCAAGTGCATTCTCTTCACGCATATTTCTTGCGACCCGGCGACCCGACAATCCCGATTCTTTATGAAGTTGACCGCATTCGTGACGGAAAGAGCTTTACAACTCGCCGCGTAATCGCAATTCAACACGGCAAAGCAATTTTCAACCTGCAAGCGAGTTTTCAGATTGTCGAGCCTGGCCTAGAGCACTTCATCGAAATGCCAAAAGGTCTGCCGCAAGCCGAGACTTTGCCCGACTTTAAAACCCGCATGGAACCTTTCAAAGATCAAATGGGCGAATGGTTCACCCATCCGCGTCCGATTGATCTTCGCTACATCGATTCAGACCCACTCACAAGAAAAAATCTAAAGAGCCCTGGACAAAAGCTTTGGATGCGAGCCGACGGCAAGCTCCCTGATGACCCCGTTCTACATGCCTGCATCGTCACCTACGCCAGTGATATGTCGCTGCTCGACACAACTTTGCTTCCACATGGTCGATCATGGACCGAACAGACTATTCAAATGGCAAGCCTCGACCATGTGATGTGGTTTCACCGACCGTTTAGAGCAGATGATTGGTTGCTCTACGATCAAACCGCGATCTCGACTTCGAATGCTCGCGGTATCGCCAGTGGCTATATTTTTGCGCCGAACGGCGAACTAGTTGTCACCGTTGTCCAAGAAGGGCTCACGCGCTCAATTAAAAATTAATTTTCAGCGACGCGAGTCCATGAACAAACCACGCAACGCTGCATAATTCTCAATGCAATGACCTGCACCTAACACGACTGCTTCGAGTGGTTCGTTCGACATATTGACTGGCACACGAGTTTCGTTTGAAATTCTCTCAGCCATGCCACGCAATAGCGAGCCACCACCGACAAGATACATGCCGCGCTTTAAAAAATCTTGCGAAAGTTCTGGCGGTGCAACACCAAGACACCGCACGACTGAATCCACCATCTGCCTCACAACTGGGTCGATCGCTTCGCGAATTTCTTTTGCCGTCAAGATAACCGTCTTTGGCAAACCAGTAACCAAATCTCGACCACGAACCTCTGCATCAGTATCACCAGGCATCGGCATCGCGCTGCCGATCGACTTCTTGATCTCTTCGGCAGTGCGCTCACCAATTGCGATGCCGTGCTTGCGACGCACGAATGTCTGAATCTCAGTGTCGATATCAAAACTGCCGACCCGAACAGCCTCAAGCGCAACGATGCCGCCGAGACTGATGACCGCAGTTTCGGTCGTGCCACCACCAATATCGATCACCATATTGCCGACTGGTTCATCGATTGGCAGGTTGGCGCCAATCGCAGCAGCCACCGGCTGCTCTAACAACTGGGCGTCAGCCGCACCAGCCCGACGAGTCGCGTCTGTAACTGCGCGACGCTCGACTTCAGTAATCGCCGACGGCACACAAATCAAAACTTTTGGTCTTGAAAACTTCGATACTCCCGCGCGCTGCAACAACAAACGAATCATTTTTTCGGTTACTTCGAAGTCTGTAATTGCCCCGCCACGCAATGGCCTTACCGCGACTATGTAGCCAGGTGTTCGACCGATCATCTGCCATGCTTCCTCGCCGGTCGCCAAAACTTCGCCAGTACGTCGATTGACGGCAATCACAGACGGTTCATTGATCACGATGCCACGACCCTGCATATATACGAGTGTGTTTGCCGTACCTAGATCGATTGCGAGGTCGCGTGCCATTGATTAGCCCCGTGTCTGTCGTTGTTTGGCATCGCGCAATTGACTGCGCAAATGTTCGCGCGACTCATCAGACAGTGCGTCAAGGTGGCGATGAAAAGCCGCCATACCTTCGTTAGACGTTTTCGTTCGCTCTTGCGTTAAAACCAACAGTGCCAAAATCACGCCAGCAACGATCGACACGGCGGCAAAAAATACGGCGAGTGTTGATGCAGCAAGAATAATCACAGTGTTGAACTTTCGACTTTTCGCGCGTCAGAAATCTCGTGGCTATTTGTGCCCCAGTCGCTGCCGTCTTTCCAGTGCTCTTGCTTCCAGATCGGAACGCTTATTTTTAATGCATCAATCGCGTATCTCGCAGCCGCAAACGCCTCGGGACGATGAGGTGATGAAACAACAACCAATACAGACGACTCGGTCAGTTCAAGTTTGCCGACGCGATGAATAAGCGCAATTCGTCCGAGATCGCTCCATCTCGATCGCATCTCATCGGCGATAATTTGAAGTTTTGGCACGACCTGATCTTCATAAGCCTCATAGGTCAGCGATGTCACATCGGTGCGACCTTCGGCGTTGTCACGCACAATGCCAGAAAATACGACAACTGCGCCACACGATTCAACTGCAGCCCAGTTGTAGACAGCACCTACATCTAGAACTTCACTCGTCAACTCAAGTCGTGTATCGCCTGCAATCTTGTTTTGCAATGTTGACATCAAATTAAGTGTATCTCTGCAGGCGAACTGAGCCATTCGCCACTCACAAAGAACTGATGAATTCAATTTCAGTCTGCCTATCATCTGTTTATGCCTCAAGACCCGAGTGATTTCTCTTCGTCAGGCATTCCGTTTTTTGACCAAATTGCCAAGGCGATGTCAAGCGCTGGCCCCGTGCAGTGGGATATGGCTCGACAGTTCGCAATGATGACCGCGACGAACTCAATTGTCGAGCCCAATGTCGAACCAACCGTGCGCATCGCCGTTCATCAACTCGCTGCGGTCGCCGACCTGCATGTTCGAGATGTCACCGGTCTGTCGACAAGTGAATCAACTCAACCACCTGTTATTGACGTCGTAACGCGTTCGACTTGGACACATCACACGCTTGATGCATTCAAATTTTATTTCTCCGAATTTTCGGGCAATTCAACGCCTGCAACAAGCGATGCGAGTCTCGAACTTGAGTCAAACGGCATGGACGCGATGATGTCAAACCTGACCAAGATGATGGCGCCAGCGATGCTCGGCATGTCTGTCGGCTCAATGATCGGGCAACTTTCACTTCGTGCATTCGGTCAATATGACTTGCCCCTTCCGCGCGAACCAAAGTCTCAACTTTTGTTTGTCGCCCGCAACAGCGAAGAATTCGCCAAAGACTGGAGCATCAAAGTCGAGGACATGCAAATGTGGTTGTTGATTCAAGAGTTGACATTTCATGCGCTGTTTCGCATTGAGTTTGTTCGCAACGCCGTCATCAACTTGGTAAAGCAACATGTCGCCGGTTTTCATCCAAATCCAAACGCACTAGGTCAACGACTTACGAACATCGACGTCTCCAACACCGACCCAGCGGCGATGATGCAAAAACTTTTGGGTGACCCAACTCTTCTGCTTGGCAGCGAACGCTCAAAACAACAGCAGGCTCTCGCACCCAAACTTGACGCGATAATTTGCGCGATCATCTGCTATGTAGATCATGTCGTCGACACGGTTGCAAGCCGAATTCTCGGCAACGGCGCCCAGATTTCAGAAGCTTTTCGACGGCGACGAGTCGAATCGAGTTCTCAAGATCAATATGTCGAACAGCTTTTCGGCATCTATTTAACCGACGATCAAGTCGATCGAGGCGAGCGC
Organism: Acidimicrobium ferrooxidans DSM 10331; assembly: GCA_945865395.1. Lineage (GTDB taxonomy): Bacteria > Actinomycetota > Acidimicrobiia > Acidimicrobiales > Ilumatobacteraceae > BACL27. The sequence continues at coordinate 23,603 of CAMBDT010000011.1, read as the reverse complement.
TTCATTTCTGGTGTCATCGAACGTGCCGGCGAAAACGGTTTGGCACGCCTATGGGCTCGCGATGGTAATCTGCCTACACCAAACGAAATCACCGCCCCGGGCTTGTGGATCGAGCGGATAAACCTTTAACTCGACCGCTCTAAAAAGAAATAGACCGACCCGGCCATACATACAACACCAACAACGGCGAAGCCAACTGCCCCTGGCAAAGTGAGCATTACGGCGACCAAACCAAGGCCAACCCAGGCGAGCTGATTCAAAGTTTCAAAACGAACAAATGCTCGAGCGCGGTTCGCGTCGGGTGCTTCTCTTTGCACTACCGATTCAAAAGCCAATCGGCCAATTGAACCCATGCCATTGGTTACAGAAATCAAGATGATACCCGAGGTGATTCCACCCACGACTCCGGCATAAATGCCGATCACTCCGATTATCAAAAATGCAAACAGCATCATTGCTCGCTCAGACATTTGGCGTCGCAAAAATGGTGCTACCAAATTGCCAATCATTATCGACAACGATGAAAGACCGAGTGCTAGACCAAACCACGCTGTGCCTGCGCTTTCATCGCGCAACCAGAAAGCCACATGAAAAAATAGAAATCCGATCATGCCACGCAGAAGCATCATTGAAAAAGCAATACGCCTAACTTGCAGTCCTCGCAATTCTTCGATTTCAATTTTCTGAATTGCTTTAGGGGTGGTGGCAACGTGACGCGGCAACTGCAAACTTGCAAAACCTGCAAGACCAAACATCACTGCCGACAAAACGAGCGTGGCTCGTGCGTCAACCAATTGCAGCAAACCCGCGGGCACGGCAGCGGCAAAACCCATCACACCCGATAGCAAGCCGAGTTTTGAATTTGCAGAAACCAATTCATCATCATTTCTTACGAGTGTCGGCACGATTGCGGTTTTGCTCACGCTGTAAGTGCGCGCCAAAATGAGAGAAATGAAGGCAAGGGCAAAGAGCGAGATCGAGTTCAGTCGCGAAATCATCAGAACCACTGTCACGCAGCGCAGCACAGCAACAACGAAAACTGTGATTCGCCTGCCGCCCGGAATTCTGTCGATCACTGGTCCGATAAATGGTGCGACAATCGCAAACGGTGCCAAACTCACAGCCAAAAACAAAAGCACTCGACTTCGTGCCGCATCAGGGCTGATTGACAAAAAAAGTGAATCGGCTAAAGCAATTGCAAATGCCGCCTCACCACAGGCAAACAGCGAATGAACTCGCCCCAGGCGACGCAACGGCGACGCTGGGGCTAGACCTGACTTTGAAAGAGCTATACGCCTATTTTCTCGTATTTATAGCCAAGCCCACGGATGGTCACAACTAGTTGCGGTTCTGCGGGCTCCTTTTCGATTTTTGCGCGCAGTCGCTTGATATGCACGTCCAGGGTTTTAGTATCACCGAAATAGTCGGTACCCCAGACCCGATCGATGAGTGTTTCTCTGGTCATCACTCGGCCTGCGTTAGCCATCAACATATAAAGCAACTCAAATTCTTTGAGTGGCAGCTTCGTGACTTCGCCACGAATTGTCACGACATGTTGCTCGGGGTCAATTGAAACCGCACCAATCGCCACAGTGCCGACACCCGTCAAATCACCGTCAGATTTTGACAACTCGCCGCGACGAAGAGCTGCCCGCAATCTCGCCACGAGTTCACGAAGGCGATATGGCTTGACGATGTAATCGTCGGCGCCAACTTCAAGACCGACAACCGTGTCAATCTCTGAGCCTTTTGCTGAGACCATGATGATTGGCACCGAACTCTTTTTGCGAATTTCACGACATACGTCGGTGCCACCAAGTTTCGGCAACATCACATCGAGAAGCACCGCATCTGGCTTGACAGCATCAAAGACCGCCAATGCCTCTGCCCCGTCGCGGGCTACTTCAATTCGAAAACCTTCGCGCTTTAAACCAACTTGAAGGGCTTCGATAAACGACTCTTCGTCGTCAACCACCAAAATTGTCGGAAGCGAATTGCTTATACTCATGCCATTACTCCTGTCTGATCTAAGACTGATTCTTTAGGTTGTTTAATTACTCGCGGCAAACGAACCATGAATGTCGAGCCAATGCCTTCTTCTGAGCGCACATCGATCGAACCACCATGCTCTAAGACAATGTGTCGCACGATCGAGAGACCCAAACCAGTGCCACCAGTGGCACGGCTTCGCGCTTTGTCAACTCGATAGAACCGCTCAAAAATTCGGTTCTGATCACGCTCGGCGATGCCGATTCCGTGGTCGGTAACGCTGACAACGATCTCATCTCCTTCGATTTTGCTCTCGACAAGAACGACGCCACCAGCTTCGCTGTATTTGATCGCATTATCGACGAGATTAGAAAATACTGACACCAGTTGGGCTCGGTCGCCCCGCACCAATAGCTCGGTCGAACCAGTTAGTGACAAACCTAGGCCTTGTCGCTTTGCGGCGTGTTGGTTAGTGCTGACGACTTCTACGAGAACAGGACCGAGTTCGATGTCAGTCCATTCTTCAGTTCCTCCGAATTCAACTCGCGACAGATCTAAAAGGTCATCAACAATTCGCGACATCCGATGCGATTCGGTAACAATTCGCTCGGCAAGTCGCCAAACAACTTCGGTTTCGGTTTCGCCGTTAAGCGAATCAGCAAGCGCGGCAACCGCACCTATCGGAGTCTTTAATTCATGGCTCAAATTGGCAACAAAATCTGTCTGCACCGTGTCAATTCGTGACTTTTCTGTGACGTCTTCAATCGTGACGATGAATCGTTGGTGATCCATCGCTTGACCGCAAATTTTAAAGTATCTCGTTGTCCCAGCCACCGCCTCAAGAACGCGCTCACCCGAATTGGTGATTTTTACTTCTTCGAGCATTTCATCAACTGCCTGTTCAACCAAGATGTCGACATATCTAACACCGGTCATCGCTGCGGCAGCATTATTGCGCAACCTTCGGCCCATCTTGGTGTCGACAATGACAACACCAATGGGCAACAGATCAAGAGCGTCCATCAAACTTTCGAGTTGGTCTTCAGTAGTCGGCGTATTGACACGCGCTTCATTTTGAATTGCACGACTGAGATCTTTCGAGGATCGTTTAGAGATCAAAAACGCAACAACTGCAGTTACTGCCGCACCAGACAAGAAAAAAATCAAGTCCACAGCGGGTCTCTGAACTTAACTTTCGGTTCGTGGAAGAAAAATCTCGCCTGTTCGGTCACCGACCCGAGCTTTATAGCGGTCAATGCCGCCGCGCTCGCGTACCCAACCAGAAACTATGAACCGCGTCTTTTCGCTCACGTTGACGGCGTGGTCGCCGATGCGCTCATAAAAGCGGGCGACTACAGCAAGTTGAACTGCAACTTGCAAGTCAATTTTTGATCTTGAGTGCGACTCAAAGATTTGTTGAATGAACTGGCGATGCAAGCTGTCTAAGTAGGAGTCCATGTCGTCAATCGCCGCGGCTTTTGCTGAGTCGCTCTCTTCGAATGCTTCCATGGTCGCAGCAAAAAGTTTTTGTGCTTGTTCGCTCATTTTTGATATAACACCACGAAGCATCGGATCAATGTCATGACCATATATACGACGCGCTGCTTTGCAAATGTTGACTACTAGATCTGCCGAACGCTCTAGTTCGCCGGCAATTTTGATAATCGCGACAATTTGTCGAAGATCGGCGGCAACAGGCGCTTGCAGTGCCAAAATTTCAAAACATGAAGCCTCAAGTTCGGCACTTCGACCGTCAAATTCGTCATCTGCTTGAACCAAATAATCTGCGCCCTCAAGATCTCCGCTCAGCAACACCGCAGTTGCTCGCGGAATTGACTCTGTCAGCGAAGCCCCAAGGCGAATAACTTCGGCGCGCACCGATTCAAGATCATTATGAAAATTCTTGCGAATCTCATCCATCGTCGGCACCTTTCTCGCTTTTCTCAGAACTACGACTCACCACAACGGTAGCCCGTCAAAAGTGAACTTTAGTTGTCAATAGGGTGACTCAACGGTGAACAGATTAGAGCATCACCGAACTTGAGTCGCTACAACCCACTCATGCAGACGCTGCTGAGCATCACCGAATTCAGCACCCAAATTATGTTTGATCCAATTATTATCGGCGTTCAATTTGAAGTGGGCGACATCTTCTGCGGTCAAAAAACTCAAGACTTTATCGAGCCATGCCCGATGCTTCGGGTGCGTTAGCGGCACCAAAACTTCAACTCGCCCATCTAGGTTTCGCCCCATCATGTCTGCCGAACCAATTAAGTGCAAGGGTGACTCGTCTTCAAGACCATGCTCAAATCGATAGATCCGCGAGTGCTCAAGATAACGACCAAGAATCGAACGCACCTCGATATTTTCTGACATGCCTGGCACACCAGCGCGCAGACAACAAATACCCCGAACTATCAGTTTTATCCTGACGCCCGCATTGCTCGCCGAATAAAGCGCATCGATTATCGAGGGGTCTGAAATCGAGTTCATCTTTAGAGTGATCTGGCCTTTGTCTTTGAAAGTCGCTTCGCGATGAATCAGCTCAAGAATTCGTGGACGCAATTGATGCGGTGCGACGAACAGTCGCAAATAGTCGGGCTCTTTGGCGTAACCCGTCAAATAATTAAACAACTCTGTCGCATCCGAGCCAATTTGCTCTTCGCAGGTGAAAAATCCGATGTCTTCATAAAGTCTGGCGGTTACAGAGTTGTAGTTTCCGGTGCCGATGTGCACATATCGCCTCATCTGGTCGCTATCTTCGCGCACGACCAAAATGCACTTCGAGTGAGTCTTCAAACCAACAATGCCATAAGTTACGTGTACACCCGCATATTCGAGCTCTTTTGCCCAGGCGATGTTTCGAGCTTCATCGAAGCGCGCCTTGATCTCAAGCACCACGGCCACTTGTTTGCCCGATTCGGCGGCGCGAACCAAATGCTTGGCGATCGCCGAATCACCCGATGTTCGATAGAGAGTCATTTTTATTGAGTGGACTTTTGGGTCGCTTGCCGCCTGCGCCACAAATGACTCGACCGACGACGAAAATGACTCGTGTGGGTGGTGAACCAACAGTTGTCGCTCGCGGATCACTTGAAAAATACTCTGACCATTAACTTCGGCGGCTAGCAGCCTTCCAGCAGTTAGCGGAGGCCAGGGCTTAAACCGCAATCCAGGTAGATCGAGTGACGCCAACTGATTTAGTGCGTTCATCTCAATAAAACCAGAGTGGAAGCTGATGTCTTCGGCCTCTAACTCGAGTTCTTGGCACATCAAGTCGACCGTTTCTTGCGCGGTGCCCTCCGGAATCTCAAGGCGAACTGCACGACCAAATCTGCGACGGCGCAATTCCATTTCAACAGCGGCCAACAAATCTTCGGCGTCTTCATCATCGAGCGAGAGGTCGGCATTTCGTGTAACCCTAAAAACAAAGCACTGCTCAATGACCATGCCCTGAAACAGCATCGGCAAGTTGGCAGAGACAACTTCTTCAAGCAAGACAAATTTATTGCCGCCACCAACCCGCATAAACCGCGAAATACTCTTCGGAATTTTCAGTCTCGCAAATCTCTGCTCGCCCGACTGTGGGTCACGAGCAACGACTGCCAAGTTGAGCGCGAGGTTAGAGATATAAGGAAACGGATGCGCAGGGTCAACCACCAGTGGCGTAAGTATCGGAAAAATTCTGCGATCAAAGTCATCTGAAAGTTTGGCTTTTTCAGATTCGGTTAAGTCTGACCAGCCGACGACAAATAATTCAGACTGTTTAAGTCTCGGCAGCAATTCTTCTGACCAGACCCGGTGCTGTCTAGTGACGAAATCTTGTGTGCGTTTCGTGATTTCACGCAATTGTTGCAAGGGCGTCATACCGTCAGATGTCGGCGTATGAACTTCGCCCGCTACTTGGTCTTTGAGCGCAGCAACTCTGATCTGATAAAACTCGTCGAGATTTGATGAACAAATTGCCAAAAATCGACATCTTTCAAGCAACGGAACTTTCTCGTCACTTGCAAGAGTCAAGACACGATCGTTGAAGTCGAGCCAACTCAATTCACGGTTGATGTAATTCTGGTTGATACTTTCATCGTACGAATTGCCAGACGCTCGAGCGTTTGTCAGAAAACGATTTCGCCAAAAAGTCACTTGAACTTCATTTCAGCGACAGATTAGGTCGCATAAAAATGCTGGTTCTAGATTCTGCCTATTCAGCAGTTGCGGCTGCTGGCGCAACTGCCGGGGTCTCGGTTGCGGCTGCTGGCGCAACTGCCGAGGTCTCGGCTGCGGCTGCATAGCCCAACTCCCATTCGATGCTGATGCGTTCACGCTCGGCGTCTTTGTTGACTCGCTCTTGATTGCGACGAAACTGTGGGTCGTTGCGTGGCAAAAGAATCAGTCGGGCAAGGGTTCGTGCGCGAAATTCTTCAAGCATGTTCTGATCGCCATAGTCGCCGTAAACCTCCCAATGGGGTGAGGCTGAGCCGAGATAGACGATGCGCGCATGACCTCGCGGTGGCTCATTCAAAGTTGTTGCTTCTGCATAGTTGGTCATGACATCTCCTTCGATTAGTCGATAAATCCTACCGTCGAACCATCGCGTTCTAAGATGTGCATTTGTGGGCTCAGAATCAGAATCGATCATTGCCGCGCTCGACATTGGAACAAACAGTTTTCACTTAGTAGTTGCTCGGCCGGTTGAAACGGGCTTCGAAGTCATTGCCAGCGAGAAAGAAGTGGTTCGACTTGGCCATGGTGCGGGCGACATGAAACAACTCGAGCCCGACGCCATTGAACGAGGCCTCGCCTCCCTAAAGCGAATGCGTGCAATCTCTGATGTTCACGGCGCAAAATTGCGCGCGGTCGCGACCAGCGCAGTTCGCGAGGCCAAAAATCGCGGCGAGTTTATAAAGCGGGCGCGCAAAGAAGCTGATATTGAAGTTGAGGTCATTTCTGGTGTCGAAGAAGCACGCCTAATTCACTTGGGCGCCAGATATGCAGTTGCAGTCGGCGAACAACCGCTGCTACTTTGCGACATCGGTGGCGGTTCAACCGAGTTGGTCATCGCCTCAGGTGAAGAAATTTTGCTCTCGCGAAGTTTTAAACTCGGCGCCGTTCGTTTGACTGACAGATTTTTTAATACCGATGCCCTGCATCCAAGTGCGCTCAGCAGTTGTCGAAAATTCGTGCGATCTATGCTGGCGACGATAAAGCCCGAAGTCACAGAACTCGGCTTTGAAGTTGCTGTCGGCTCATCTGGCACGGTCGAAGCAGTAGGCAAATTAATCAGAAAACTTAACGACGAGCCGGAACCAAAATCGTTCAACCGCTACGAATTCAGCGCCAAAGACGTAACCAAGATGTTGGATTTATTGGCCGAAGCACCGACTGTCAAAGAGCGCGCCAAGATTTTCGATGTTGACTCTTCACGTGCCGAAATTATTTTGGCCGGAGCCGTCATATTAGAAGGCATTGCCCTGTCATATGATGTTAAAACATTCGTTTACTCTGACTATGCGTTGCGAGAAGGCGTGCTCTTTGACACGCTTGCTCGCGAAAATTTACTCAACCATCCAGAGGATGTTGACCCAGCACTACAAAGTGTCAAGCAACTTGCCGATCGATGCGACGATCGCCCGGAGCATTCGGCTCATGTTTCAAAAATTGCACTTTCACTTTTTGATTGTTTACAAAAAAAACTTGGCCTCCCGCCCGCATCGCGCAGATACCTCGAGGCTGCGGCGCTGCTCGCAAACGTTGGTGTTGTCGTTTCGCACTCGAAACATCACCTTCATTCTTATTACGTGATCAGAAACTCAGAACTAGTCGGTCTCACCGATCACGAAATTGAATTAATCGCAGTCATCGCTCGATATCACCGCAAGAGTGCGCCAAAGCAGTCGCACTCAGAGTTTGCCCAACTCGAAGAAGTCGACCAAAAACTTGTGACATCACTCGCTGCAATTTTGCGAATTGCAATCGGTCTTGATCGAACCCAAGACGGACGCGTCAAGTCGGTTACAGTTCGCGCCGAAGATGACCAGTTTTTAATTTTCGCCAAGGCCGCAGCTAAGGCAGATATCGAACTAAACCTTTATGCAGCCAATGAGCGTCGAAGTTTGCTCGCAGATGTACTTACGACGAAAGTTAAAGTACTCGCACTCAAATAATCGGCAGGCAACCTGCCGTGACGCCAAAACTAGTTTGAGTCGGTTTTTGGAGCTTCGTCTTTTTTTGAATCGGCGATGCCTTCAGCGAGACCTTTTTTGAGTTCGCTTTGGGCTTTGCCGAGGTTGCGAGCAATTTTTGGAAGACGAGATCCGCCAAAAAGCACCACAACAAGCAAGATGATGATCCAGATTTCAGGGCCGTTGAACATATGACAACTCTAGCATCACCACCCGAAAATGCGCTAAGCAATACAGGTGCTTGAGTGCGTAATCAATATCAGCGAGGGTCGGCGCCTAGACGCGATTGAAAAAATTCGCAACCAGATTGGCCACGATGTGCTGGACATCCACAGCGATTTTCACCATCACCGCAGCGTGTTCACACTCGCAACCACAAGTGCGGCACGCGAGCTCGCCGAACTAAGCGCACAACAGTTTGACTTGCGTCAGCATGTGGGTGTTCACCCGCGAATCGGCATAATCGATGTCGTTCCATTCGTGCCGCTTGAAAATTCAACAATTGAACAAGCGATTCAGGCAAGAAACGAATTCGCCGATTATGTAGCAACTGAACTTAAGATTCCAAGTTTTGTTTATGGCCCTGAACGCGACCTGCCCGAGATTCGCAAACGGGCCTTCGTAGATTTGACGCCAGACTTCGGCCCAAGTAAACCGCACCCAACTGCCGGCGCGATCTGCGTTGGTGCTCGACAAGTATTGGTTGCCTACAACATTTGGTTAAAGAACTCGACAATTGAAGATGGTCGAAGAATTGCAAAAGAGATACGTAGCCGTCAAGTGCGCACCTTGGGGCTGCAATTAGGCAATGAAATTCAGGTCAGCATGAACCTGATTAGCCCCGACGAAGTTGGCCCAGAGTTTGTCTTTGACGAGGTCGCAAAACGAGCTGATGTCGCACGCGCCGAACTGGTTGGCTTGGTGCCTGCACGTGTGCTTACACAGATCAAAAAACCGCGTTGGACCGAACTTGATCTAAGCAAAGAAAAAACAATCGAATGGTGCTTGGCTGCGCGCAACCGCGCGATACAAAACTTAGATTGATGGTTTAGGCGCTGGCGATATTGCGATTGCTCTGCGCGCGCTGACGACGAAGCCGACGACGCTCTCGCTCTGAGAGCCCACCCCAGATGCCGAATTTCTCGCCATTTTCTAGGGCATATTCAAGACAGTCGTTTTTGACAACACAGCCACGGCAAACTTCTTTGGCTTCACGGGTTGAGGCACCGCGCTCGGGAAAGAAAAGGTCTGGATCGACACCAAGACAATTTGCCTGGTCTTGCCATGCACGTTCACTGCTCACAGGTATGTGCATGCGATCTTCCAATTTTGAAACCCTCCCGATTAGTCCGTCTACCAACGCGGGGGCGTCAACAACGGTGTAACTACAGCGGTGTCATTCTGCCAAACTTTTACACAAAATGCAAATACTGCCTAACTTGCCCGTCGCGCCCCACCGAGACGAGAAAGTTGGCGCTTGTGTTCGATGAAGTCGACGAGCACGTATTCACCCAAATTTTCTGGACCTGTAAAAAATGCGCGACCCTTGTTTATTGCCGTCAACTGTTCAATAAACGACTGCAAAGCGCGAGATGCATCAAGCATGAAAGTGTTTATCCGTATGCCTTCGCGGGTCGCCCGCATGACTTCGCGCAATGTCGCTTCGATGGTTTCACGCACCGGTGGATAATTAAAAAACACGTCTCCAGATTGTGAAATGTGAGCCGTCGGTTCACCGTCGGTGATCATGATTATCTGTTTGGTGCCGCTCTGTCGAGACAACATTTCACGAGCCAACATGAACCCATGCTGCATGTTCGTGCCATAGACAAAATCCCACGAAACCTCGGGTAATTGATGAGGTTTTAACTCCCTTGCGGTCTCGCTAAAACCGACGATGCCGAGGTAGTCGCGCGGAAATTGCGAACTCATCAGCGAGTGCAGTGCCATCGCAACTTTTTTTGCCGGCAAAAAGTAATCGCGCATCGGCATAGACAACGAAAGGTCGAGCATCAACACCGTCGATGACCGGGTCAAATGTTCTGTCTGCTCAATTTCAAAGTCTTCGGCGATCAACTTCACCGGCACAACAGAACCTTGACGTTTGAGAGCATTGCGCAATGTCTGCTGCAGATCTAACTGAAATGGGTCACCATATTCATATGGCTTAGTGTCGTAAGTTCGCTCGTGGCCGACACCGATTCTCTCTACTTGGTGTTGACCCAAGCGATCTTTATCGAGTGCCCCGAACACATCGCGCAACGCCTTTTCGCCGATCTTGCGCAAGCCTCGCGGTGTCATCTCAAGTTTGCCCTCGGTCTGATCGATGAGTCCTGCTTCTTTGAGCTTTTTAGTAATTTCAGACATGCGTTGCAGTGACTTGGCGACATCTTCGCCGAGCAGCTCGCTGACACGATCTAAATCGGCTTCAGCCAACGCCGACGGCGAGGATGCATTGCGCAACAAATTGTCGAGCTGGTCGAGATCACCGAGTTCTTGCATCGAGCGCATCGCCTCACCGAACCCCATCGGGTCTTCACCCTTAAATTCTTGCTTTGAGTCCCATCCTTGTTGCGGAAACATCGCCTGAAGTTTTTGTGCCAACTCGTTCATTTGCCAGCGTAAATCCATGTCTTCGAGAAGCTTTTCGCTCAATTGACGCATTTGATCACGCTGTTCTGGCGTCATCGAATTGAGCATTGCCTGGGCATTCGCCATGCGCTTTGCCATGATTTCGAGTAACTCCTCCAAATTTTTTGGGTTCTCCGGAAAGAAATCGCCGAATTTTTGCATGAACTTTTCGAACTCTGGGTCTTCGCCCCGTTCACGACGATTGAGCATCTCATTCAATGCCGCCATCATGTCTTTCGTGCGTTGCATTTCTGCAGGCGTCATTTCGTTGATCGCGCTCGACGCCTGATCTAAATATTGCTGCATCAATTGATTGCGCAGTTTTTCGAGCAACGCTTCAAATCGTTGTTGGGCTTGCTGTGACTGAAAGTCGTAGTGCTCAAGTTCGTTGATCTTGCCGGCGAGATCTTCGGGCAACATATCAAGGCGAAAGTTTTTTTGTTCCGCAGAGTCTTTAGCCAATTCACTTCGACGCTCGTCGCCAGATTTGAGTGCATCTTTTAGCGCCTGGTCAATTGCGTGCCTCTCTTCGTCGACTAGGTCGTTAAGTTCGTCGGCAATCTCTTTGTAGACGCCGCCAAGATCTCCGCGGTCTTTGATCTCATTTCGTTTTTCACGCAACTTCTGCATCATTTCGCGAAGGCCCATCAAGTTTTCGCCACGATCGTTGCGCATACCGTCTTGCATCAATTTGCGCAGAGCCGCATTTACATCGCCGTGATGAACTAAATCATCTGTCAATTCATCGATCAAACTTTGTGCATCAAATTCAAAACCTTGCTGAGTTCCATCCCAGCGCGAATAATTGAACCTACTTGGCATAAACGCACGATAGTACGACTGCCCGTAGACTGATAATTCAGATGCGTTTCCCCCGAACCTTTATTTTCGTTGATCTCTCTGGCTTCACAAACTTCACCGAGACCAACGGTGACCGCCGAGCAACGAAACTGCTAGGCGAATTTCGGGCTGTGGCGCGGGCCGTGGCTTCAGAGCGAGGCGTGCGTATCGACAAATACCTCGGTGACGGTCTGATGGCAGTTGCTGTCGAACAAATTGACGGCATCACATTTGCTCTTGAACTAGCACGACGAGCCGAGACTGTTTGCGCGCCACTGCAATTGCGAATCGGCATTGACACAGGCGACACGATGCTCTTCGAAGGTGATGACTACATCGGCAGTGCGCCTAACTTGGCGGCCCGACTTTGCGATGAGTCGGCAAATCTCGGCGTGCTAATACCAACTGATCACATTGAAGAATTGCCCGAGGGTGTTTCGGCAACTCGCCATGGCGCACTAAAACTGCACGGCTTCAACAACGAAGTTGAAGTGTCTGTACTTTCAGGTCGCCCTGTAATTGCCGAGCGCAACGACACCAGCGAAATCTGGACTCGCCAACCGTTCATTGGCTAAATTTCGTGGCTAAATTTCGCGGCTAAATTTCGCGACTAAATTTCGCGACTAAATAGTTTTCGAACGATAAATCGCTTTGCCCGCCTTGGCGTCTTTGTTTAGACGCTTCGACAAATGCAAGCCTTCAAGCACGAATTCGATCGCACTGGCAACTACGGCGGCAGACTCGTCGCCATCGACTAGATCAGCAACAACCGCTCGCAAGCCAGGCATTGTCTTGAGCAACGCAACATAGTCGCTCGAAGCAATATCTTCTCCAGTTTGCACGACCTTGCCTTCGACAAATTCTTCGGTGACTAGACGAAGGTTTTCGGCCGATATTCGCTGTTTGGCGACCTGCAACACCGCTCCGCGCACGAGTTGGTCAAAAACCTGAGACTCACGCGAATCGTCGATTACGTCAATTTCAATTTTGCCAGCGGTTGAGGCAGCCAGTGCGTCGAGGTCGCAGACTCGCGGCGCCACGTCGGTTTCTTTGGCTTTGAGTGCACGTCGCATCGCGTTGGCGCACATCAATTCTTGATTACTTGTAGTCAGACGCACGCTTACACCGCTGCGTTGATTGATCTTTGTGCTGGCACGTGCCAAGTGACTAATTGTGGCGATAACTTCTTCCATGAAATTTGGAATTCGCACTTTTACATCGCCCACACTTGCGCTGCGCGACTCTTGACGCACGACTGCTATCTCTGTTGCTATCTCTAACGGATAGTGAGTTCGAATCTGGCTACCAAAACGATCTTTTAGTGGCGTGATTATTCGTCCACGATTTGTGTAGTCATCTGGGTTTGCCGATGCCACAAGCATGATGTCAAGTGGCAAGCGAATTTTGTAACCACGAATTTGAATATCTCTTTCTTCAAGCACATTAAGTAGACCGACTTGAATTCGCTCTGACAGGTCTGGCAGTTCGTTGATCGCAAATATGCCACGATTACAACGTGGCACCAAGCCGTAATGCAGAGTCAGTTCGTCGCTTAAATATCTACCCTCCGCAACTTTTATCGGGTCAACTTCACCAATAAGGTCGGCTATTGAAGTATCGGGCGTGGCGAGTTTTTCGCCGTAACGCGCCGAACGATGCACCCAATCAATTGGTGTTGCATCGCCATTGCTCGCGACAAGTTCACGCGCCTGTCGGGAAACCGGCGAATATGGGTCATCATTGATTTCGCTGCCTGCGACAATCGGCATCCATTCATCTAAAAGATCGATCAACGATCTAATAATTCTTGTTTTTGCCTGGCCGCGTTCACCCAAAAAAACTATGTCGTGACCAGCCAGCAGCGCGTTCTCAACTTGAGGCATCACAGTTTCTTCATAACCAAGCACGCCAGCAAAAAGTTGCTGATCGGCTGCAATGCGCGCGACAGTGTTCTTGCGAATTTCTTCTTTAACACTCTGCGATTGCCAACCTGATTGCTTTAGTTCGACCAACGTTTTTGCGAGACTCGCAGGCACTTTTGTTTCGATCATGAGACCGAGATTAGTTGTAGAGACCGAGTTCGGCCGAGTTCGACCGAGTTCGACCGAGTTCGACCGAGTTCGACCTATTTCGAATTCTTGCTGGTCGAAGCCTTCGATTGTGGAGATGCTTTTTTCGGCGCGGCGGCTTTGCCGTTCGCCGCAGTCTTACCCGGTGCAACTGCTTTGCCGTTCGCCGCAGTCTTACCCGGTGCAACTGCATTGCCGTTCGCCGCAGTCTTATCCGGCGCAACCGGCGGATTGTTCGCAGAGTCACCTGCGGTTTCAGCACTTGGGGTCGAGGCTGTGACAACCATAGATTTTTCAGAAATCGAAATTTTGCCACTTTGCTCGACGACTACAACTTGATACGAGTTTTCACCCGCCGGATTATCTGTAACTTTTAGCGCAGCCGCAGCCGCAGCCGGCACACTGCTAACCAAAATGCCGTTGCGATAAACATTTACGGTCGCGCCCGGTTTAGCAGCAATCTTAAAAGTAACCGAGTTGCCAGATGCTCGTGTGAGAGCCGCAATTCGTGGTGCATTTGCAGCAATTGGAGGCATCAGTTGACCCAGTGTTGGTTGGCGAACATTGTTGTTATTGAAATTACCTGCATTGTTTGACGGCAGAGTTGGCGGTACAGCGTTAGCCGGCACCGCGTTATTAGGTGTCGTGTTGCCAGGGAGAGTGTTAATCGGCGCAGTACCAGTCGGAACTGTATTTGCTGGCACAGTCGTCGGCACAGTCATCGGCACAGTCGTCGGCACAGTCGTCGTTGTTGTCGTTGTTGTTGTCGTTGTTGTCGGTGCTGGTCGACTGCCGCCACCGCCGCCACCGCCGCCACCACCACCACTACTTCCACCGCCACCACCACCGCCGCTAGCTGGCGGAGTAGTAGTTGGTGAACTGATGGATTGTGCGGGAGGAGTAGCACTAAGCAACGAATAAACAAGTTTGTTCGGCGAGCCAACTGGGTCGGCGATCAAGTCAGAAGTCGCGGTAGATGTGATCCAAGTTGTGACACGACTGACCGAAAGCGACCTGTCTGCACTCAACGCCAAAGCAGCAACGCCGGCAACATGCGGCGACGCCATTGAAGTACCAGAAATAGTGTTAGTCGCAGAGGTCGAGGTATACCACGCCGAGGTGATATTTGAGCCGGGAGCAAACACGTCGACGCATGAACCGTAATTTGAATAACTTGCTCGAGTGTCAGTAGAGGTTGTGGCGCCAACTGTGATCGCCGAAGCTTCGGCGGCTGGCGAATAGTTGCAGGCATTTGCATTCGAGTTGCCGGCTGCCACCACGAACACGATGCCATCGGCTACACCGCGAGCAACAGCAAGATCAAGTGCGGCCGAGCGCGTGCCACCAAGACTCATGTTGGCAACTGCCGGCAGACCCGCTTCGTGATGCGCAACGACCCAGTCGATGCCGGCTATCACACCAGAAGTTGAGCCAGAACCAGAACAGTCAAGAACTCGCACTGGTACCACGCTCGCTGCAGGTGCGACACCATAGTTGGTGCCGGCAACGGTACCCGCGACATGTGTGCCGTGACCGTTGCAGTCTTGCGAGCCACGACCATCGGCGATAGAACTGAAACCAGAAACGACTCGACTGCCAAACTCACTGTGAGTCGACAACACACCAGTGTCGATGACGTAGACATTCACACCAGCGCCTGAGAAGTTGCTGATGTAACGAGAGTTCAGCGGCAAGTTGCGTTGATCAATGCGATCTAAACCCCACGACAATACCGAAATGCCAGAGTCGTTGCCGGCCGCTGGCACAACTGCAGACGAAGGATTTGACGGCAACGATGTGCCGATCGCGTTTGTCGCCGTAACCGTAAACGTGTAGCTAACCCCGTTGCTTAAGCCACGCACCACACACGACAACGAACCAGTTGTTGTGCAAGATTTGCTGCCCGGCGTCGAAGTCACCGTGTATGCGGTGATTGCCGATGCTCCGTCACTTGTTGGTGCGAGCCAATTAACCGTCGCAATCGAATCTCCGGCACTTGCTCGAACATTTTGCGGTGTATCTGGCGCTTGTGGAGTTGGCGCAACGGTGAATGCCCAGTTCAATCGTGTTGCACCTTTTTTACCGCTATAACCATCGATTGCTACAAAATATGTCGTGCCTGCATTGACAGCAATTGAAACACGACTCCATAATCCAGTTTCGCCAGTTGCATCGTCGTTAACAGCAATTGTTGTCAACGCATTGACGCTGGCGCCCGTATACGCGCCGAGAATCGTGTCAAAGTCACTGCCGATCGTGGTCAAAACGAGAGTGCCAGTCTCGGTGGCAACCCACTTGTACCAAATTGACGCCGCAGGTGCATAACCACCGTGATTCGGCTCGCCTGTTTCGCGAGTTGCAGTAAGTGTCGAGCCAGATGAGTTGCCAGTCGAGTTCGCAATTGCAATCGCACCAGAGAACGGATCGTTCGCCAGCGAACTAATTGTCGTGACTGGCGAACTTTGTGCCGACCAGGCACCAGTGCCAACTTCGTTGGTCGCTGCAACTCTGAAAATGTGACTCACCCCAGGGGCCAACGAGCGGATTACCGAGAAAGTCGACGCACTGACACCATCTGTGAGCGTTGTCCACGAGACACCCGAGTTTGTCGAAAATTGGATTGTGTAGTCACTGATTGGTGCGCCACCGTCAGTTGTAGGTTCTTCCCAATCGAGATCAAGTTGCCCGGTGCGTGCAGTCGCGATGACAGTTCTTGGCGCACCCGCCACGACTGGTGTCCATGGTGTGTAGGCCTCAGACGGTTCTGAAGGTTCGCCGATACCGATTGCATTCTTTGCACGCACCCTGAAAATATGTGGCACGCCGTCTGTAAGCGGACTGACGGTGCGCGCGACGTTGGCGCAAACACAGCCGACAACGCCCGTGTTGCCGTCCCATGTTGTCCAAGTTGTGCCACTGTTTGTTGAATACTCGATGATGTAGTTGGTGAGTTCTGAGCCGCCGTTAAATGTTGGTGCGCCCCACTGAATTGAAACTCTGCGTGGACCAATCGAAACATCGTTAACACAGCACGGGGCCGAAGGGATGCCAGGCGCAACAGCGGTTGTCGCTGTCGACGCTGCGCCGGTGCCTGAAATATTTATTGCACTGACCCTGAATATATATGAGGTGGCATTGACCAAACCTGTGACTGTCGTCGAGCGAATTGTGCTCGTCGGGTCTGCGAATGTCGACCACGCCACACCAGCGTTCAAAGAATATTCAATTAGATAGTCACTAACCGAACTGCCACCATCTGAAACTGGTGCTGTCCAACTTAAACCGATTTGATTTAGTTCGATATTCGTAACGCGAACATCAAGGGGCGCACTTGGCACAACAATCGCCCACGGTGCACCAGATGCAACACCTGATGGCTGACCAGTGCCAATGCTGTTAACAGCTTTGACTCTAAAAAAATAACTTGTGCCATTAGTTAGACCAGTGACTGTGGCTGTGGTTGAAGAAGAAACACCATCATTGAACAGTGTGTAACCAGCGTTTGTATCGGTCGTGTATTCGACCAGATAGTCGGTGATCGCCGAACCTCCATTTAGCGTTGGCGCAGACCAATTTAAACGCACACTTTGATTGAGGGCAGTTGGCCGCAATGAAGTCGGCTCACCCGGAATGCCAGGAGTTGTAGTTACAACATTTGATGCGTCGCTCGTGCCCGCACCGCTAACTGCTTTAACCCTGAACGAGTAACTGGTTGCATTAGTCAAACCAGTGACAGTTGCACTCGTTGATATCGAAACACCATCACTAAAAGTTGACCAAGAAGTGCCAGAGTTTGATGAAAACTCGACGAGATAGTCAGTGACACTGCTGCCGTTATCGGTCGTTGGTGCTGTCCATGTCAGGGCGGCACTCGCATTGCCGGCAACAACGACTAAGTCGCGAGGTGTGCTCGGCGCAATCGGCGTTGGGGCAAGCCATGCTGACTTTGTGTAGAGAAAAAGATTTATCGACCCCACACCAGGCGTTGTCACAACATCTGGTGTCGCATATGTAATTAATTTTGCAGCAACAGATGCTGGCGACATAGTCGGATCGGCCTCGAGCAACAATGCTGCTGCGCCAGCGACATGCGGTGACGCCATTGACGTGCCCGACAAACTGCGCAACGCGGTAGACGAACTGAAATACGCCGAGGTGATGCTCGAACCTGGGGCAAAAATGTCGAGACACGAACCGTAATTTGAATAACTCGCGCGCGCATCAACCGAAGTAGTCGCACCAACTGTGATCGCCGATGGCGCCGATGCAGGTGAATAATTGCACGCCAAACTGTTGTTGTTGCCAGCAGCCACGACCATAGTTATGCCATCGGTAACCGCGTTGGCAATTGCCGTGTTGAGCGAACTCGAAAAACTGCCACCGAGACTTAAGTTGGCAACAGCCGGGCTGCCGGCCGCGTGATCAGTAATCGCCCAGTTGACACCAGCAATAACATTCGACATGAAGCCACTGCCACGACAATTCAGAACGCGAATTGGCACCAACCGAACCGACTTAGCAACACCAGTTGTCGAGCCGCCGATGGTGCCGGCGACATGAGTGCCGTGCCCGTTGCAGTCTCGCGAACCATAACCGTCTTCGATGGCACCGTAGCCCGACGCAACTCGACCCGAGAATTCGACATGATCAGGACGAATGCCCGTGTCGATGACATAAGCGGTGACGCCTGCGCCACCGAAGTTATATGTATACATCGCGTTCAATGTGCGAGTGCGTTGATCAATGCGATCTAAACCCCAAGAAGGCGGGTTGGCTTGATCGCCTTCGATCTCAATTATCTGGTTGGGTTCAATTGTTTTGACGCGCGGGTCTTTACTGAGGCGCGCAACTTGAGACTCGCTCAACATCGCAACATAACCGGTGATTGCTTGCGTGAATGCTTGGATAACTTCGCCACCTAACGCATTTTCAGCGGCGACAAACGCCTGCACATCAACATCTGGTCGCAACATCACGATCGAAGTGCCCTCAAGCGAGTCTTGCGAAGTAGTTGGGGGAACTGTCGTCGAGGTTGTAGTTGTTGCAGGAATCGTTGTCGTGGTCGAGCTAGTCGTCGAACTTGATGTGCTCGATGTTGTGCTCGAGCTAGTCGTCGAACTTGATGTGCTCGTCGTGCTGGTAGTTGTAGTCGATGCAGGAGTTGTCGTCGTAGTTGAAGTTGTGCTCGATGTCGTTGTCGAACTTGATGTGCTCGTCGTTGAATCGTCGTCGAGACGAATCACGCGATCGAGTTCGACAATTAATACATCGCGGTCGGCTTTGAGTCGACGCACATCAGCAGCATCAAGTTCGGCAACAAAACCATTTGCCGACCCGTCATAAACATCGCTGATCGAGTTGCCAAGTCGGGCCTCTTTGGCAACTTTTGTTTGCAGATCTGCATTGCTCGACAACATCACGATGTAGTCGCCAGCAGGTGCATCGGCGCCAGCAACCGGTGTTGGCAAAAATTGCAAACCCAAGGTTGTAACCATCGCAACCGACAGCCAAGATCGCCACTGCGATCGTCTAATTCGGGCTTGATTCATCTCACCACAAACTACCTAGTCCGTGTAGCACTCATCTTTGAGCAAACATGCTCAGACAAGAGTTCATCTTAAAGTTGACCAAATCACTCGGGATTCCGATATCCTTGCCTGCAATTACAAACCCCGACATCAAGGAGCAGCAAAAAATGACTATTCGACTTGGCGACACAGCCCCAGACTTTGTAGCCGAAACAACCCAGGGCACGGTGAACTTTCATGAGTGGCTGGGCGACTCATGGGGCGTGCTTTTCAGCCATCCAAAAGATTTCACGCCTGTTTGCACCACCGAATTGGGTTATGTTGCGCGAATTAAACCAGAGTTTGACAAGCGCAATGTCAAAGTCATCGGTCTCTCGGTTGACTCGGTCGAGTCGCACAACAAGTGGGAAGCCGACATTGCCGAAACGCAAGGTACGCCTGTTAATTTTCCGATGATTGGCGACCCAGACCGCAAAATCAGCAATCTCTATGACATGATTCACCCGAACGCCAACGACACGCTCACCGTGCGCAGCGTTTTTGTGGTCGGGCCGGACAAAAAAGTAAAACTCTCGATCACCTACCCCGCATCCACTGGTCGCAATTTTGACGAAATTTTGCGTGTGATTGATTCGCTGCAACTGACTGCGAAACACAAAGTCGCGACACCAGCAAACTGGAAGAGCGGCGAAGATGTGATCATCGGTGGCGCCGTCTCAGACGAAGATGCAAAAAAATTATTTCCGCAGGGATGGAAAACGATTAAGAGTTATCTAAGAGTTCTTCCACAACCAAAATAAGGCTTCACACCTGTTTATCTAAGCGAAAAGCTAAACCGCAAAAGCAGTCTAAAGTTGTGCTGTGCCCCAACCTGTCACTAAATATGCTCTAATCCGCCTCACGAATCAGCATGACTCGTTAGCAATTGGTGGGCTTTTTTACTTTCTGCTGATTCTCAGTGGAGTAAGCCTTACTCAAGCACTCTTCATAACCGGATTAGTGGCAATTCAAACAACCTGTGGAAGCTTCTTATATCTACGTTGGTCGAAATCCAAGACAATATCTCGAGCAGAAAATATCGCAATGGGTTTTGCCATCGGATCTATGCTGTTCGTTTTAGTCGATCAACTCTTGCTGAATACGTTTGCTTCTGAGTTCTCATGGCTAGCGCTTCTTGTTTGTTTCTTTCTGGTCTGGAGACTCTGCAATTTAAAAAATGAGGTCCAGACTGTTGGTCCAAGAGAAATTGATACAAAAACCTTTGTTGCAGTATTTTCGGGCACACTCCTTATTCTCGCTCCCGAATGGTTTTGGACTTTCCCCGCGGGTGTTGTTTCTTTAATTCTCGCGACATTTCTGTTTTTCAATAATTTTAAAAAATCAGTGGTTGCCAGCAAAGAGAAAATCGTCACTTCCTCAATCGGAATATTTGCAATTGCCGTCGCTCTCTATTGGTCGATTCAAATTCGCCCGAGTTATTGGTGGCAGATGTCAAGAGAGCAGCCCTTTCTCGAGACAATCGCTACATCAGTCTCAAAATTTGGTTCGCTCAAAAATATTTTGGCGACAGGCTTTACGATCAATTACCACTGGCTCTCTTATGGTTGGTCGGGTCTGCTAACGAAGCAGACTGACTCAGAATTGTTTTTGATTCAAACAAAAGTTCTCCCGGTCGCATTAGCAATCGCATGTGCGCTGATCATATTTGCCTTGGCAAAAGCACTTAAAGCGTCGGATATCACTGCCTTCATTGTTCTTGCCCTTCTAATAACTTATGAAACTGTTCCAACTTGGGGATGGGGTTTTCATCTAGGTCAAACTCATTCATCGAGTAATTTCTTTGCTCAATTTTTGCTGCTTGCGTTTTTTGTATCCCTCGTTCGCTACTTTCAGGAGAGTCCGAAACGATCTCCAATCCTTCCTGCAATTTTATTTTCAGCAGTATTCATGACTAAGTCATCGCACGGGTTATTGATTATTGGAACCTTGACCACCTTGTTCTTCTTGCAAATCATTTCGCGACGCAACTCAAGAAAAATTGGGTGGCTACTTCTCACAAGTCTTCCTCTTGGCTTAGCTATCTACCTCGTCTACTTCATCGAAACAGGTATGAAATCTTCGCTTGGTTACTTTACGTTTGTTTGGGAACAACAAGGTGAACTCCGAGACTTTACCGACATGAAATCTTGGTTTACTTTAGCGGCCGTCATTCTCGTATTCGGTCTGGGTGGATATCAATTCACACTTACCACATTTTCAGTAAAATCAATTCTCAAAAATCTTGAGCCCATCACAACATTTAGTGCCCTTTTTGTGCTCATCGGATTAGGTGCAACTTCGCTCTTAGATTTTTCTGGCGACAACTCTGAACAACTATATTTTTTGCAGGCAGTTTCGTTTCTTCCAATAGTCGTGTTCGTAGTCGAGCTCTCCAAGAAAGACCTCCGAATTTCAGCGAACAAAAGCAAGTTTCTATCCGTCTTTATTATTGGTTTTCTGAGCGGCGCAGCCTTAGAGCTAATTCCAAATCTGAATTCGGGATCAAAATTTGCGATCTCGTTGCGCCTATTTCGTTCACTCGTTGTATCTTTGCCGGTTGGTATTTCGGTATTGATGTTTTTCTTGGTCAAAAGAAAGAAGCAACCAACACTTGCACTCTCTTTTTCACTTCTAGTTTTGATTAGTTTTGCATCAACATCATTCGGCATTTTTTCCAACAATATCGTCGAACGACAATCCAGAACTTACGCTGAACGAACTAGACAAAAGTTGGCTACTGATCAGCTTTTCGCCAGTGGCTCTCGAGATGTCGGTATCTGGATTCGCGCCAACTCTGCAGACTCAGATATTTTTGCAAGTAATTTTTTCTGTGATGAGATGAGATGTTCTGGTGATGGCTGGTTTCAGCAGTCAATCGGTAATACTCCACACAAGTTCACACCGACTGGCTACGGCACGTATTCGGGCTTTAGATCGTGGTCTGTCGAACTTGCACTCGAATCTCAGAGACAATTTTTGATTCAGGCTTATGTGAACTTTTGGCAATACGACACTCCGCCCGCTTGGCTGCGCGAAAGAGTCGAGGCATCAGTTGAGTTTGCAGACTCACCTTCCGTCAAAACTGTCAATTACCTTAAATCTATGCAAGTTAGTTGGTTTGTGGTTGATCTCAAGTCAACGAAAAATCGCAATTGGGATGAATTCGCAACAGAAATGTATTCAAATAAAAGATTCTTAGTTCTCAAACTACGAGATTTGGAAAACGATTAAGAGTTATCTAAGAGTTCTTCCACAACCAAAATAAGGCTTCACATCACGGCTTAGAATTAGCCCCGTGAACCAAACAATTCAGACAACTCAAAATATCGACCCAGCAAATATTGCGGCGCGCGCCGACTCGGCGTCAAAAATTTATGGCAGTGGCGAGAGCGAAGTTCGCGCACTCGACAACGTCAGCGTCAGTTTTGAGCGCGGCAAGTTCAGCGCGATTATGGGCCCAAGCGGCTCGGGTAAATCAACCCTGATGCACTGCATCGCGGGCCTTGATGGGTTGACATCCGGCAGCGTTTACATCGGTGACACCGACCTGTCGAAACTGAGCGACAAAGAAATCACAAAACTGCGCCGCGAAAAAGTTGGATTCGTCTTTCAAAGTTTCAACTTGATACCGACACTGGATGCATACGAGAACATCACCTTGCCGCTTTCACTTGGCAAGTCCAAAGGCGACAAAGCGTGGATTCAACAAGTCATCGACACGATCTCGCTCAACGATCGACTCGACCATCGCCCCAGCGAACTTTCAGGTGGCCAGCAACAACGAGTCGCAGTCGCACGCGCACTCGCAACACGGCCTGAAATTATTTTTGCCGATGAACCGACCGGCAACCTCGACTCAAAGTCAGGCACTGACATTCTTAAGTTCATGCGTCGCGCCGTCACCGACTTGAAACAAACCATCGTCATGGTCACTCATGACGCCGTATCGGCAAGTTATGCCGACCGCATTGTGTTTCTCAGCGACGGCCATGTCGCCGGCGAAATGACCGATCCGACACCCGAAAAGGTTCTCGACTATCTAAAACACTTGGGCGAGTAAGCACTTCAATGTTTCGACTTTCGCTCAAAATGACCCTCGCTCGCAAAGGGCGCTTGTTGCTCACTTCGCTGGCAATTATTCTCGGCACTTCATTTTTGTCGGGTACGACAATTTTTTCAGACACGATCAACAGCACTTTTGATCGACTGTTCACAGATGTGTTTCGCGATGTTGACGCATACGTTCGATCAACTGACTCGGTTGACACTGGCTTCGGCGAGCAACGCGCACCATCGGCAGTTTCGGCACTCGACACAATTCTCAA
>CAMBDT010000010.1 GCA_945865395.1 Acidimicrobium ferrooxidans DSM 10331 | reverse complement strand
GAGGGCCCATATAGATATGTATGGGTGGTTGACTTTCCGATGTTCGTCGGCATCAACCCAACGACGAAGTTGCCGCAACCCGGTCATCATCCGTTCTGTCACCCGCATCATGAAGACGTTGATCGTCTCGAGAGTGAACCGTTATCGGTTCGTGCTTTGGCATACGACCTGGTTTTGAACGGATGGGAGTTAGGGTCGGGTTCAATTCGAATTCATGAGCCAGAGTTGCAACGCCGTGTGTTTCGACAACTGGGCATTTCCGATGAAGATGCTGACAATAGATTCGGTTTCTTTTTGCAGCCATTCAAATATGGCGCGCCGCCACACGGGGGTTTCGCGTTCGGCATCGACCGTTTGGTCGCGATATTGGCAGGAGAAGACAACATTCGCGAAGTGATCGCGTTTCCAAAAACCCAATCAGGTTCAGATCCGATGACTAATGCGCCGACGACAGTCAACCCAAATCAATTAAATGAATTGGGCATCAGGCTGTTGCCACCAGCCGCAAAATGAAAAACGACTTGTTCAGCGCCGCGGCTGCTGAACGACTGAAGTCGCAAGCACCACTCGCTGCCAGAATGCGACCAAGATCACTAGATGACGTTGTTGGACAACGTCATCTAGTCGCAAAAGATTCTCCGCTACGAGTGCTGATTGAAGGCGATCGACTTTCTTCATTGATTTTTTGGGGTCCACCAGGCACGGGTAAAACAACTTTGGCCGAAGTCATTGCTCTGACGACCAATCGTTACTTTGAAAGACTTTCGGCCGTTAGCGCCGGAGTCAAAGATGTACGCGAAGTTATCGAGCGTGCCGCAGAGCGACTCGGTCAATTTGGCCGAGGAACGATTGTGTTCATCGACGAGATCCATCGTTTTTCGACATCTCAACAAGATGCGTTGTTGCCTTCGGTCGAGGCAGGTGTAATTACATTGATTGGTGCGACCACTGAAAATCCATATTTTGAAATCAATGCTCCGCTTCGAAGTCGCTCAACTTTGTTTCGACTCGAGCCTTTGCTCGTCGGTGATGTCAAAGAGTTGCTCAAACGGGGTGTTGTCGCCGAGTCTGTAACGGCAGACGAAGATGCGTTAGACGCTTTGGCTCAGCGTTGCGGTGGCGATGCACGACAGGCGTTGACGGCGCTCGAAGTGGCGTGCGCGCTGTCGCATGAAAATAGTCGGCATGTCACTGTAAAACAAGTTGATGCGGCGCTCGGTGTAAGTGCACTGCGCTACGGCAGAGATGATCACTATGACGTCGTGTCTGCATTCATCAAAAGTATTCGTGGATCGAATCCGCAGGCTGGTTTATTTTGGCTAGCACGAATGCTTGAGTCGGGAGATGACGCTCGATTCATCGCCAGACGACTGGTTATTTTGGCGAGTGAAGACATTGGTATGGCTGATTCGAATGCCTTGGTTGTTGCAGTTGCCGCGGCAAGCGCACTTGAGCATGTGGGCCTGCCCGAGGCGCAACTTAACTTGGCTCAAGCAGTTGTTTATTTGGCAACCGCCCCAAAAAGCAATCGAGTTGCACTTGGCATTTGGTCAGCTCGCCAAGACATACAGCGCGGTGTCAATAGCGAAGTACCAACCCATCTTCGAGACGGGCATTACGAAGGCGCAAGCGAGTTTGGTCACGGGGTTGGTTATGTTTATCCACATGACGACCCAAGAGGCTTTGTTGAACAGCAATATTTGCCGGAGTCGAGCCCAGGATCGCCCGAAATACGGGGCGACTACTACCAGCCGTCAATTCACGGAGACGAGCAAGAAATCGCCCAACGAATGAATAGCGTTGACACGACTATTAAGACACAAAGCAAAGCGAGATCGAAAAAATGATCAAACGAATTTTCTGGCTGGCGCTCGGAGCTGCGCTTGCCGCTGTGGGTCTGAGCTTTTTGAAAAAGAAGGCAACCGAGAATCAGCAACAGTTTTCGACTGATGCATTGATCGAAAAATTCATCGAGATTTTTGACGTGGTCAAAGAGTATGTGCAAGGTCTTTGGCAGGGCTACTCGGGTGGCCAAACACTTAACGACCGAGAACTCGAGAAGATCTTTGCTAACAAAATTGACTTCGAGCCTGAATTCGACTCAACAAATAAGCAGTCTGATATTTCTTTGAACTAAACCTGACGCTTTGCGTCAGAGGGCGAATAGTAGGCTTGTCGTTTATGGCGGCTGAAATTCGCACGGCGAACGAACTTAGAAGCGCGTTTACTGGCTTTTTTGAACAGCGTGGCCATACCAAAGTTGAATCAGCCAGTTTGATTCCACATGACCCGACGATTCTGTTCACGGTGGCGGGCATGGTGCCATTCAAACCATATTTTGTTGGTGATGAAGTGGCACCGTATAAGCGGGCAGTGAGCGTTCAGAAATGCGCACGGGCAGGAGGCAAACATAACGACTTGGATGATGTTGGTCGAACAAAGCGACACTGCGTGTTCTTCGAGATGCTCGGTAATTTTAGTTTCGGCGACTACTTCAAATCTGATGCGATCCCATGGAGCTGGGAGTTAGTCACCGAAGTGTTTGGTTTTGACGGTGATCAACTTTGGATAACGGTTCACGAAAGCGACGATGAGGCCGAGCAGATTTGGCATGAACAAGTTGGCGTGCCGATGAATCGAATTCAGCGCCTTGGCGACGCCGATAATTTTTGGCAGATGGGTGAGACAGGACCATGCGGTCCATGTTCTGAGATTCATATTGATCGAGGTCCTTCGTTCGGACCAGATGGTGGCCCACTCAATGATCCGCAAGGCGATCGATTTTTAGAGTTCTGGAATCTTGTCTTTATGCAGTTCAATCAAGACAAAGACGGCAGCCGCACACCGTTGCCCAAGCCATCGATTGATACTGGTGCAGGGTTGGAGAGAATCTTGGCTTTGAAGCAAGGCAAAGATTCGATTTGGGAGACAGATGTCTTGTTTCCGTTGATTGAGCAAGCACAGTCGGCGACTTCAAAGAAATATATTGTCGGCGATTATGAAGACCGTTCGAGTTTCTCACTGCGTGTGCTCGCTGAGCATGCTCGTTCGGCGACAATGCTGGTTAACGACGGCGTGTTTCCGAGCAACGAAGGACGCGGATATGTTCTGCGCCGTATTTTTAGACGGGCAGTTCGCCATGCGTATTTGCTCGGCACCGACAAGTTGGTGATGCCCAAACTTGTCGAAACAGCAGTTGAAATAATGCAAGAGGCACATCCGACTTTGAAATCGAACAAAGATTTTATTCTTGGTGTGTTGACCAGAGAAGAAGAGAGTTTTAGGCAGACCTTGAAGAACGGTCTGACACTGCTCGAGAACGAGTTCACCGCGATCAAATCGTCTAAAAAGAAATCGATACTTAGTGGTAAGAGCGCATTCGTATTGCACGACACATATGGCTTCCCACTCGAGTTGACCCAAGAGATAGCCGGCGAGCGCAACATTGATGTCGACAACGACGAATTTGAGACAGAAATGAATGCACAAAGAACACGTGCAAAGGCTGCACGCAAGGGTGCGGCTACCGCCGATGAGACCTTGGCGCAATATCGCATGCTGCTTGATACTCACGGACAAACAAAGTTTGTGGGTTACGAAAATGACGCATGCGAAGCAAAAGTATTGTCGTTGATTGCTCTCGACGAGTCTCACGTAGAAGTGTTCTTAGATGTGACGCCGTTTTACGCTGAGAGTGGAGGTCAAGTTGGAGACCGGGGCACGATTCGTTGCGTGAGTGGTGAAATCAAAGTGACAGACACGGTGTTTGCTTTGCCAGGCTTACGTAAGCACATTGGCGTATTGTCGGGTGAAATCTCTGATGGCGCCGAAGTGACAGCGACGATAAACAGTGATCTGCGAAATGCGACCAGAAAAAATCACACTGCGACCCATATTTTGCATTATGCGCTTCGTGAAGTTTTGGGTGATCATGTCAAGCAAGCTGGTTCTCTGGTTTCTGCCGAGCGGTTGCGTTTTGACTTTAGTCATTATGCGCCTTTGTCGAATGTCGAAATCGAGCAGATTGAGCGCATTGCAAATGCGCAAGTTTTGAACAATGCTGATGTGAAGAATTACGAAACTTCAAAAGAGAAAGCGACAAAAGCCGGTGCCATCGCTTTTTTTGGCGATAAGTACGGCGAGATGGTGCGAGTTCTTGAAGCAGGTGACTCAATCGAGTTATGCGGAGGCACACATGCATTTGCCACGGGAGATATCGGTCTAATAAAAATTGTTGAAGAAGGCTCGATCGGTTCGAACCTCCGACGCATTGAGGCGGTAACCGGACAAAACGCTGTCGACTATGTGATCTCAACTGCGCGCACGATACAAAAACTCAACGAGCTGTTAGATACTAATTCTGCTGCCCTCGTTGATTCGATGTCGCGCAAGATAGCCGAAGTCAAAGAGCTCAATGATGAACTCAAATCGCTGCGCTCTGCAGTGGCTCGTGGTCGTGCCGCCGAATTTATAAGCAAAAATCTCAACGGTGTCGTCGTGCAGCGAGTCGATGCGTTGGCGCCTGATGACTTGAGAGAGTTGGCACTCGCGATTCGAGCCCACAAAGAAATTAAGGCCGTGGTGCTCGGTGGTGTTACACCGACTGGTGGCGTGGCTTTGGTCGCGGCGACTGGCGCGGGCATCAAGACTTCGGCAGGTGACTTGATTAGCAAGGCAGCAAAAATGGTCGGTGGTGGTGGCGGTGGCAAGGGCGACATTGCAATAGCAGGCGGAAAAAATGCAAGCGGTCTCGACGATGCGTTGCTCGCGGCAACGCAAGCATCCAGCAACATTGTCTAAGTCTTCAATGCGTAGCCTCGGCATTGATCTTGGCACTCGAAGAATCGGAGTTGCAATGAGCGATAGTAGTGGTGTTATTGCTTCACCTCTGACTGTGGTCGTGAGATCTGCCAATCACGGTCAAGATCACAAAAAGATTCAAGAATTGATTGATGAATATGAGGTCGACTGTGTCGTGGTCGGAATGCCGTTGAGCATGTCTGGCAAAGTTGGGCCGGCGGCAAAAAGCGCTCAAGACGAAATCAAAGAGATGCAAACAGTTCTTAGCGTGCCTGTCTATTCATATGACGAGAGGCTTACTTCAAAAACTGCCAATGAGTCGATGATGCAGGCGAATATGAAAGCTCAGGCGCGTCGTCGCATAGTCGACAAAATTGCTGCCGCAGTGATGCTGCAAGGTTGGCTAGATCATGTTGATCGGCGTCAAAAATGAAAAGTGATGGCACTAAGACCTGGCAGGAAGATGCTTGGGATGGCCCAGATGCGTGGGGCGATAGCGAGTTCGAAGAAATAGGCGATGAGCGTCGTCCAGATTCGCGAACTGTATACATCGCTCTCGCCGTGGTGATGACGGTTGTGGTCTCGCTCGTAGGTGGCGGACTTTGGTATTTGCGACAATTAAATCCGCCAGATTCTGTGGCAGGAGTCTCGCAAGCTGCGACGAATTTCACGGTTAACCCTAACGACACGCTCGTGACTGTGAGTCGCAGACTTGAAGCCGAAGGTTTCATTGTCAATGCACGAGTGTTTCAATTTTATGTTGCACGCAACGGCGGGATCGATCTGCAGCCCGGCTATTACCTTTTAACTCCGCGAAGCCATGTAGGCAATATTCAAAAACTATTGAACACCAGCCCGTCCGCGACCTTCACTAAGGTCACGTTTCCTGAAGGTTTCACTATTGCCAAGATGGCGTCACGAATTGAAGAGAAAACTTCAAGAATCACAGCGCAAGATTTTTTGTCAGCTGCCAGCAATCCAGACTTCTCTTCAAGTTTTGGGCCAATTGACCCGAGTCGCCTAGATGGAGCGGCATATCGATTAGAAGGTTTGCTGTTTCCGGACACTTATCAAGTTTCGGGCGACGAAGCATCTTCGACCGTTGTTGACCGGATGCTTCGATTGATGGAGCGCGTCGGAATTCAAGAAGGGCTCGACCAGGCAAAGTCAAAGGTAGGTCGGTCGCCTTATGAGGTTTTGATCATCGCATCATTGATCGAGCGTGAAGCGAAGCTTGAAGTTGATCGTGCCAAAATTTCGAGGGTTATTTACAATCGTCTGGATCGCGGCATGCCGTTGCAGATTGACGCAACGCTTTATTACAACACCGACCCAAATGCATCTTTCAGTGATTTGAAAGCAATTGACAGCCCGTACAACTCATATTTATCGAATGGCTTGCCGCCGACACCAATTGCAAACCCTGGTCGTGCTGCTATTCGTGCCGCGCTGAACCCCGCACCGAATCCGCCACTGAGCGACCCGATGTGCAAGGGAATAAAGCAGGCTGTGAATTGTGCATACATTTTCTACGTGTTGAGTGACGACAAGGGTGGTCACACATTCGCGGCAACGATTGAAGATCACGAAAGAAATGTTGAAGCAGCACGAGCTGGGGGATTCTTGCCATGAACAGCAAACCAATCGATGCGAATACACGGCTAGCGGCGATTATTGGCAATCCAGTAGCACAGAGCCTTGGGCCAAAAATTCACAACGCTGTATTCGAGGCGTTTAATGTCAATTGGCTCTATCTTGCTTTTTTAGTTGAGTCGGGCAAGGTGAGAAATGCGATTGATGCGATGTCGGTTCTTGGCATTGCCGGCTATTCGGTCACAATGCCACACAAAATTGATGTGGCGAAGATTGTCAGTGAAATCGGCGAGGTTGATGAAATAGTCAAATTCACCAAATCGGCGAACACGGTTTTGTTGCGACCAGACGGCACAATCTTCGCGACAAACACAGACGGGCAAGGTGCATGCAACGCAATTGAAACTGCAAGCACACAGAAGATCGCAAAGAGCAGAGTCGTTGTCATCGGAGCCGGAGGCACCGCGAGTGCAGTTGTTTATTCGTTGATTAAGAACGGTGCCAGCGAAGTCGTAATCATAAATCGCACAACAGAGCGCGCAGAACAGATTGCAAAAAACTACAACAACTGTCGAGTCGGTCGAGAAATTAGTGTCGAGATAGATGCGGCTCAGATAGTTATTAATACAACGCCAGTCGGGTTTAACCCGACAGGCAGTGAGATGCGCGACACCGATCAGCCACCGATAGACGTGAAGTTGATTAACGCGAGCCATACTGTTCTTGATGCCGTTTATCGTCCTCTTGAAACTGGTTTATTGCGTGCCGCCAAAAATGCTGGGGCACAAACTGTCGATGGTTTAGAAATGTTGGTGCAGCAGGCGGCGTTACAGCAAGAAGTTTGGTTGGGTCGACGAGGAGATACAAATTTGATGCGCAGTGTGGCGCTCGAGACTCAATAGTTTCACCGTCGTAGTAGTTGCGAATTTAATGACCCCGTAGTGGTCTCGCCTCAGAGGTAGCCTGATATTCATGCTTCGATACCTCACGGCGGGTGAAAGTCACGGACAAGCCCTTGTCGTGATTGTTGAGGGCTTGCCAGCAGGATTAGAAGTTACTGCGCAACACATCAACGATGAACTTGCTCGCCGTCGACTCGGTTTTGGCCGTGGACCACGACAAAAATTTGAGCAAGATGAGATTGTTCTAGTTGGCGGCATTCGCCATGGCCGCACCCTTGGTTCACCAGTTGCGATTGAAATCAAGAATAGTGAATGGTTTCGCAGTGATGTCTGGCATGAAGAAATGTCTCCCGAACCAGGCAAGACTAAAAAACCACTGACCCAGCCACGACCTGGTCATGCTGATTTAACTGGCATGCAGAAATATGGTTTTGACGACGCTCGCGATGTGCTCGAGCGGGCAAGCGCGCGCGAAACTGCCGCACGTGTCGCGGCTGGTGCACTGGCCAAACTTTTGCTCAAACAAATTAATGTCTCGGTGTTTTCGCATGTTTTACAGTTGGGCAGTGCGCGTAGCGAAAACCTGGTTCGGCCGCAGACATATGATCTCGAACAAATTGACGAATCGCCTGTGCGTTGTTTCAATGCAGTGGCTGAAGCCAAAATGATCGCCGAAATAGAAAATGCTGCAAAAGACGGCGACAGCTTGGGTGGCATCGTCGAGGTGTTGGCCTATGGCATGCCCGTTGGATTGGGCAGTTATGTGCATTGGGATCGAAAATTGGATGGTTTGCTGGCCCAAGCGATCATGAGTATTCAGGCTGTCAAAGGCGTAGAGATCGGTGATGGCTTCGAGGTTGCGTCGCGTCGTGGCAGCAATGCCCATGATGCAATTATTTGGAACGAATCTGAAAACAAATATTCACGCGAAACCAGTTTGGCGGGCGGCACCGAAGGTGGCATGTCGACGGGCGAGATGCTGGTCGTGCGCGCGGCGATGAAACCATTGGCGACACTCAATCGACCTTCGCTAAAAACTGTCGACACAGTTACTAAGCAAGAAACGGTCAGTTTCAAAGAACGCACAGATGTAACGGCAGTGCCCGCAATGGGTGTCGTCGCCGAGACGATGGTTGCGCTGGTTCTAGCGCAAGAAGCACAAAGAAATTTTGGTGGAGACAGCATCGACGACTTTGTGCGAAACGCGACTAGTTTCGCGAAGAGAATAAGTTGAGTTTGGTTCTGGACGTGTCGTCAGAGCTATCAACGCATGAACCCATAAAGTCACTAATCGTTCTGGTCGGGTTGATGGGTTCGGGCAAGACCACTGTTGGGCGTGAACTTGCAAAGAAATTGAATTTACAGTTCGCTGATTCAGATGAATTGATAGAAAAGTCTGCGAAACTCTCGGTGCGAGAAATTTTTGTCGAAAAAGGCGAACCTGAATTTCGTCGACTTGAATCAGAAGCGTTGGTTGCGGCTTGCGACAACACCGAATCAATGGTGATGGCGGTGGCTGGTGGCGCAGTGGTTTCAGATTCGAATCGTGCGTTGCTCTTGAGTCACGCTCGGTGCATCGTATGGTTAGATGCACCTACTTCGACTTTGGTCGGTCGAACCGGCAGGGCCAAGCATCGACCGCTTTTAGATGGCGACCCTGTTGGGGCACTAAATCAAATGCGAACAAATCGAGAAAGCTTTTACCAACAGATTGCAACGCACAAGATTTCAACCCAATCGTTGACGGTCGCTCAGGTTGTCGACACGATCATCGATCAATGTCAATTGACGAAAATTATCGGTGTGAGCAAATGACGACACATCAAGTCAAAGTTGAATTAGCCGAACGGTCTTATTCGGTGTTGGTTGGGCACGGGACAATTGATCAACTTGAAGCGATGCTGCCGAAGTCGGCAAAGCGTGCCGTCTTGGTGACGCAAAGTCAGATTGGTCTGCAACCCAAGTTGAAAATTGAAAGCACTACGGTATTTATTGGCGACGGCGAAGAGCACAAGAATCTGCAAACAGTCGAGATGCTCGCACAAAAGTTTGCCGAGTTTGGCTTGACCAGAAGCGATGTTGTGATTGGTATCGGTGGAGGCATGGTCACCGATGTTGCAGGTTTTGCTGCAGCGAGTTGGCACCGCGGTACACCAGTGGTGCATGTGGCGACTTCGCTAGTCGGCATGGTTGATGCGGCTATCGGCGGAAAAACTGGTGTCAATATTGCGCAAGGCAAGAATTTGGTTGGCGCATTTTGGCAGCCAAGTGGCGTTATCTGTGACTTGGATGCACTCAAGACTTTGCCTGAGCGCGAGATGCGTTGCGGCTTGGGCGAAGTCGCAAAGTATCACTTCTTGACGGGCGATGATCTGCTCAGTCTTGCAATGCCTGAGCGAATCGCAAGGTGCGTTGAGATCAAAGCGAAAATTGTTTCTGCCGACGAGCGAGAAAGCGGTAGTCGGGTGCTTCTCAATTATGGTCACACTTTGGCGCACGCGTTAGAGCGATCCAGCAATTTTTCGTTGGCTCACGGTGAGGCGGTCGCAGTCGGCATGATTTTTGCGGCGCATTTGGCGCATGCGATGCAACGAATAACCAAACAGAGAGTCGACGACCACTACACGGTGATCGGCAAAACTTATGGTTTGAAGGTCAAGCCCGACGAAAAAATTGATCGCCGAAAGTTAATCGACTTGATGCACCTAGACAAAAAAGCAGTTTCGGGTTTGACGTTTGTTCTGGACGGACCAAAAGGCATTGAGGTTGTGAGTGGTGTTAGTGAGAAGCATTTAGATCAAGCCTTTGACGCAATGCAACTGAACGAGAAGTAATCTATAGCCATGGCCAAATCAAACTCTCAAATAGTTTTGGTATTGAGTGGACCAAATCTCAACTTGCTTGGCGAGCGCCAGCCAGAAATTTATGGCACCGATTCTCTTGCCGATCACATGCGTCAAGTTGGCGAAATTGCAAAAGAAGTGGGTCTACAGATTGAAACAGTGAGTGCTCAAAGCGCTGCCGAACTTATCTCAGCGATTCATGCGGCTCGTGGTCGATGCGCAGCGATAATTATCAACCCCGGTGCGCTCACGCATTTTGCATGGAGCCTGCACGACGCTTTGGCAAGTTTTGCAGGGCCAATCGTTGAAGTTCATCTCTCGAATCCAACGACCCGCGAGCCATGGCGCCACGAGAGTGTCGTTGCCCCGGTGGCGTCGGGCTCGATCGCTGGCTTTGGTGCCGACTCATATGTTTTTGCGGTGCATGCAGTGGCGACATTGCTAGCAAAAAAGAGTTAGTCGCTGTGTCATTGTCGCCACTCGTCGTAGATAGTCGCGACAAATTAGTTCGTGATGAAATGCAAGTTCGCGGTGCAAGCATCGACAGTGGGTTGCTAGTCGTAGACCTGAACAACATTCGCTGGCTAACAGGTTTTACTGGTTCGGCGGGCACTTTGATTGTGCGACCTGACGACATGGTGCTTGTGGTCGATGGTCGATATGGCGATCAAGCGCGTGAGCAAACGAAAAATTCTGGAGCCAACTGTGAAGTCATTGAAGGCCGCAGTGCTGTGGCGCTGCGAGAAGCACTGGCTGGCACAACAGCCTCATTGAAGAATATAAATTTTGACGCTGGCGAATTGACTGTCGCACAACTCGAGAGCATGACCGAGCAGTTGTCAACCGAACTACGAAAAATCGCACCAATTGTGCCGAAGTTGCGCCGACGCAAAACCGAACCAGAAATTCAACGAATGCAACTTGCAGCGCTCGCCACAGATAAGGCTCTTGCTGAAGTCGTACCGATGCTCTCGCAAGGTTTGACAGAACGAGATATCCGCGATGAACTCGACTATCGCATGCGCCGACACGGTGCCGAGTTCACGAGTTACGACACGATTGTTGCGAGTGGCCCAAACTCGGCGCGACCGCACCATCGACCAGTCAGTCGTCGAATTGAAACCGGGGACAGTGTTGTTATCGATGTTGGTGGTCTCGTTGACGGTTATCACTCTGATATGACGCGCACATTTTTGATTGGCGATGTTGACCCAGTTTTGAGTGAGATGCACGAAATTGTGAGTCAGTCACAATTGCTCGGCCTGGCATCTGTCAAAGCGGGTGTGCTCGCCCAAGATATAGACAAAACTTGTCGCGACTATATAGCCGAGGCTGGTTTTGCATCTGAATTTACGCACAGCACCGGTCATGGGGTGGGTCTGCAAATTCATGAAATGCCGTGGGTGCGAACTGGTTTTGCTGAGCCTCTCGAAGTAGGCGAGGTAGTAACTGTTGAACCAGGCGTCTATCGTGAAGGGCTCGGTGGCGTGCGAATTGAAGACTTAGTCGTCGTTACGCAAAACGGCTGCCGAATACTTACGTCAAGCAAAAAGGATCGACAGTGCCTGCAATTACAACCAACGACCTGAAGAACGGCATCACGCTCGAAATCGATAACGGTCTGTTCACCGTTGTTGACTTTCAACATGTGAAACCGGGCAAGGGTGGGGCGTTTGTACGCACCAAGTTGCGTAACTTACGCACCGGCAACATTTTAGAGCGAACCTTCAACGCAGGTGTGCGCGTTGAACAGGCAATTCTTGATCGCGCCGATATGCAGTTTCTCTACAAAGAAGGTGACGACTTTGTGTTCATGGACACTGAGTCTTATGAGCAGATCAACATCACTCCGCGAGCATTGGGTGAAGCCTCTGACTATTTGGTGGAAGGAGCGAAAGCAATTATTGCACAGCACAAAGATGAAATTGTCAGCGTCGAAATCGCCGTGACCGTCGAGCTAAATATTGCCGAGACCGAGCCAGGTATTCAAGGCGATCGTGTGTCGGGTGCGCGTAAGCCTGCAACTCTTGAGACTGGCAAAGTTATTCAGGTGCCATTATTCGTGAATATCGGTGATCGAGTCAAAGTAGACACGCGCTCAGGCGAATACATAACGAGAGTTTGATGTCATCGCCCCGTAAGGCCAAAGTCGGGGACGACAATCGAAGTAACGCTCGCGAACGAGCCGTGCACTTTTTGTATGAAGCTGAGTCGCGCAGCGTCAAAGTAGATGAGGTCATCAAGGCGCAAATCTTGGGGGTAGATGAGTTGGTCATGCTTTTGGCGAGAGGCACCGAAGATAAGCGTCAGGATACAGACGAACTAATTTCAGAGTTCTCTCATACATGGACAATTCAGCGGATGCCTGCAATCGACCGCAACATTTTGCGACTCGCGATATTCGAATTACTTGGCCGACCTGATGTGCCTGTTGCCGTAGTTATTAATGAGGCGGTCGAATTGGCAAAGCGATTTTCGACCGAAGAATCTGGTAAGTATGTGAATGGCATTCTTTCAGCGATTGCTAAAAGGGTGCGTACTTAGTAATTCAAAAAGGTTGGGTATACGAGAAAGTTTCTGAACACCCTTCGGCTTCGAGCCACGCAGATCACGGTATGGCAAACCGCCACCGCGTCGGCCATTGCTTTGATGTTTGTTTACTTGGCAGCACTTAGTGTTGAGCTGCATCGGGGGCTGAACACCTCGGCATATGACTTCGGTCTTTATGACCAAGGAATATGGCTGTTATCTAGATTTCACAGCCCATTTGTGACCCTGATGGGTCGAAATCTGTTCGGGGATCACACCAGCTTCGTGCTTATTTTTTTGGTGCCGCTGTATTGGTTTTTCGGTTCGAGTTCGTTGTTGTTCGCCGTGCAGTCGCTGGCTATCTCTGCTGGAGCGATACCTGTCTTTCTATACGCACGCAAGAGACTCAATAGCGAGTGTGCAGCGACGGTATTTGCGTTCATCTATTTGATACATCCGGCCACGGTTTGGATCGGCCTAGAAAACTTTCATCCTGATTCGTTTTTGGGGCTGTTCGTTGGTGCGACTATTTATGCTGCTCTTGAAAAAAAGTGGCGACTGTTTTTCGTTGCGGCTTTGCTAAGTCTTAGCGTTAAAGAAGATGTTGCTCTTGTGATGCTGCCACTCGGAGTTTGGATCGCATTGCGAAGAAGTCGGCAAGTAGGCATAGTCACCGCAGTTTTCTCGCTGTGGTACATGATTTTGGCGATCTTTGGCATCCAACAGGGCATTAACGGCGCGCCATTTAGAAATAGTTGGCGAATTCCGTTTGGTGGAGTCGGTGGTTTGATTAAGACAATATTTTCTGATCCAGCAAAACTCATGTCACATCTCGTCAGCGACTCGCGACCATTTTATTTGCTGCAACTATTTCTGCCGTTCGCATTTATTTTTGTGGCTTTTCCTGAAGTGGCGGCAATCTCGTTGTTTGTAGTCGGCATCAATATTCTGAGTACCTTTTGGTATCAGTTTCACATCGAATATCACTATTCATTTGTTGCGGTTCCGGCGCTCGTGTTTGGCACGGTGTATGCAATCGGTCGGCTGTCGAGCAAACTTCGAGGGTGGCTAATCGGTGCATGCCTAATCAGCAGCCTGTTTTCGGCGTTCATGTGGTCGCCATTGCCGGGTGCGAGAACTGACATCGCATACAACGGGTCAAGCCACCCGATGGTCGCGGCCGCTACCGAGGCGATGAGCAAGATTCCGGATTCGGCGAAAGTCAGCGCTTATCACCCGTTAACCGCACAAATGGCACGACGCGAAAAGATTTATTCATTTCCGGTTCCTTTTGAGCGAACACTTTATGGTTTAGATGTCTTCGCGGAAGGCGATGTTTTGCCGTTTGTGGACGAAATCGAATTTGTGATTTTGCCGGTGAATATGGATGATCAGATGCAGCAAGTTTGGTCGAAGGTCGCCTCAGATTTCGAGATTACCTTCGCTAATTCGTGGTGGGTCGTCTATCAGCGAACATCGAAATAACGGCTGCTTACCGAAGTGCTGCTATATTGATCGGCGAAGTTTAAAAGTTAATCACCGTCAAATGAGTCCTGTGAGGCTCAAACGGAGGAGTAATAATGACTAAGTCAGCGAGTTCTAACTCGTCGCGTGAAGCGATGACTTCGGCCGATGTGCGTCGCGCGATTGTGCGAATTGCCCATGAAATTGTTGAACGCAACCATGGGGTTGAGGGTTTGGCAATAGTCGGTCTACAACGTGGTGGCACCTGGATAGCCGAAGAGATTGCCGCACAGATCAACAATATTGAAACAGAAGTAACTGTGCCAGTGGGTGCACTTGATGTCAGCCTGCACCGCGATGACATTGGCTTGAGACCAGTTTCGCTTGGTGCGATCAGCAATATTCCGTTCGATTTGTCGGGTGCAACCGTTGTGATAGTCGACGATGTTTTGTATACGGGTCGAACAGTCAGGGCCGCGATGGAGGGCTTAAATAACTATGGTCGGCCTCGGTCGGTGCAACTTGCCGTGCTTGTAGATCGCGGTCATCGTGAACTGCCAATTCGTCCAGACTTCGTCGGCAAAAATTTGCCAACACATCGAGCCGATGAAGTTTCGGCGACGCGCGATGGAGTGTTTGTTACCCCGAGCACGGAGGCGAAGTAATGAAGCATCTGCGCTCAATCGACGAACTCGGTCTAGAAGGTTTGACAGCCTTGTTGCAGTTAACCGATCACATGGCCGAGATCAACCATCGACCCGTGCCGAAAGTGCCGGCACTTCGCGGACGTACTGTTGCGAGTTTGTTTTTTGAAGACTCGACCCGCACGCGCTTGAGTTTCGAGACGGCTGCCAAGCGACTGTCAGCAGACACGATGACGTTTAATGTTTCAACTTCAAGTGTCAACAAGGGCGAGTCGTTGCGCGATACCGTAGCGACAATCACCGATATGGGGGTTGATGCGTTCGTCGTGCGACACAAGTCGGTGGGTATTCCGTGGCAGATTAGCCAGTGGACATCGGCGTCGATAATCAATGCGGGTGACGGTGCGCATCAACATCCGACTCAGGCACTCGTAGATTGCTACACCATTCGTGAAGCTACCCACGCCCAAAGTTTTGCAGGAATGAAAGTCGCAATAGTTGGGGATATAAAACACTCGCGCGTGGCACGAAGCAATATTCAGGCATTCACGCTGCTTGGCGCAAGCGTCGTGCTTGTTGCGCCACCAACCTTGTTGCCACCCGATGTTTCGCACTGGCCAGTGAGCGTGTCGCACAAACTAGATGAGGTGATTGGCACGGTCGACGTGCTCTATATGTTGCGTTTACAGAGTGAACGCATGGCGCAGGGGCACGTGCCGACGCTTCGTGAATACAGCGAACAATACGGATTGACGCAAAAAAGAGTGCTCACGCTTAAGTCTGATGCGATTGTGATGCATCCTGGTCCGATGAATCGAGGCGTTGAAATGCAAATTGATCCATCTGATGTAAAAAACTCTTTGATTCATCGACAAGTTGCCAACGGCGTCTCAGTTCGAATGGCGGTGCTGTTCGAACTGCTCGGCAGTGGTTCAAGTCTCGGGGGCCAAGCATGAGCAAATCACTCGTGATCAAAGGCGGCACCATCATCAATCGAAAGTCGCAAGAAGTTGCCGATGTCAAAATCGAAAATGGCTGTGTTGTTGAAGTTGGCAAGAATCTTAAGGGCGACACTCAACTTGACGCATCAGGTTGCATCGTGAGCAGTGGCTTTGTCGATCTGCACGCGCACTTGCGCGAACCTGGCAAAGAAGAAGCCGAGACAATTGAAACTGGCAGTCGCGCTGGCGCGCTGGGTGGTTACACGGCGCTCGTTGCAATGCCAAACACAGATCCACCCCAAGATTCTGTTGCGGTAATCGACTTTGTGCGTGAACAAGGCAAGCGTGCAGGCTTAGTTGATGTTGTGCCAAGTGGATGCATAACTCTTGGCCGTCAGGGTGAGTCGCTCGCACCGATGGCTGAGTTGGCCCACGCGGGCGTCACGTTTTTTACTGACGATGGCAACGGAGTGCAAGACGCTGCGTTGATGCGTCGGGCACTTGAATATGCCAGAGGCCTGGGTGTGACTCTCGCGCAACATTGCGAAGTTGCCGAACTAACCAAAGGTGCAGTGATGAATGAATGCAGTTGCTGCACCGATTTGGGTTTGCCTGGTTGGCCGGCAATCGCCGAAGAGCTAATGGTTTTTCGTGACATCGAGTTGGTGCGTATCACCGGTGCGTCGATGCACTTTCTGCACTTGTCGACCAAACGCAGTGTTGAACTAGTGCGAGCGGCAAAGCGAGATGGCTTGCCAATAACTGCCGAAGTGACGCCACATCATTTGTCGTTGACCCAAGAACTTCTGGCGAGTTACAACCCCGTGTTCAAAGTAAACCCGCCGTTACGGTCGATTGAAGATATTCAAGCGCTCAAAGCCGGCTTACTTGACGGCACGATTGATGCGATTGCGACAGATCACGCCCCGCATCCCCGACGCGACAAAGAAATGTCGCTCGATTTGGCGCCGCCAGGCATGCTCGGTCTTGAGACGGCACTCGGTGTGGTGCTGGCCGAGGGTGCTTGCGAGCTCCGAGATGTAGTGGCATTGATGAGCTGGAACCCGGCAAAAATCGCGCGTGTCGACGCCGAGCATGGACGCGATGTCGTCGCGGGAGTTAATGCGAACCTTTGCGTGTTTGATCCTCAACTAACTTGGAGCGTTGATCCCGAGCGACTTGCTAGCAAGAGCATTAATACTCCATATATTGGTCGCACACTTCGAGGTCGAGTGCGACACACAATTTTTAAAGGAACACCAACTGTGATTGATGGTCAAGCGCAAAAATGACACGCAGTATTCGACCAGCGCTACTTGTTCTTCAAGATGGTTCGCTTTTTGAGGGCGAGGCGATCGGTGCGGGAAGTTCAGAAATTTCTGCGCCAGTAATCGCTCGAGGTGAGGTCGTGTTTCATACGGGGCTCTCGGGTTATCAAGAGATTCTGACTGATCCTTCGTACGCGGGGCAGATCATCACGTTTACGACACCGCACATCGGCAACTACGGCACGACCGCTGCTGACAATGAATCTTCAAAAATTTTTGCACGAGGTGTGATTGTGCGCGAACTCGCCAGGCGACGAAGCAATTGGCGAAGCGACGATTCGCTTGATTCGTTTCTCAAACGCCATGAAGTTTTGGGTATCGCAGGCATCGATACGAGACGGTTGACTCGTCTGTTGCGCGATTCTGGTGCGATGCCAGGTGCGTTTGGCACCGCCGACGAGTCAGACTTACGAAAAGCGGCGGCAAGTGAAAAGGGCACAGCTGGCCGCAATTTGATTGCTCAAGTTACGACCACCAAGAGTTATGTTCACGGCGCAGGAAAACTGAAAGTTGTCGCTTTCGATTTTGGCATCAAAACGACAATCTTGAATTGCTTGGCAGAGTTTGCCACTGTGCATGTTGTGCCAGCAACAACCTCGGCCACCGACGTCATGGCGTTGTCGCCGGACGGAATTTTTCTTTCAAACGGCCCTGGAGATCCAGAGATGGTGCATGGCGCGCCAGCGACAATTCGCGAGTTGCTTGGCACGAATGTGCCGATGTTCGGCATCTGTCTTGGTCATCAGTTGATGGCACTGGCACTTGGTGGCAAAACATTTAAGTTGCCGTTCGGACATCATGGAGCAAATCACCCCGTTCGCAATCTTGCAACCAACACGGTTGAGATTACGAGTCAAAACCATAATTTTTGTGTCGATGCAGATTCATTGGCAAAAAAGGCAGAAGTAACACACATCAACTTGAATGACAATACGAATGAAGGGATGCGTGTGCTCGGGGCTAATGCATTCAGCGTGCAATATCATCCCGAAGCCGGCCCAGGACCACACGACAGTCGATATCTGTTTGGCGAATTTGTGTCTCGAATGGAAGCAAAGTAATGCCAAGACGCAACGACATTAAGTCGATTCTTGTTTTGGGCTCAGGGCCAATCGTCATTGGTCAAGCTTGCGAGTTCGACTATTCAGGTACACAGGCTTGTCGTGTGTTGCGCAGCGAGGGCTATCGCGTGATTCTTGCGAACTCAAACCCGGCAACGATCATGACTGATCCTGATTTTGCGGATCGCACTTATATTGAACCTCTGACACCAGAGTTCATCGAAAAAATTATTGAGCGCGAAAAGCCAGATGCAGTATTGCCGACATTGGGCGGTCAAACCGCTTTGAATTTAGCCATGGAGTTGTTCGCTCGTGGCAAAGTTGGCGTACCAGGCACACCCGAACTGATTGGCGCAAACGCCGAAGCGATTGCCACTGCCGAAGATCGCGGCAAATTTAAAGAAGCGATGATTGAGATTGGGTTGAGTGTGCCACGTTCAGGCATCGCGCACACTTTGCCTGAGGCACAAAAGATCATCAAAGAGATCGGTCTACCCGTGATCATTCGCCCGGCATACATATTGGGCGGACGTGGCACTGGTATTGCACACACTCCAGAAGAATTCAAGATGGTTGTTAGCAATGGTCTGGCTGCCAGCCCTATTTCAGAGGTGTTGATCGAAACCTCAATAGTCGGTTGGAAAGAATACGAACTCGAAGTAATGCGCGATCGCAACGACAACTGCGTGATCATTTGTTCGATCGAAAATGTCGATGCAATGGGCGTGCATACGGGTGATTCGATAACCGTGGCGCCTGCAATGACATTGTCTGACGTCGAGTATCAAAAAATGCGCGATGCTGCGTTTGCATGCATTCGACGGGTTGGCGTTGAAACAGGCGGGTCAAACGTGCAGTTTGCCGTCAATCCGACGACGGGCGAGCAAGTTGTGATCGAAATGAACCCTCGCGTATCGCGAAGTTCTGCACTGGCTTCAAAAGCGACTGGTTTTCCGATTGCCAAGATCGCCGCAAAGCTTGCCGTCGGCTACACATTGGATGAGATTTCGAATGACATCACCAAGAAGACTCCGGCAAGTTTCGAACCGACGATCGACTATGTAGTGGTCAAGATTCCGCGTTGGGCCTTCGAGAAGTTCCCCGGCACATCCGGTGTGCTCGGCACGCAGATGCAAAGCGTCGGAGAGGCAATGGCGATTGGCAGAACTTTTACAGAGAGTTTGCAGAAAGCGCTTCGCTCACTCGAAATTGGGCGATTCGGTTTGAACTGCGACCCAGGTGAAGAAAATTATAAATCTGCTATTGACGAAGAACTGCTAAAGCAAATTGCAATTCCGACGCCTGAAAGAATTTTTCAGATCGGTGAGTGTTTGCGTCGAAAAATTTCTATTGAAATTATTGCCGATTACTGCAAGTTTGACCCATGGTTTTTAGATCAAATGCTGGCGATAGTCGAAGAGCGCGAATTTTTGGCGTCACGCGATGTCGCCTCACTTACGAAAACAGAGTGGCTTCGCGCGAAACGAATGGGTTTTGCCGACGCACAATTGGCTTGGCTTTGGAAGATTTCCGAA
Source organism: Acidimicrobium ferrooxidans DSM 10331 (assembly GCA_945865395.1). Taxonomy (GTDB): domain Bacteria; phylum Actinomycetota; class Acidimicrobiia; order Acidimicrobiales; family Ilumatobacteraceae; genus BACL27. Next base: position 8,044 of record CAMBDT010000010.1, on the reverse strand, counting down.
GGCGAAGTTCGCGTCGCGCGATTGGCCGTGGGTGTTCGACCAACATTCAAGGCCGTTGATACGTGTAGTGCAGAGTTCTCGGCGCAAACCCCTTATCACTATTCAACTTACGAAGATGAGTCTGAGATTCATGCGACGACAAAACAGTCGGTAATTATCTTGGGTAGTGGTCCGAACCGCATCGGTCAGGGTATCGAGTTCGACTATTGCTGTGTGCACGCTAGTTTCGCGCTTCGCGACGCCGGCTACGAAACGATCATGCTTAATTGCAACCCAGAAACCGTTTCGACCGACTACGACACATCAGACAAGCTCTATTTTGAACCGTTGACATTTGAGGATGTTTTGAATGTGATTGAAGCCGAAACTCTTTCGTCGGGCGTGGCACCAAAAGTGATCGTGGGTTTGGGAGGTCAGACCCCGCTAAAACTTGCTGCACGACTGCCAGCAGGTTTGATCGCCGGCACCAACAGCCAGAGCATTGATATTGCCGAAGATCGCGAAAAATGGAGTGCGCTTTGCGAAGCCAACGCAATCGCTCAACCGCCAGGGGGTACGGCGCGAAATGTTGATCAGGCCGTTGAAATTGCCAACAAGATCAGTTATCCCGTTTTGGTGCGACCAAGTTATGTGCTTGGTGGTCGAGCAATGCAGATCGTTCACGACGAATCACAATTGCGAAAAGCAATGCAAGAGATGGATCAGGCCGGTTCATTGGGTCGCGAAGGCGGGCTTTCGGCCGAGCGTCCGGTGCTTGTCGATCGATTCTTAGAAGATGCCATCGAAGTTGATGTTGACGCAATTCGTGACGCCGAAGGCGAGGTTTTGATTGGCGGTGTAATGGAACATGTTGAACAGGCGGGTGTGCACTCAGGAGATTCGGCGTGCACGATTCCTCCCGTAACTTTGTCGCCAAGAATCGTCGACGAAATTGAAAACACCGTCAAGAAAATCGCGAATGCACTGAATGTCATCGGTTTGATAAACGTTCAGTTTGCTGTTGCCGGCTCGACTGTTTATGTGATCGAGGCCAATCCGCGGGCGAGCCGTACTGTGCCATTTGTAGCCAAAGCGACGGGCGTGCCACTTGTGAAAGTTGCGAGTCGAGTAATGCTCGGCGCGTCTCTTGGTCGACTTCGTCAAGAAGGTCTTCTGTCAGAGCGTGTGTCTGGTCGGCATATCTCCGTCAAAGAGGCGGTGCTGCCGTTCAATCGATTCGCCGAGGTAGACACCGCACTCGGACCAGAAATGCGTTCTACCGGTGAAGTAATGGGCATTGACGATTCGTTTGCACGGGCTTTTGTCAAAGCCCAATTTGCAGCGGGCACGACGCTGCCTGAAAGCGGCTTAGTTTTCGTATCGCTCAATGATCGCGACAAGAGCGGCGGAGTCGAAGTAGTTAAAGGTTTGACTTCGCTGGGCTTGCAAGTTGCTGCAACTTCTGGCACGGCAAAATATTTAACCGAGCATGGCTGTGTTGTCACTCGGGTCGTCAGTAAATTCTCGGAACGAATAACAGCGACAAAAAACTACGATGATGCAGTCAAACTCATTGAGGCAGGCGAGATTGTGCTCGTGATCAATACGCCTCGTGGTTATGGCACTCGTAGTGATGGTGAAGCAATTCGTAAAGCGGCCAATAATTGTCGCGTCTCGGTAGTTACGACGCTTAGTGCCGCAAGCGCAGCAGTTCAAGGAATGATCGAGCAGCGTAATCGACCATTCACGGTCAAGTCGTTGCAAGAATTTCACGCCAGATAATGAACCGCAAAGCGATTTCGATTGGTTCAGTCGAACTTGCCCAGCCAATATTGACGGCATCCGGTACCGCGGGTTACGGCGCAGAGTTTGATTCGTATTTTCCGTTGCGTGAAATTGGTGCCGTTGTCACCAAATCTGTTGCCCACTTTTCGTGGCCGGGCAATGCCGCGCCACGACTTCACCCAACCAAATCGGGCATGCTCAATGCAGTCGGTTTGCAGGGTAGTGGCGTTGCAAGTTTTATTGAACATGATTTACCGATGTTGCAGCGTGCTGGGGCAAAAGTTGTCGCCAGCATTTGGGGTCATAGCATCGACGACTATTCGCAAGCGGCAAAGATGTTGGCAACAGTGCGCAACGAGATAGCTGCAATCGAAGTTAATCTGTCGTGCCCCAACCTAAGTGGTGATCATGCGATGTTCAGTCACGACGCAGCATTGAGTGCGCGAGTAATTGAATCGTGTCTAGTTGCCGAGTTGCCATTGTGGGCGAAATTAAGCCCGAACACTTCGCTGCTAGTGGATGTTGCTCGCGCAGTGCATTCGGCTGGCGCACAAGCGGTAACGCTGATCAATACGGCAATCGGTATGGCGATAGACACCGACACTGGTCTGCCCGTGCTCGGCAATATTCGCGGTGGTTTGTCGGGTTCAGCTTTGCACCCAATTGCAGTGCGATGCATCTACGAAGTTCGAGCCGCATTGCCGAAGATCAAAATCTTGGGGGCCGGCGGTGTCGTATCTGGTGAGACAGCAGCCGAGTTGATGCTTGCGGGTGCTGATGCGGTGCAGGTCGGCACGGCAACTTTCGCCGACCCAAGAGCGCCAATCAAAATTCTGCGCCAACTAAATAAGTGGGCTGATGCTCGCTCAATCTCCGATTGGTCACAGGTAACTTCGGCATCACACCGGGGTGGCCTTCAGGCAGATGCTTGAATAAGAAGGTTTTGAAACATAGAACTAGAATGAATTAATGGCAACGACGCCTGTTGGCTTTGAGACTCGCGATATTGCAATCGCTGGCGTGCTCGATCTGCGTCTAAAGATGAATCAAGTACTCGAGCAGATTGCTGACGGGGTCAGGTCTTTGTCTTCAGTCTTGCAATCAAGTGACGAACTGGCCTTGAATCAACTTTATGTAGTTAAAGTTCTCGAGTTGTTCTCTAATGTTGGCAAAGTTCGCGCACGGCAAACACTTGATGACTTAAAGATTTCTCACAAACAAAAAATTGATAGTTTGAACGATCAACAGCGAGCCCAACTACTTGAGGCTTTTAAGTGAGCGCGAATATTCCTGGTCTTGTAATTGTTGTTTCGGGTCCTGGTGGAGTAGGCAAGAGCACGATCGTCGAAAAACTCGTGCAACGCGATGCTCATCTTTGGTTGAGTCGATCGTGGACAACACGTGAGCAACGACCAGGCGAGGCCACAGATGCATATAGGTTCGTCACCCGACAAGAATTCGAAGACAACATTGCCGCTAACGGCTTTCTCGAATGGACAGATTTTCTCGGAAACTTGTATGGCACCCCGATGCCTAATCCGCCGATTGGCAAAGATGTAGTGCTCGAAATTGAAGTAGACGGGGCACAGCAAGTAAAGCGTCTAAACGAATCTGCGCTATTACTTTTTGTTTTGCCACCTTCGAGGCAGGAGCAAAAGGCGAGGCTTCGGGGTCGGGGGGACGCAGATCAGAAAGTTGAAATGCGATTGCGTAAAGCTGAAGAAGAAGAGCCAGTGGGCAAAGCCATTGCCGACTATGTAATTATCAACGATGACCTCGAATCAACTCTCGAAGAATTGAGTCGAATCATCGCCTATGAGCGAAATCAGCGCACACCAAGTTAGATAAAGGGCTATACTCAATAGCCGCAAGCTTTCAGAATCTGATCGCCTTGTACAGAGCGCCGGGAGGCAAATGTGACAACCGAAGACACGATGATGAACCCGGCAATTGAGTCGCTGATGGGGCACACTGGTTCGAAATTTTCCCTCGTAACACTCTCGGCTCGCCGTGCACGCGAGATCAACTCATATTTCAATCAACTTGGTGACGGTCTTGGCAACATGGTGCCACCTCAAGTTAGTTCGACAGCTCGTAAGCCTCTTTCGATCAGTTTCGAAGAGATTGCCGCCGGAAAGATCCAACTCGTTGCCAAGACGATCGAAGAAGTTCTGGCCGAGAATGAAGCAGCAATTGCCGCCGAACAACAAGCAGAGCTCGACGCGATGCAAGATTCGACGACAGAGCAAGCGGCCGAGTAAGACGAAAATTACATCGATGAAGAAATATTCGTTTACTTCAGAAAGTGTCACCGAGGGGCACCCGGACAAGATGGCCGATCAGGTCTCTGATGCGGTGCTTGATGCAATTCTAAAAGAAGACGCTAACGGTCGAGTTGCCTGCGAAACTTTGCTTACAACAGGCTTGTGTGTCGTTGCTGGTGAGATCACGACAAGTGCATATGTCGATATTCCTAAGATTGCTCGCGAAGTTATCAAAGGCATTGGTTATGACAACGCACTATATGGTTTCGATGGCAACACTTGTGGTGTGATCGTCAGTATTGACGAGCAGAGCCCGAACATCGCCCAGGGTGTTGATGTCAGTGAAGAAATCCGCGCGGGCAAGAGTGGCGAAGACAAACTAAATAGTCAAGGCGCCGGCGACCAAGGAATGATGTTTGGTTACGCGTGCACTGAAACCGAAGATTTAATGCCGTTGCCGATTTGGTTGGCTCACCGCATGGCAGAAAAACTCACAGATGTTCGAAAGTCTGGGGCGATTCCGTATTTGCGTCCAGATGGCAAGACACAGGTGACATTCGATTATGAAAACGGAGTGCCAGTTCGGTTGCGCACAGTGTTGATTTCAACGCAACATGCCGACGGCATCAACCGTGACACCGTGATTCGTCCTGATTTGATTGAACAAGTTATCCGCCCGGTGATTCCGGCACAGTTCGCCAAAGACGATTATGCCGTTTATGTAAACCCAACTGGCGAGTTTGTCAAAGGTGGACCACACGCCGACACTGGTTTGACTGGTCGCAAAATTATCGTTGACACTTACGGCGGCATGGGCCGTCACGGTGGTGGCGCATTCAGCGGAAAAGATCCATCAAAGGTTGACCGTTCGGCAGCATATGCAGCGCGATGGGTTGCCAAGCATGTAGTCGCATCTGGCGCAGCAAAGCGTTGTGAATTGCAAGTGGCCTATGCAATTGGCATGGCGCATCCGATCAGCATCTTTGTCGAAACATTCGGCACTAACACTGTCGATGAGACTGCGATCGAGGCGGCAGTGCGAGAAATCTTTGATCTCCGTCCAGCGGCAATCTTGAGAGATCTTGATTTGAAGCGTCCGATCTATCAAAAGACAGCCGCCTATGGTCACTTCGGTCGCAACGAACCCAACTTCACTTGGGAGAAATTGTCGAAGCTTAAAGAGTTCAAGGCAGCAGTCAAACTCTGATTCAAGCGGCGGTGCCCTCTGTTCGGGTAGCGCGAGTCGTACCCGACGTAACGGGGGTCGACAAAATATTTGATTACCTGGTGCCTGAGGCGCTGATTGAACAAGTGCGTGTTGGTGTGCGCGTGCGCGTGCCACTGCACGGACGAAATGTTGCGGGTTGGGTAATTGAAATTGGTGCACCAAGCGCAGGTCTCGAAATCAGCAAGATAAAGAGTGTGATCAAAGTTTTGGGTCTCGGTGCGAATAAAGAAATAGTTAATCTCGCCAATTGGGCGACAAAGCGCTGGGCTGGGCGAATGAGATCGTTTATTTCGACCGCAGCACCAGCCACGCTGATCAGCCAAGTGCCGTCGTCGCGATATATGCCACGCACTCTGCAGCATGTTTCGCAAGCTTTCGAAAAGATCAAAGAGTTTGGTAATGGGTTGATAACCGTTGCACCGCTGACAAATTTGACGCCACTTATTAGCTCGATTGCCTGCGACGGGCCGACGATCGTCGTGATGCCGACACAACATCGGGTCAAACTTCTTGCCGCCGCATTGAAGGCGAATAATTATTCGGTTGCCCAGTGGCCACAAGATTGGGCGATGGCGTATGGCGGTGTCGATGTTGTTGTTGGCACTCGAAGCGTCGTGTGGGCGCCCGTTGAAAAATTCAACAACATCGTCGTTGTAGATGAGCACGACGACTTGTTGCAAGAAGAGAGAAGCCCAACATGGCACGCCCGTGATGTCGCCATTGAGCGCGCCGCGCGCGCAGGCGCCAGATGTATCTTGCTCTCACCGATTTCGTCCCTGTCGGCGCGTAAATGGGCAGGTGATCGAACGGTCGTCGACAATCAGAATCCGTGGCCCGAAGTTCTGATTATTGATCGCAATAAAGACGAGCAATGGAGTCGCTCGCTTATTTCGTCTGAGCTAATCGCCGAATTGCGTGATAAATCTCGTCGCGTGGTCTGCGTATTAAATAGCAAGGGTCGAGGGCGACTGACGGCGTGTGGTTCATGTCGCAATATTCTGCGCTGTGAAAAGTGTGATGCCGCCCTAAATCAACTTGACAAGACAAAACTTGATTGCCCGAGATGTGGTGAATCACGACCCGTCATTTGTCAAGTTTGCGGCTCGAGCAGTTGTGCGGTGCTCAAGCCCGGCGTTTCTCGACTGCGCGAAGAGCTCGAAGCAGCGGCAAATCGCTCGGTACTCGAAGTTACGGCTGCTACAGAAACAGTTAATGAGCGAAATAGTGTCTTCGTTGGCACTGAGGCAGTTTTACATCGGGTTCAAAATGCCGACACTGTCGTCTTTCTAGATATTGATTCAGAGTTGCTCGCACCGAGGTATCGGGCCAATGAAATTGTGGCGACTTTGATCGTGCACGCCGCTCGGCTCGTTGGTCGATCGAGTGCAAGCCCACGCATCTTGCTGCAGACCCACACGCCTGACAACTCACTGTTGGTCGGCTTGCAGAGTGGCGATCTGAGCAAATATTTCGCCGATGATCAGATGCGCAGATCAATGTTGAAATTTCCACCGTTTGGGTCAATTGCCCAGGTTTCGGGTAAGGGTACGAAGTCGTTTCTTGACTCGTTGAACGAAACTCTTGAGTTTTCGTCGGTTGTGCAGACCATGAATAAAGACACAGATAACGGACTAATTCGTGCCGCGAGTTGGCAAGAGTTAACTGATGTGCTGAGCACTGCAAAGCGACCAGCCAAATCTCGTCTGACATTTCACATCGACCCGCCGCGCGTATAGATCAGGGGCGACGGCTACTTCGGTAGTGTTGATTGGGTGAGTTATGACATTCGAACATTTGGCGACCCAGTATTAAAGACTTGTGCCGCCGAAATCACGAATATCGATTCGAAGCTGATCAAACTGACCGACGAGATGTTTGAGGTCATGTATCAGGCACCAGGTTTGGGGCTCGCAGCACCTCAAATAGGCGTGCAAAAGCAACTGTTTGTCTACGACGTAGACGACGAACCTCAAGTGCTGATCAACCCAAAAATAATCGAATCAAGTGGCGAATGGGTTTATGACGAGGGTTGCTTGTCGATTCCGGGGCTTTATGTCGAAATGGTGCGACCGAAACTTGTGCTTGTCGAGGCAACTAATCTAGATGGCAACACAATTCAGATTGAGGCCGACGAACTTTTAGCGAGGTTGTTTCAGCACGAGATCGATCATCTGCAGGGTGTTTTGATGTTTGAGCGCATGACACCAGATCAACGAAAGCAAGCACTTGCCGAATATCGGCGACGCGAAGAAAACAAGATTGAGAGCGAACCAACGCACTTGAAACTGTCGTGACTTCGCTCGCACCAATGCCAGTCGGAGGTGTGTCAAGCGTTGTATTTTTAGGCACTCCAGAAGTCGCCGTACCGCATCTTGAAGCTTTGGTGGCCAATGGTATTGATGTTGAACTCGTTGTAACCCGACCCGATGTGCGTCGGGGCAGAGGTAGCGAAGTTTCGGCGAGCCCAGTGAAAATTGCAGCGCAAAAACTCGGCCTTTCGGTGTCGCACGAAGTGAGTGACGTGTTGAAAATCGTCGCACAAAAACCGAACTTGCTTGGCGTAGTTGTGGCTTTTGGTGAATTGATACCGATCGAAGTTTTGTCGCATGTGCCGATGATCAATGTGCATTTTTCGCTCTTGCCTCGATGGCGAGGGGCGGCGCCAGTTGAGCGCGCAATTTTGGCAGGTGATGAAAAGACGGGTGTTTGCATCATGCGTGTTGTTGAGAAACTCGATGAAGGCGAGGTTTTCGTGCGCCAAGAAGTTTCGATCGATCGCGAAGACGAC